>NZ_JBILRO010000054.1:0-15493 GCF_044372605.1 Phenylobacterium sp.
AGTGGTGGAGGGGGCGTTGCCACCGCACGACGGCGGCCCGAGAAAGTGGGGCCGCGTATGACTTTTCGTCCCCGATCTTTGTCGCATTGTCCAGGCAGCGAAAGCCAGGTCGGCCTTTCAGGTGAAAGTAGTGTGCGTCCCTACTTTCCCCCGGCATCTGGAATATTATACTCTCATCAATGGGATCGAACAGCTATCAGCCTATTGATTTGACATTCTGAGAGGGTGCCAGATGAAATCTGGAGTTACGGTGACACTTTACTTAACCCCTTAATTCACTGATCCATGATCCGCCGCGCCAGGGGTTAAGTAAAGCGTCACCGTAACTCCCTCTCGACGCTCTCTGCGCCCCTCTGCGTTTTCTGCGGTTCCGCTCACTTTCGTAAGCCTGCCCAACTGCTACGTCCGATCCTGACGTACCTCTGTGTTCCACTCCACTCTATGACCGCGACCACCGATGATCGAGGCGCCGAGATGCTGGCCGAGCTGGCTGAGATGGATCTCAGCGCGGCCAGGCACGTCCACGCCCAGCTTCTCGCCGCCACAGAGGCGCGCGAGGTCGCCGATCTCAGCCGGTCCTACCAGCGCGCGTCCCGCTGCGTGCGTCAGACCCTGGCGCTGAAGGCGAAGCTGGCCCAGGACGCCGTCGTCCACCGGATCCGCACCACGCCGTCGCCCGGCACGGACTGGGCCGCCATGCAGCGGGACCTGATCCATTGCGACGAACTGGGCGAGCGCATCAGCGTGTTGCAGGACGCCGTTGGCCGGCTGCTCTACACCGAGGTTTCCGACGCCGGGACCCGTCGAGATCTGACAGAACGGCTCGATATCGAGCTCGACGACTGGATCGAGGAACCGGACTTCACCACCGCCGACGTGGATGCGCAGATCCGCCGCGCCTGTCGCAGTCTGGGCCTGACCGAAGACCACGTCGCCGAATGGCGCACCTTGCCCCGTCCGCCGACTGACGCTGATCCCGACCTGGGGGATGACGACGTCAACGCCGGCCAACCCGCCGCCGCGCCGCCGGCCGCCGACACCGGCTGATCTCGCCATCCCACCCACGCGTGGGTGGAGATCATCGGCCCCGCCTCATATGAAGCGGACGCCCCAAAACCGGGGCTCGCGCTCCGCCGTCCCGTTGGCTATGACACCTGCGAAGCCAGGTGCGCAGACGCCGGTGCGATTAGGGATAAGTCGACGATGCATTATACCGAGTTGAACAAGACCTGGGCCGAACTCACCGGCCCCGGCGCGCCCTTCGAGGTGGCCGAGATCGAGGTGCGGGGCGCGCCGCTCAGGGCCTTCAGGAATGCGCCGCCCAATGTGCGCGCCGTCTGGCTTTCCACCGCCGCGTTCGCCGAGCGCGACTACCTCGTCTATGAGGACGAGCGCCTGACCTATGCCCAGTCCCACGCCCAGGTGGCCGCTGTCGCCAACTGGTTGCTGGCCCAGGGGGTGCAGCCCGGCGACCGGATCGCCATCGCCATGCGTAATTTTCCGGAGTGGATGCTGATCTACTGGGCCGGCGCCTGCCTGGGCGTGGCCGTGGTCGGCATGAACGCCTGGTGGACCGCCGCCGAGATGGCCTATGGTTTCAATGACGCCCAGCCCAAGATCGTGTTCGCCGACGCCGAGCGAATCGCCCGGATCGCCGAACAGCCGGACATGCTGGGTGCGGCCCGGATGGTGGCCGTGCGCGTCGACACCCTGCCGGCGGGCGCGACGGCCTGGTCGGAGGTCATCGCCCAGGGCGGCGATCTGCCTGCCGTCGACGTCGATCCCGACGCCGACATGTGCATCTTCTACACCTCCGGCACCACGGGCTTTCCCAAGGGCGCGCAACTCACCCACCGCGGCTGTGTGTCAAACCTGATGAACATGATGTTCTCCGGACAGGCTCACACGCTCGCCACCCAGCGCGCCACTGGCGTGGTTCCCGATCCCACGGTCGCCCCGCCGATCCCGGTCACCCTGATCACAACGCCGCTGTTCCACGTGACCGCCAACAACTGCGCCGCCTACGCCACCACGGCCGGCGGCGGCAAGATGGTGCTGATGTACCGGTGGGACGCCGGCGAGGCGCTGAAGCTGGTGGAACGCGAGCGGATCGGCTCGGTCAGCGGCGTGCCCGTCATGGCGCGCGAACTGGTCACCCATCCGGACTTTGCCAAGTACGACACCTCCAGCCTCCTCTCGGTGGGCGGCGGCGGCGCGCAGTTGCCGCCGGATCTGGTGGCCAAGATTGACGGCACGGTGGCCACCGCACGGCCCAACACCGGCTACGGCATGACCGAGACCTGCGGGATTATCACCTCGATTTCCGGCGATTTCTTCGTGGACAAACCGGCCAGCTGCGGCCGCGCCATGCCCACCTTCGAGACCCGGGTCGTGGGCGACGACGGCCAGGTCCTGCCCCCCGGCCAGCCGGGCGAGCTCTGGGTCAGGGGCGCGCCGGTCATCAAGGGCTACATCAACCGCCCGGAGGCCACCGCAGACTCCATCACCGACGGCTGGCTGCACACCGGCGACGTCGCCTATCTGGACGAGGAAGGCTTCATCTTCCTGGTCGACCGCAAGAAGGACATGGTCCTGCGTGGCGGCGAGAACATCTACTGCGCCGAGGTCGAGGCCGTCCTCTATCAGCACGATGCGGTCGCCGAATGCAGTGTGTTCGGCGTTCCGGATGACCGTCTTGGCGAGGAAGTGGGGGCCGCCGTGGTCGCTCGCCCGGGCATGAGCCTCAGCGCCGAAGCGTTGCGCGCGCACTGCGCCGGCGTCATGGCCAAGCACAAGATCCCCCGCTACATCTGGGTGCTGGACAGTTCGATCCCGCGCAATGCCAACGGCAAGTTCCTCAAGCGCGAGCTTCGCGAAACCCTGGACGTGAAGGACGCTGTCTAGGCGGTCGGCGGGCTTTCCCGTTCAATCCTCCTCGTCGTCAACCTCTTCGCCAGGGTCGCGATCCAGAACCACAAACGCCTCGTGAAACCGCTTGAGCCCCGCCACAGACGCCTGCACTCGCGCGGTCGCCCCCGCCGCGTCCCCCTGGTTGCTGCTGATCACCGCCAGGTTCGTGCTGGCGATGGCGTCGGCCAGGGCCTGCAGGCAGGCTTTCAGTGCGACCAGGTCCTCGGCCACCGCCCCGTCGTCGGCGTCTTCTTCCACCGGATCAATGAAGCCCGAAATGTCTACCATCTGCGTTGTCCCTGACTGACCTGAAACGACCTCTACCCTACCGGCTTTGCCGGCGCCCCATTCTATGCGAGAGGCGGATATCAACCTCGGCGCAAATCACCAGACCGGACGCATGAAGCAGTTTCTGATCACGACAGCCGGAGTGTTCACAGGTTTGCTGATCTTCCTGATCGGGGTGCCTATCCTGATCATCAGCCTGGCGGTTTCAGCAACCGCGCCGGCACCCCTGCCGGGCAAGGCGGTGCTTGAGCTGGACCTGCGTGGGCCGTTGAATGACCAGTCCCCGCACAATCCCCTGCTGGGGCTCGGCGGCGGTTCAGACTCCGTCATGTCGATCATCTCCACCCTGAAGCGGGCCGGGACCGACGACCGGGTCAAGGGCCTGCTGGTTCGGCTGCCCGAAGGTGGCATCGAGCCCGGCATGGCCGACGAGATCCGGCTGGCCTTCAAGCAGTTCCGCGCCGCCGGCAAGCCGATCTACGCCCACAGCCAGGGCATCTATCCCGCCGGCATCGTGACGACCACATACATGCTGGGCGCTGCTGCCGATCAGCTCTGGATGCAGCCCGGCGCCTCCCTTCAGGTGACCGGCGTGGCCACCGAGGACCTGTTCTTCAAGCGCTTCTTCGACAAGTACGGCGTCGTGCCGCAGTACGAGCAGCGCTATGAGTACAAGAACGCCGTCAACGGCTACCTCTTCAGCGACTACACACCCGCCCACCGCCAGTCCCAGCTCTCCTGGATCGGCTCCGTCTACGGCTCCAACCTCGGCTTCGCCGCGCAGGACCGCAAGACCGACCCGGCGGGCCTGCGCACGGCGCTCGAGGCGGGCCCCTATCTGGCCGATGACGCGCTCAAGCTGAAGCTCATCGATCGGCTGGGCCAGGTTCGCGAAACCGAGCAGGCCCTGCTGGACAAGGCGGGCGACGGCGCAAGGACCATAGATTTCCACGACTATGCCGACAGCCATCAGGAAGGCGACGGCAAGATCGGCGACTCCATCGCGGTGATCGAAGCCGAGGGCGCCATCCTGACCGGGCGAGATCGGGGATCCAATCCCTTCACCGGCGGCGCAACGATCTACTCCGACGATCTGGCGGGCGCGATCCTGTCCGCTGCCAGGACCGAGGCTGTGAAGGCCATTGTGCTCCGGATCAATTCACCCGGCGGTTCGGATACCGCCTCGGAACAGATCCTCGACGCCATCCGGGTGGCCAAGGCGGCGGGCAAGCCCGTGGTGGTGTCGATGGGCAGCTACGGCGCCTCAGGCGGCTACTGGATCGCCTCGGAGGCCTCGGCCATCATCGCCCAGCCCACCACGCTCACCGGCTCGATCGGCGTCTTCGGCGGCAAGTTCGCCCTCGGCCCGGCCTTGGAGAAGTTCGGCGTGGATGTGCGCCAGACCGGGGTCGGCGGCGAGTATGCCGGCGGCTTTGGCCTGAGCCAGCCGTTCACCGCGACCCAGCGGGCGGCCTTCGGCGGCTGGATGGACCGGATCTACGAGACCTTCATCGTACGTGTGGCGACCGGTCGCAAACTTCCGGTCGAGCAGGTGCGCGAACTCGCCAAGGGCCGCGTCTGGACCGGCGAACAGGCCCGCACGCTCGGCCTGGTCGATGAGCTGGGCGGCTTCTATCAGGCCGTCGACAAGGCCAAGGCTCTGGCCGGTCTGAAGGGCGAGATCCAGTTGCGCCGGATGACGCCCAGCGAAGGGGCCTTCGAGACGCTGCAGCGTGCGCTCGGCGTCTCCGCCATGTCGGCGCGCACCCTGGCGGCGGCGGCCTGGGTGTTTGGCGATCCGCGGTCGCAGGCGATTCTGGATCAGGTGAGCGAAGCCAGGCTGCGCGGTGAAGGCCATGGCATGGTGCTGGCGCCGATGCCTATCCGATAGGAGAGCCGGTTACGGCCGGCCGACTCTCATGGCTCGCTGTTGAAGTCGCGAGCGGCCTTGGTCATGGCCTCGACCATCTCCCGCTCGGCGAGGGAGAGCAGCGGGTTCCAGACATCGAAAATCAGGACCGTGCGCGGCAGGTCGCTGTCGTTGCGCGCCTCATGCTCGATCGTATCGTCAAAGATCAGCACCTCACCCTCGGTCCAGGTGCGGTGTTCGAAACCGACCCGGTAGGTGCAGTTTGGCGGCACGATCAGGGGCAGATGGACGACCAGCCGGGCATTGGTCTCGCCGTGATGCGGCGGGATCTGGGTGTGGGGCGCCAACACCGAGAACATGGCGTTGGGGCAAAGGCCGCCGATCCGGGCCATCTGGACGGCCTCCAGCGCCTGGGTCGTGCGTGGGCAGCGCGCGAGGTTCTCCTCGACACGCTCACCGCCGCGCCACAGGGGATAGGTGCTCCAGCGATCCGAGTGGTTGAGGTCGATCCACTGGTTGACGGGCTCACCGCGATTGTAGGCGATGTAGGGTGAAAACCCGGTCTGCGCTGTTTGCTGAACCGCCAGCAGCTCTTCGCGGATGGCTGGCGTGGCGGCTTCGATCCCGGCCACCCAGTCAAAGTCCCCACGATCAAAGAACGGGATCGCCGGGAGGCGGGGCACGGTCAGCTGATTGGATTCCGACCGGTAGGCCTGGATGCGGCCGGTCATGATCGCCGCCGACTCCGCCCAGCGGCCCGACGCGGCGACCTCGAGGGCGGCGCGGGGGCCGGCCAGGGTGGCTTCGAGATAGGCGGCGAACGCCTCGGTGTGAGCCTCGACGCAGGTGCGCGCATGGGCCAGTTGCGGCCGCAGCGCGTCAGGCCAATGGGTCTCGGGTGGCGCGATCCTGAGCGCATCGCGATAGACGTTGGCGGCGGCGCGGGTCTGGTTCTGCCGCTCCAGGAAGGCGGCCTTGGTCAGCAGACCGGGCAGATAGTAGGGGTCGACCGCCAGGCAGTCATTGATGGTTAGCCACTCGTTCTCTGTATCGCCCTGCTCGCGCTGGACAACGCTGGCGGTCATCAGGATCAGCGGATCCATCGGCGAGGCCATGTGGGCCGCCCGCAGGAATTCCAGGGCTCCCGCCAGGTCTCCGCGCTGGAAGGCATGGACACCCAGGCTGTAGAGGGCCTGAGGGTGATCGGGCGCAAGGCTGTAAACCTGTCCCCAGAGACGCTCGGCGTCTTGCCAGCGGCCGGCGTTGGCAGCCTGGCCTGCGGCCTGGGCGAGCGCGTTCACCTGATCGGTCATCCGTCTTTCCATCCTGCAGGCCATACTGCCCGATGGCGGTACCAAGCCCGAGCCAAAAAGAAAACGGCGGGCTTTCGCCCGCCGCTTCCCAAATCAGACTGCGTTTCGGATCAGAAGCGCAGGTTCAGACCGAACGAGAACACGCGGCCCAGGGTGTCGTAGTCACCCGGGAAGGTGTTGCCGTTGTTGGACGACGTGGTGCCCGCTTCGTTACCGACGATCGGGGCGGCCTTGTTGAAGACGTTCTGCACGGCAGCGCTCACCTTGACGGTGTCGTTGATCGCGTAGCTCGCCGACAGGTCGAACCAGCTGTAGGCCTTGATCCGCTGGAACTGAGCGAACGTGGAGGCTTTCTGGTTCGGCGCGACGTCGATCGCATCAACATAGCGCCACAGGTAGGACATCTGCAGGTCGCCGACCGTCCACGAAGTGCGCTGCGAGAAGCGGAACTCGTGGGTGGGGTTGCACTGGGTGCTGTAGACGCCCACGCAGTCGATGACCGGGGTGGCGCTGCCGCTCTGGCTTTCGTTGGTCAGGTAGTAGTTACCCGTCCACTGGAAAGCCAGGCTGCCCCACTTCTCGTCAAGACCCAGCTGGGTCATGTCGACACCGAAGGCCACCGAACCTTCGATACCCGAAGCTTCCGAGCTCTTCAGGTTGGTCGTGAACAGCTCGATACCTGACGCCGGCGAGGCGATATCGCCGTTGACACGACGGATCAGGCTGCACGAGGCCGCATCACCGTCCTTGTAGCACTGGTCCAGAACTTCCTGAGCCTGGAAGGTGCCGATCGTGCCCGAGATGTCGATCTTGTAGTAGTCGACCGAGATCGCGAGGTTACGCAGCGAGGGCAGGAAGTTCGGCTGCCAGACAACACCGATCGTGGTGGAGTCAGCCTTTTCAGGGTTCGGCAGGCGAGCCAGGTTCGTGCCTTCGAAGGTATTCACCTGACCCGAGACGATGTCCTGGATCGTTCCGACCTGGGCGGCCGTCTGGCCGGTCGAGATGCAGAGCGCGCGCAGGGCCGGCGAGATCGGGCTGCGGTTGCCGGAGGAGCAGGGGTCGAAGGTGGCGTTACGAAGCGCGCTCACCTGCGGAGCGGCCAGTTCACCCACGTTCGGGGCGCGGGCGGCGCGCTGCTGCATGAAGCGGAACCGCAGACCGTCCATCGGCTCGTAGTTCAGGCCGTACTTCCAGGTCTTGTTGACGCCCGAAGGATCGTAGTCCGAGTAGCGGTAGCCGAACTCGAGATCCAGCGACTTGGCCCAGGTCTGGTCAGCAGCGATCTGCAAGATGCCTTCGCCGAAGACTTCCTTGACGCTGTAACCGCCCGCGATGGGAAGCTGGTTGCCGCCGGCGCCGCCGAGGCAGCTGGCCGGGGCGAGCTTCAGGCATTCGTCGGGCTCGGAATTGCCAAACTCTTCACGATACTCAGCGCCGACGCTGATCGCCAACGGAACAGCGGCCAGCGGGCTCTTGATCGCGTTGATCGGGCCGCCGATGTTGGCCGAGGCCAGCTGCTGGGTGTAGTTGCTCTTGAGGATGCCGACGGCGCCCGAGTAGGCGGCCATGGCCGGGGTGATCGCACCGAACGGACCAAAGATGTCGATCGGCACGCATCCGCCGCCGGAACGGCAGGTGGTGGTGCTGGTCGCGTTCAGCGCGTTGCCGAAGTTGGTGACGTTGGTGTAGCCGGCGCGCACTTCCGTACGGCTGGATTCACCACGCGAGGCCGAAACATCCCAGTTCCACTCTTCGATGCCGAACGGGTTGTCGCCGCGCAGACCGAAGACCAGCTGGTAGTAGTTGGTTTCGTAGGTCGACGACCGCGCGCCAAGCTCGCCCGTCCGGCGGCGGACCACCAGGTTCAGGTCGTCGGCCGCGTCGATCACGCCGTTGGCGTTCAGGTCGCGGAAGTTCGCGGCCGTCAGCGTGCCGGCAGTGCGCGCGGCGTTGGCGGCGGTGATCAGGGTGTTGCGCTGCGCCGCCGAGAGGAACGGGTTGGACAGCGGGACAAAGAACGCATTGCCGAAGATGCCCGAGGGGGCGATCTGCTGGCGCACGTTCGTGCGGGTGAACATCGTCCGGGCGTAGGCCTCGATGGTGTCGGTCACTTCATAGTGGCCGAGCGCCGTGGCGCTGAAGCGCTCCGAAGGAGTCTGGTAGTAGTTGAAGGGGTTGAAGTTGAACACCGAGCAGTTGCCGCCCAGGGTGCGGTCGTCACGCACCTGGAAGGCGCCCGTCGCTGCCGGAACGCCAACCAGAGCCAGGCGCGTCGGGACCGTGGTGGTGGAACCGCCGAAGTTGGTGGGCACCGAGCCGGGGCCGCCGCAGTTTGCAGGCTCCGGGGGCGAGGTGACGCCGAGGCCACCGCCGGTGGCGCTGACGATGCCGACCTGGCCGATGGCGCGGTCGCCGAGCAGAACCGGCTCACGCTTGGAGTAGCCCAGGCTCATCGCGATGTTGCCCTTGTCGTCGGGGCTGTTCACACCGAGGGTCAACGAGGCACGGTAGGTGGCGCCGTCCTTGGCGCCCGTCTGGCTGTAGCCGGTGTCGAGCTCGATACCTTCGAAGTTCTTCTTGAAGATGAAGTTCACCACGCCGGAGATGGCGTCCGAACCGTACACCGCCGAGGCGCCGCCGGTGATGACGTCCACGCGCTCGAGCAGGGCGGTCGGGATGACCGAAACGTCGACGCGGCCGTTTTCGTTGTAGGGCGTGAGGCGCTTGCCATCGATCATGATCAGGTTGCGCTGCGGGCCCAGGCCGCGGAGGTCGACCGTGGTCGCGCCGGCGGTGCCGTTGTTACGGGCCGGGTTGTCGCCGGGGATCGTCGAGGGCAGGAAGCGGAGCACCTGCTCGACTTCCGAGGTCTGCTGGAGCTTGATTTCGTCGGCGCCGATCGAGGTGATCGGGCTCGCCGACTCCAGGCCCGGCGTCTTGATGCGCGAACCGGTGACGACGACTTCTTCGATTTCCTCAGCGCCCGCCTGGGCGTTCGCCTGAGTCGTGAGGCCCATCAGGGCGACACCGCAGATCATGGAAGACGCCAACAGGCGCTCCCGCATGGACTTGAATATCACGTTTCTGGTCCTCCAGCGTCGCTGCCTGCCTGGCAGCCGCTCCCCACACAAAGAATGGTCCCAGGCACAATACGCACCCGGTTACCGCGGAGTTACGAGTTAGGGGGCGGGATGGTCAACGCACATTAGCATCCTGCAATGTTTCGGGCGCCGACCTGTCGCATTCTGGTCACAGATTGCCGGACCAATGGGGTTTTGCGGTAAGGTTTCGGCGAAGGGTGTTACCGCGCGGGGCGATTGATCGAACTTTGTGGTCGCGAACGGTCGGAATTGCGGCAGGTTGCGCTTATCCTCCGGCCCCGACTAACAAGGTCTAAGGGACTATTTGGCATCGGGAAGGCATGACCATGCGTGCGATCGGACTGGGCCTGGCAGCGATTCTGACTCTCGGAGCGGCGGGCGCCGATGCGCAGGTTCGCCCCCGCGATCGCGCCGGGGCCATCCAGAAACTGATCGACTGCCGCGCACTCACCGACAATGCCGCGCGGCTGGCCTGCTACGACACTACCGCCGCAGCGCTCGACCAGGCCGAGGCCAAGGGCGATATCGTGGTGGTCGACCGGGAACAGGTGAAGGAGGTGCGCAAGCAGGCCTTCGGGTTCAGCCTACCATCGCTCAACGTGTTCAACCGGGGCGAAAAGGCCGAGCGCGAGGCGCCGTTGGATCGCATCACCGCGAAACTCACGAACGCTTATCGCAACAGCGGCGGCAAGTGGGTGATGCAACTGGAAGACGGCGCCGTCTGGGTGCAGACAGACACCGAACCCCTGCCCCGCGGCGCCAAGGCCGGCTCCACCGTGGAGATTCGCCAGGCGGCGCTCGGCAGCTTCCTTGTGAACGTGGACGGGCAGCGCGCGATCCGGGCCAACCGGTCGAAGTAGGCCTTCGTCGCAGAGGCCGGTCCGCAAACTGCCCTCTCCTCCCCCGACGGAGGCTACCGGATTCACGCGCTGTGGCTCTGGGCTATGATTGTCCCTCGCCCCTTGTGGGCGAAGGAGCGCGTGGGCGGCCTCTCATCACCAATCTGGAGTAAGGCAACGCTCCGACAACGGGCGAAGGATTCTTTCGGCCGGCAAACCGAAGTGTGAATTCCAGAATTCCGACGTGGGAGGAGGCCTTTAGGCCGGGCTACCGATCCTTGGGATCGATAGCGTCCCTCAATCCGTCACCGATGAAGTTGAAGCTCATCAGCGTCATCACCATCACCAGCGACGGGAAGATCAGGAGCCAGGGCGCCAGCTCCATATCGGAGGCGCCCCCTGCGATCAGGGCCCCCAGCGAGGCCATGGGCGGCTGCACGCCCAGGCCCAGGAAGCTGAGGAAGCTCTCGGCCAGGATCACGGCCGGGATGGTCAGCGTCACATAGACCACCACAGGACCAAGCAGGTTGGGCACGATGTGACGGAAGATGATGGCGCCCCGGTTCAGGCCTGCCGCACGGGCGGCCTCGACGAACTCCTTGTTCTTGAGCGTCAGTGTCTGGCCACGGACAATCCGGCTCATGGTCAGCCATTCCACGGCGCCGATGGCCACGAAGATCAGGATGATATTGGAGCCGAAGGTGACCATCAGCAGGATCACGAAGAAAATGAACGGCAGCGAATAGAGGACATCCACGAAGCGCATCATCACCTCGTCCAGCTTGCCGCCGACGTAGCCGGCTACTGCGCCCCAGGCGACGCCGATCACCAGCGATACAAAGGTCGCCACGAAGCCGATGGCCAGCGAGACCCTGAGGCCCACCAGCAAGCGGGTCAGCAGGTCGCGACCGAGGGCGTCCGAGCCCATCAGGTGGCCGCCTTCAAGCGGCGGCAGCCAAACGTCGGACTTGTTGACTTCATCATAGGTGAAGGGGCTGAGCCAGGGGCCGACCACGGCGGCCAACACCAGCAGGCCGAGCACGATCATGCCCGTCACCGCCGCCCTGTTGCGCATGAGGCGTCGGCGAGCGTCTTCCCACAGGCTACGCCCCTGAACGGCGGCCGCCCTGGTGATGGTTTCGGCGCGAGCGCTGGCGAAGGTCATGCGAGGCGCACCCGGGGATCGAGAACGGCGTAGAGCAGGTCGGCGATCAGGTTCAGCAGCAGGATCAGCCCGGCATAGAAGATCACCATTCCCATCACCACGGTGTAGTCGCGCTGCAAGGCGCTGATGACGAAGAACTTGCCCAGGCCTGGCAGGTTGAAAATCTTCTCGACCACCAGCGAGCCTGTGATCAGGCCCGCGCACGCCGGCCCGAGATAGCTGACCAGAGGAAGGATGGCGGCGCGAAGCGCATGTTTTCGCACGATCAGCCACTCCGGCAGGCCCTTGGCCCGGGCGGTGCGGATGTAGTTCGAGTGCAGCACCTCGATCATGCCGGCCCGGGTGAGGCGCGAGATGATGGCGATCTGTGGCAAGGCCAGCACGATCACAGGCAGGACCATGTTCGGCAAGGCGCCATCGTTCCAGCCCGCTGTCGGCAGCCACCCCAGCTTGGACGCGATCCCCAGCACCAGCAGCGGCGCCGTGACAAACGTCGGAATACAGACCCCCAGGATGGCGATGGTCATCACCACATTGTCCGTCATCCGGTTCTGTCGCAGCGCCGCCATCACCCCCAGACTGACCCCGATGACAGAGGCGATGGCGATGGCGAAGAAACCCAGCCGCAATGAGACCGGATAGTTCTCCTTGACGATGTCCAGCACCGTCTTGTCCCGGTACTTCAATGAGGGACCCAGGTCGCCCTGGACCACGCCGGCCAGATAGTCGACGTACTGATGGCCCAGCGGCTTATCCATTCCGTACTGCGCCAGAACGTTGGCCTCGATCTCGGGCGAAAGCTTGCGGTCCATGTCGAACGGACTGCCGGGCGCCGCGCGCATCATGAAGAAGGCGGCGGTGATCACCAGAAACAGGGTCGGGATCGCGACCAGAAGACGCCGGCCGATGTATTGCAGCATGGGCGCTGAAAAGCCTTTTACCATGGGCGTGTGGGGCGCCGGTTCGCTTGAAACTTTCACCCGCCCCGGCTGATGTCAACGAAGGTCAGGACGGCGAGCGGTTTCAGGCTGCAGGCGCCTTGGGCGATCCTTTTACGCAAAGGAACTGGGTTGGGTGGATGTCGCCAAGATTGGCGATCCAGCCAGTGACCCTGGGGCTGACCAGGTTCTTGTTCACGTAGAAAAACACCGGTGCGATCGTGGCGTCGTCCAGCATGATGCGTTCGGCCTGCGCCAGGTAGCCCGCCCGAACCACGGCATCGGGTTCATTGTCCGCCTTCTTGAGCAGGGCGTCGAAGGCGGGGTTCTTGTAGTCGCCGTAGTTCTGGGCGCCGGTAGTTGAGTTCATCAGGTAGAGGAACGTCATCGGATCGTTGTAGTCAGCGACCCAGGCCGCATCGCCGACCTCGAAGTCCCTCGCCCGGTAAGCCGCATAGGCGATCTGGGGTTCGTTCTGGGCCAGGCGGGCCTCAACGCCGATCGACTTCCAGTCGGCCTGGATGGCCGGCATGATCAGGCTGGGGTCGGCGGAATTGCGGTGCTTGATCTCGATCCTGAGCGGCCGGCCCGGACCGTAGCCGGCCTCGGCCAAAAGTCGGCGCGCCTCGGCCTGACGCTTCTCAAAGGGCCAGGCCGCCCACTCAGGGGGCTGCACGGCCTGATAGTTCGCAACACCTGGCGGCACGAAGGTGTAGGCGGGCTGCTGGCCGCCGCGCATCAGCTTCTTCGTGATGAATTCACGGTCGATCGCCATCGCCAGCGCGCGACGGACCCGCACATCGCGCAGGGCTACGACGCTGTTGTTGTAGGTCAGGTACGAGACGCCCAGGTAGGTGTGGGTGCGCACATAGCCGGGCATCTGCTCCCGCAGGAGCGCGATGCGGTTGGACTGGATGTCGGCGTTCATGTCGAGTTCGCCGTTGCGGACCTGGCGCTCGGCCGTGATGTTATCCGTCGTCGGATAGTAGGAAATCTGGTCCACACAGACCTTGGCCGCATCCCAGTAGCGGGGATTTTTCACCGCCCTTATCCGGTCTCCCAACTTCCAGCTGACAATGGTGTAGGGGCCGTTGGAGACATAGTGCTCGGGCTTGGACCAGGCGTTTCCGTACTTTTCGACCACATGCTTTGGCACTGGGTACATCGTCTGGTGCTTGGCCAGTTGCAGCAGATAGGGCGCCGGATGCTCGAGGCGGATTTCCAGAATCCGGGGCGTGACCGCGCGCACGCCGAGCGTCTCCGGCGCCGCCTTGCCTTCGTTGACCGCCTGGGCGCCCAGGATCGGATAGAGCAGAGAGGCGTACTCGGCGGCCGTCGCCGGATTCAGGATTCGCCGCAGCGAGAATACGAAGTCATCAGCTGTCAGCGGTACGCCATCCGACCAGACGGCGTCGCGCAGATAGAAGGTCCAGGTCAAACCATCGGCGCTGGTCTCCCACCTCTCCGCCGCACCCGGGGCTACTTTGTCGCTGGCGTCGGCCATGGTCAGGCCTACCATACTGTCCAGCAGCACCCGGTGATCGCCGACGCCGGAGACCTTGTGTGGATCGAGCGAAAGGACCTCGACGCCATTGCCGGCCCTGAGGCAGACCTTCCCGGCCGGACAGTCGTCGACCCTGGGCTTTCCGGGCGTACAGCCCTGCAACAGGAGGAAGGCGCTGGCGAACCCAAGGGCCAGAATGCCGTGATTGCGACGGAACGGGCGATACATGAACGCGAAAACGCCTCTATGGTCGGACTATAGTGTGGCCGGGCGTTGCGAAACTTTCACCCGACCCCGATGATGTCAACGAAGCGCCCGCAAACCACAGGCCATGGACCCAATGAGCGACTTTCGACGTGTCACCGATGACCTCTCCGTGGCGCCGCAGATCTCCCTGGCCGATGTGGCCGAGGCCGCGCGCCTGGGATTCAAGACCCTGATCAGCAACCGGCCCGATGGCGAGGAGCCGGGACAGCCCAGCGCGCGCGAAATAGCTGCCGCCGCTGCAGAGGCGGGGCTATCTTTCTATCACATCCCCATACGTGGCGCACCGACGCCGGAACAGGTCGAGGCGACCAGATTGCTCCTGCAGGATGCCGAGACGCCGATACTGGCGTTTTGCCGATCCGGCACCCGCTCCATCGTCACATGGTCGATCTGTCAGGCGACCTCGGGAGCCATGGATCGCGGCGAACTGGTCGCCCTGGGCCGGCAGGCCGGATACGACCTGTCGAGCGTGCTCGGATGATCCCCTATGTCCGCGACATCGAGGTGGTCTATGGCCGCTGCGATCAGGTCTCGCCCCTGATCCGGCGGGTGACCGCCAACAACCCGGGCCCGTTTACCTTCAAGGGCACCGGCACCTATATTGTGGGCCAAGGTGAGGTCGCGGTCATCGATCCAGGCCCGGACGATCCGGCGCATCTCAAGGCGATCCTGGCGGCTGTTGCCGGCGAGCGCGTCACCCACATCCTGATCACCCACCACCACTCCGACCACTCGCCTCTCGCCAGCGCGCTGAAGGCCGCGACGGGGGCGACGATCTACGGCTGCGCAGTCGCCGGGCACGAGGTGGAGGACACCGGCGAAGTGAAAATGGAAGCCGGACATGATCTCGATTTCCGGCCGGACGTGAGCCTTTGCGGCGGCGGCGCAGTTTCCGGTCCCGGTTGGACGATCGAGGCAATCCCGACGCCGGGGCACACCTCCAACCATATCTGCTTCGCGCTGAAGGAAGAGAACTGCCTCTTCTCGGGCGACCACATCATGGGCTGGTCAACGACGGTCATCACCCCGCCCGACGGCGACATGGGCGACTATCTGGCCAGTCTCGCCGCCATCGAAGCCCGCCATTTCACGACGCTATGGCCAACACACGGTCCACCCATCCGCGAGGTGGACGCCTTCATCGCCGCCTACACCGCCCACCGACACGAGCGCGCCAATCAGATCCTGCGCGCGCTGGAGGCAGGCCCTGCCCGCATCCGTGACCTGGTTCCACGTCTGTACGCAGACGTCGACCCCAAGCTGTGGCCGGCCGCCTCCAGGTCCATGCTCGCGGC
>NZ_JBILRO010000176.1:0-7257 GCF_044372605.1 Phenylobacterium sp.
GGCCCTTGCCCACCCCCCGGCTCCAGGATGGCGTGCGCCGGATCAGCCCCGATCCGGCGCGCGACGCCACGCGGAAAGTTATCGGTGCGCCCGAATGGCGCAGGCGCATTGGGGCCCGAGACCTCGAACTGACGGATAGCCGCCAGAGTCTGGATCGCCGCGGCGACTCCTCGCCCACCGGCATCCGCAACCGCCGCTGCTGCCGCCCGGGAGGCCAGTTCTACCGGCGAAAGCGCCTCATAGTCCGCAGAATCAATCCGCTCGGACGCCTCTCCGACACCGATGATGATGGGGGTGTGATCGTCCACCGCGAACTCCGGTCCAAGGCCTGCTTTGTCGCGTCTCGTTTGACGGCCTACGCGGGCGATGTCCAGAGATCAGGAATGAAGTGGATCACGCCTTCTCGACTGCCTTCGCAACCGGTAGGACATAGTCCTTCATCCGGTCGCGGATCAGCTTCTTGTCGATCTTGCCAGTGGCGCCCAAGGGGATGTCATCAACGAACACCACATCATCCGGCGTCCACCACTTGGCGATCTTGCCTTCGAGGAAGGCCAGGAATTCGTCCTTTGTGCTCTCGGCGCCTGGGTTCAGCTTAACCAGCAAGAGCGGCCGCTCGTCCCATTTCGGGTGATAAACGCCGATCACCGCGGCAAGAGCGGCCTTGGGATGGCCCACGGCGATGTTTTCGATCTCGATCGTGGAGATCCACTCGCCGCCGGACTTGATCACGTCCTTCGCCCGGTCGGTGATCTGCATGTAGCCATAGCCATCGATGGTGGCGACGTCGCCGGTATCGAAGAAACCCTCGGAGTCCAGGATCTCGCCGCCGTCGCCCGCGAAGTATTGGCCGACCACGAAGGGGCCTTTCACCTTCAGCTTGCCGAAGGTGGTTCCGTCATGCGGCAGGCGTTGGCCAGCGTCATCCTCGAGCTTCAGATCTATGCCAATGGGCGGACGCCCCTGCTTCAGGGTAAAGCGCAGCTGATCCTCAGCGTTCATCGCAGCCACCGCAGCATTAGGGTTGGCCAGTGTCCCCAGGGGCGAGGTCTCGGTCATTCCCCAGGCGTGGGTGACGGACACGCCATACTCATCGCGGAACCCGCGCACGATGGCTTCCGGCACCGCCGAGCCGCCGATCACAACGCGCTTCAGGGTCGAGAGCTTTCCGTTGGTTTCACGAAGGTGGGTCAACAGCATCTGCCACACCGTGGGCACCGCCGCCGAGAAGGTGACACCCTCGCTTTCCAGCAACTCATGCACCGACGCGCCGTCCAGCTTCGCCCCCGGCATCACCAGCTTGGCGCCGGCCGCGGGGCACGAAAACGCCAGACCCCAGGCGTTGGCATGGAACATCGGTACTACGGGAAGCACCGTGTCCGTCGCCGAAAGGCCCATGACGTCCTTGCTCATGGTAACAAGGGTATGGATGAAGTTGGAGCGGTGCGAATAGAGAACGCCCTTGGGATTGCCCGTCGTGCCGGAGGTGTAGCAGAGGCCAGACGGCAGGGTTTCCGCAAAGCCACCCCATAAACAGTCAGCCGAATGCTGTTCCACCAGGGTCTCGAAGCAGAGTGCGCCAGGCAAATCGACGCCCTTCATGCCGGCCGCGTCGGTCATGACGACGATATGCTTGATCGTCGGCATCTGGGCCCGCAATTGCGCCACGATGGGAACGAAGGTGAGGTCGGTGAACAGCACCTGATCCTCGGCGTGATTGACGATGTAGACCAGCTGCTCGGCGAACAGGCGCGGGTTCAGCGTGTGACAGACAGCGCCAATTCCCATGATGCCGTACCAGGCTTCGATGTGGCGGCCGGTGTTCCAGGCCAGGGTCGCGACACGGTCGCCGGCCTGCACGCCCATGCCCTTAAGCGCATTGGAAATCCGCTTCGCTCGCTCGTGGATCTGCGCGTAGTTCGTCCTGACGATGGGGCCTTCCACCGAACGGCTGACCACCTCGCGGTCGGGATGCCAGTTTTTGGCGTGGTCGAGGATTTTATCGACCGTGAGCGGCCAATCCTGCATCAGACCCAGCATAGGTGTTTGTCTCCGAGGAACTCGTGTGTGTTGTTGCTGCGCGAGAATTAGTCAGCGTGGATGGATTTCGCAACGCGGTCCTTCAGGGTTCGGCACGGGACCAGGCCCGCGCCGCCTCCTCCGTTGAGCCGGAGACGTCTATACTGGGCCAACTCAGAGGCCCAAGGTCGCGTCGGAGTTGCTCGCGCAAGACCGCAATGGTGGCGTCAGAAGCATCGCCGGTGCGGCTGGCGATTCGAGCTTCCAACACCTCGGATGGGGCTTGTAGCCAAGCCGCCCGGAAGGGAACCCCAGCGTCCCGCGCCAGCGCCTCGGCTCGCGCTCTCTGCGCCGGTTCCATGAAGCTGGCGTCGAGAACCACTGAACGCCCTGCCGCCAGCAAGGCGCGCGCGTTGACGAACATCTCATCGTAGGTTCGGGCGTAGGCGTCAGGCGCATAGCTCTCAGACCCGGCGGGCATGGTTGCGGTCTGCTTCAGCAATCGCTTTCGAACCTCGTCGGTCCGCAGGATCACCGCGCCCGGCGAGGCGCCCAGCAATGGCGCAGCAGTTCTTGAGAAGGTGGACTTGCCCGCCCCTGACAACCCCCCCACGGCTACCAGCGTCGGCGCCTGTGGCGCGAGGTGCGCGATGGCCGCTTCCACATATGCCCGCGCTGTGTCCGGATCGTCGCTGTGCGCAGTAACATGGGCCCGCACCCCGGCGCGAACAGAGAGCATGAGAGGCAATAGCGCAACTCCCGCCCAAAGGTCCGGCGGGAAGCTGCGCCCGGCTTCATCAAGGTAGGCCGACAGCGCCCGCACCGCCGCATCCCGGCGACCGCGAAAGTCGAGATCCATCAAAAGGAAGGCGAGATCGTACTGGACATCCAGATCCGAGAGGACATCGTTGAACTCAATACAGTCGAACAAAACCGGGCCGTCATCCCTCAACAGGATGTTGCCCAGGTGCAGATCCCCGTGGCAGCGGCGTGCGTAACCGGTTGCTGCGCGATGGGCCAACAGCGGCGACCATTTCTCCAGCTCTATCTCGGTCAGCGCAATCATGATCTCGACCCGGGACTGATCGAGCCCCGGACAGGTCTCGCGTAAGAGTCGGGCATTGGAACCTACAGTGTAGGCCATCGCGGTCAGGCCACCCTCGGGGCGTAGCGGGGCGTCGCGGTGAAACCCGGCGATGGTTCGCCCCAGGGACTCAGCCAGTTCGCCGGTGACCCGCTCGGGGCAGGCCGACAGGACAGCCGTCTCGTCGAAGCGCTGCATCTCCAGCACGTGATCGATGGTCACACCGTCGCCATCCAGAGCGAGGGACCCGTCGGTCTCGCGGGTAATTCGGCGGACCGCGCGATAGATGTCCGGCGCAGAAGACCGGTTGAAGGCCAGTTCCCGGTCCAGCGCCCAGAAACGGCGCTCTGAGGTGGAGAAGTCGACATAGCCCAGGTCATCGTGGCGTTTGAGTTTCAGCGCCCGGTCCGGAGCCAGGAAGACGTGAGCGCAGGCGGTGTCGATTGTCCGCTCGCTTAGCGGTGACAGCCAAGCGACGATCTCAGCTTCGAGTGCGCTCTTCAAGGAAACAGCCGGCGCGTGCTCCAGCCGCCGTCGGCTCGGTCAAACACCAAGCGCTCATGAAGGCGGAACGGCCGATCCCGCCAGAATTCGATCGTTTCGGGCGCGAGGCGGAACCCGGACCAATGTGGAGGGCGCGGCACCTTGCCCAAACCGAAGCGCAGACCCACTTCCGCAATCCGCTTTTCCAGCGCCAGGCGATCCGGCAACGTCCGGGACTGGTCCGACGCCCAGGCCCCTATCTGAGCTGGTCGGGCTCGGGTGGCAAAATAAGCGTCAGCCTCTTCGTCACTAACAGAGGTGACCGAACCCCTGAGCCGCACCTGACGGCGAAGCGACTTCCAGTGAAACATCAAAGCCGCCTGGGGATTGGCCGCCAGTTCACGCCCCTTCGCGCTTTCAAGGTTTGTGAAGAACACAAAGCCGTCGGCGTCGTATCCCTTAAGCAGCACCATTCGCACGTCGGGCATACCGAATGTGTCGACGGTGGCCACCGCCATGGCGTTGGCATCGTTGGGTTCTTTGACCTTGGCCTCGGCAAACCACTCGCCAAAGAGGGCGAAAGGGTCGGTTTCGCTCAGCAACGCAGGCGGCTCCGCAGAGATGACCTGGCGGACGTATTCGTCTTCGGTTGGCGAGGGGGGGATGAGGGTTTTGTCGTTCACAGGCACCTTATAAACCGACCTCGAAGCACGTTGCGAGGCTTAACGCTACGTTGACAGCCTTCGCCATAGCCTCCGTCCTCATGACTCGGGCCGCAACCGACCTGACCCTGAAGATGGCGCGCGAGGTGCTGGGCGTAAGTTCGGCAGCAACGCCGGGCGAAGTGCGCCGCGCGTTCCGCGAGGCCGCCAAGCGCGCGCACCCCGATACTGGTGGCGATGACCGAGCCTTCCGCCAGGTAGTCGAAGCCTATGAGCGACTGCAAGACCCATTGGACGAGCGGCTTTTCCAAACCCCTGCCCGACGCCGCCCCACGCCAGAACCCGAGCTGGAAATCTCCCCACGCATCGCGATGGAGGGCGGTGAGG
Source organism: Phenylobacterium sp. (assembly GCF_044372605.1). Taxonomy (GTDB): domain Bacteria; phylum Pseudomonadota; class Alphaproteobacteria; order Caulobacterales; family Caulobacteraceae; genus Phenylobacterium. The sequence goes on from NZ_JBILRO010000176.1 coordinate 4,636, forward strand.
TCGATCATCGAATGCCTGACGGGCGGCTGATCCGGATCGATCTGCCTGCCGGTCTGCGACCTGGTGACAAGGTGCGCGCCGGCGGTGGAGAGCTTTGTGTTTACATCCGCGCACAAGAGGGTGTGATCGTGCGCGGCAACGATGTCTGGATGAGCGTGAAGGTCTCGCCGATCACGATGAAACGTGGAGGACGGGTCGCCGTCGAGACGCCGTTTGGTCGGCGCATCGTCTGGATTGATCGTAAGGTTGGCGAGCGGGGTCTTGTCCGGCTGGAGGGCCAGGGTCTGCCCGCGCGCGGCAAGCGGCCGCGGGGCCACATGTTCCTTCGATTGGCCGCAGCCGCGAGCGTGGCCGATAGCGCGGCGCTGGCCCTTTTGAGACGTTTCGCGGCCGCCTGGGCGGCCTAGAGATGACGTTGACCGGGAATTTCGGTCGACCTATGCTTTCTCCCTAACCTTCCAAATCGGTCGACCTCCCATGCCCCAGATCCTGGTCGAGGACCTGGTAAAGCACTATCGCGTGGCAGAACGCGATCCGGGACTCACCGGGTCGCTTCGAGGACTTGTGCGACGTCGTTGGCGTGAGGTGAGGGCGCTGGAGCGCGTAAGCTTCTCCCTTGAGGCCGGCGAGTTGCTGGGCCTCATCGGCCCAAATGGGGCTGGAAAGTCCACCACCGTCAAAATACTCTCCGGTATTTTGCGTCCAACCTCAGGGCGGATCGAGGTCGCCGGTCGGGTTCCCTACGAGGAGCGAATCGCCCATGTGGCCGGGATCGGGGTGGTGTTCGGTCAGCGGACGCAGCTCTGGTGGGATTTGCCAGTGATCGACGGTTTCGATCTGCTGGCGCACATCTACCGGATCGATCCGGCCAAATATCGGCGGACGCGCGACGAGCTGGTGGCTCTATTGAAGCTGGAACGTCTGCTGGACCAACCGGTAAGGCAGCTTTCACTCGGACAACGGATGCGTGCCGAAATCGCCTCGGCCCTGCTCCACGAGCCGGCTATCCTGTTCCTGGATGAACCGACCATCGGGCTCGACGCTCCCTCCAAGCTGGCCGTCCGCGAATTCGTACTTCGGCTGAACCGAGAACGCGGTGTCACGGTGGTGCTCACCACCCACGACATGCACGATATTGAGGCTCTCGCGCAGCGAGTCATGGTGATCGGGCACGGACAGGTGCTAGCGGACGGCGGCCTTGACCAGCTTCGGGCAACAGCATTGGCGGAACGGCGGCTGCACGTGGATTTTGCTGGTGAGGCACCAATGCTCTCGCTGCCGGGCGCTACGGTTCGAAAACGCGAGGGCCGGAGTCTGGAGCTGGCGTTTGACCCAGTGGTGACCTCCGCCCCCACACTCATCGCACAGATAGCTGCGGCTCATGCGGTAGAGGATGTTCATATTGCAGCGACGCCGATCGAGGAGGTGATCGCCCGCTTCTATGACCTGCACAGAGCCAGCGAAGCCTGAGATGAATCCGGCGCGTCTACGCCCGTATGTCGCGGCCTTCGTTTCGCGATATCAACTGACCCTGCAATACAGGGCAGCAGCACTGGCTGGCTTTGCAACCCAATGCTGGTTTGGCGCGGTAAAGGTGATGGTGATCGCCGCCTTCTATGCGACTGCACCGGCTGCCGCAGCGGTTGCGCCGATCACCCTCAGTCAAGCGATTACCTACACCTGGCTTGGGCAGGGCCTGCTTGCGCTGCTGCCTTGGGCAGCGGACCCGGAAGTCGCGTCTTCCGTTCGAACCGGCGCGGTCGGCTACGACCGAATGCGACCTGTTGACACCTATGGATTCTGGTACGCCAGAGCCGCTGGCTGGATGACCGCGCGCGCCGTACCGCGGGCTACCCTGATGATCGTATTTGCCGGGATTGCTCTGCCGCTGATGGGGTTTCCGGATTGGTCCTGGCAGCCGCCGCCGAGCCCGGAGGCTGCAGTGCTGTTTGCGATGGCCCTGTGCCTGATGATCGCACTTGCAGCGTCGGTGATCATTCTGGCCAACGTCTTGGTGGCCATCACCCTAAATGATCGAGGGGTGAACACCCTGTTGATGCCCACGGTGATTGTCTTCTCGGGAAGCCTGCTCCCGCTTCAGCTTCTGCCTGACGCCTGGCGCACCGCTCTGTTCCTGCAGCCTTTCGCCGGGCTGATGGACATCCCGTTCCGCATATATGCCGGCAATCTGACCGGACTTTCGGCGCTGGCCGGACTGGGACTGCAAGCCTTCTGGACGATGATCCTTGTGCTCTGCGGAAGGACCCTTCTGGAACGCGCCATGCGGGACCTTCAGGTTCAGGGAGGGTGAGATGGATGCTCTACGCCTTCTAGGCCGCTATGCCGTCGTATCCTGGCGGGCGCAGATGCAGTACCCCGTTTCAGCCTTGCTGCTGACCGGCGGTCATCTGCTCGCCACGGGCATCGAGTTCATCGCGGCATGGGCATTGTTCCAGCGGTTTGGGAGTGTGGGTGGCTGGACGCTCGGTGAAGTGGCGCTCTTTTATGGACTGGTGAACGTCGCGTTCTCGCTCGCCGACCTGATGACCCGTGGTTTCGACGTTCTTGGCAATGAGTTCATCCGAACAGGTAATTTTGATCGAATCCTGCTTCGACCCCGCT
>NZ_JBILRO010000292.1:0-3758 GCF_044372605.1 Phenylobacterium sp.
GGTCATGAGTTTCGCCTCAGTCGCTTGGGTCGAATGGCGCAGGGACTTGCGGCTATCGCGATCAGCACAGGCCTGACGGGCCTGGATTGGGATCCGGGAGCAGTCGCAACCGCCATTTGGGCGGTTATGGGCGGGGCGGCTCTCTTTTCCGGGTTGTTTGTCCTGCAAGCTACCCTCGCCTTCTGGACCATTGAGAGCCTGGAGGTGGCCAATGTGCTGACCTATGGAGGTGTCCAGGCGGCGCAGTACCCGCTTGACATCTACGCCAACTGGTTTCGCAGCTTCTTGATTTTCGTCGTGCCGCTGGGATGTGTGACCTATTACCCAGCTCTAGCGATCTTTGATCGTAGCGATCCCCTGGGGGCACCATCCTGGCTCCTGCCGCTAGCTCCGGCCGTTGGGTTCCTGTTTCTTGGGCTGAGCTTCTTGGCATGGCGCTTCGGCGTAGCCCGCTACACCTCGACCGGAAGCTAACACACCGCTACAAAAGCCTCGCCATGAGCCATAACACCTTCGGCCATCTTTTCCGCGTTACCACCTGGGGCGAAAGCCATGGACCGGCGCTCGGCTGCGTGGTTGACGGGTGCCCGCCAGGACTTTCGCTGACCGAGGCGGACATCCAGCCCTGGCTGGACAAGCGCCGCCCAGGCCAGGGCAAGTTTGTCACCCAGCGACAGGAGCCGGACACCGTCCGCATTCTGTCCGGCGTATTTGAAGATGATCGTACCGGCGGTCAGATCACCACCGGCACACCGATCTCGATGATTATCGACAACGTCGATCAGCGCAGTCGTGACTATTCCGAGATTGCGACCGCCTTCCGGCCCGGCCATGCCGACTATGCCTATTTCGCCAAGTACGGCGTGCGCGACTATCGCGGTGGAGGGCGGCAATCGGCACGGGAGACGGCCGCGCGGGTGGCAGCTGGCGCCATCGCCCGCAAGATCCTTGCCGGGGTGAGCATTCGCGGCGCAGTGGTTCAGATCGGCCCCCACGCCGTAGATCCGGACCGGATCGACTTTTCAGTCACGGGCGACAACGAATTCTGGGCCCCTGATGCGGCCATCGTGCCGGTCTGGACCGAGCATTTGGAGACAATTCGCAAGGCCGGTTCGTCCACCGGCGCCATAGTAGCTGTTGAGGCGACGGGGGTTGCGGCCGGGTGGGGCGCGCCGATCTACGGTAAGCTGGATGCCGAGCTGGCGGGGGCATTGATGTCCATCAACGCCGCCAAGGGCGTGGAAATCGGCGCAGGGTTCGCTGCGGCCGCGCTCACCGGAGAGCAGAACGCAGACGAGATGCGCATGGGCAATGAAGGACCCCTGTTCCTCTCCAACAAGGCTGGCGGTGTCCTGGGCGGGATATCGACCGGTGCGCCATTGACAGCGCGCGTGGCCTTCAAACCTACATCATCTATCCTCAGTCGACGCGGCAGCATCAATGAAGCGGGCGAGGAAATCGAGCTCCGCACCAAGGGTCGGCATGACCCCTGTGTGGGTATCCGCGGGGTTCCGGTGGTAGAGGCCATGGTGGCCTGTGTTCTGGCGGACGCCTGGCTAAGGCATCGCGCTCAAACCGGCGGCGGTACCTTTACAATCGGCGGACCATCCGACGGTTGAATTCTCGCGGCCAGACAACCTGATCCGTCGTCAAGTATCTGACCTGACTGACAATTGCTGTACCTACCATAGATATCTGTTTGACCGGTACGCGCAGGGCCCTTATGCGATTTCCGTTGGGATTGCGTGCCGGGCACAATATCGAACCGTCCGGCCAGTTTGGCCATCCAAAGCGAGCATCGTGCGTTACGACCTGCTGAAAATCTTGCTGGTTGATGACAACCAACACATGCGGCTGCTGCTGGCGGAGATCCTGCGTGCGATCGGCGTTAACCACATTTATGAAGCAAGAGACGGCGCTGAAGGCCTGAAGATGATGCGGGACCATCCCATCGATGTGGTCATGACGGACCTCTCGATGCAGCCGATGGACGGTATCGAGTTTGTCAGACTGCTGCGTAATTCCCCTGAAAGCCCAAACCGGATGGCGCCGGTGGTGATGATCACCGGCCATTCCACCTACATCAGGGTGAATGAGGCGCGCGACGCCGGCGTGACCGAGTTTTTGGCCAAGCCACTCACTGCGCGCGGCGTTGTGGAGCGTTTACACCAGGCCATCGACAACAAGCGACCGTTCATAAGGTCGTTGAGCTATTTTGGCCCCGACAGACGCCGCCGGGCCGACGCCTTGTTCCAGGGCCCCTGGCGTCGCGAGAGCGACAGCGAAAACGCGAACCAGAACGTCGAGATATAGGTCGCTAGCCGAGGTTCAGGGCGCAGCTCTCGCTGATGGTCGGACGAGATACGACGATCCGCGAGAGACCCGGAAACGCAGGGCGCAGGCGCTCAGCGAAATAAAGGCAAAGATGTTCAAGCGTAGGGCGCTCCAGGCCCGGCTTTTCATTCAGCAACCCGTGATCCAGTTGACCGGCGACCGTTTTCAGGGCGGCATCCAGATCGGCGAGGTCGGCAACCCACCCTACCGTTTCATCGGCCTCGCCCTTCACAGTCGCCTCCACCCGGAATGAATGGCCATGCAGATTCGAGTAGGGCCGGTGGATCGGCCCCTCGGCGAAAAAGTGGGCTGCGTCAAAGGTCGCAGCCTTGGTGATCTCGAAGGTGGGTGGGGTCATGGCAACTGCAATGGGGCGGCTTGGACCGCTGATGGGCCTAGGCGATGCCGAGATATTTGTGGGTTTGCACGCTTAAACGCCAGCGAGGGTGCGTGAGGCAATAGGCGATTGCAGCTTCCGTGTTGGCAAGACGCTCAGGCCCGTCCATGGGCTGGAGCAGGAATCGCTCGAAATCCATCGCCACGAAGCCAGCCGGGTCGACGCCCGGTTGAGGGTACACAAGCTTCAGCTCCTGCCCCCGTTGCTGAACGACCGCAGCCTGAGCCTTGGGGCTGACACAGATCCAGTCGATTCCAGGTGGCACCGGGAGGGTGCCATTGGTTTCCAACGCGATAGTGAAACCACGTGCGTGAAGAGCCTCTACCAGCGCTTCGTCGACCTGGAGCAGCGGCTCACCACCCGTAAGGACCGTCAGTCGATCAGACCGGCCACCCTGCCAGGCAGCCTCGACAGCCGCCGCAAGCGCGTCCGCATCGAGGAAGCGTCCACCGCCCGGTCCATCCAGGCCGACAAAATCCGTGTCGCAGAAGTTGCAGACAGCCGTTGCCCGGTCCTGCTCCCGGCCTGACCAGAGATTACACCCCGCGAACCGGCAAAACACCGCCGGCCGACCAGCCTGGCCGCCCTCCCCTTGTAGGGTCAGGAATATTTCCTTGACCGCATAACTCATGCCGCAAATTCCGGGCGTTCCTGACCGTCCCAGGCTTCATAACCGACACGGCGCAGGTCGCAGGCCGGGCAGGCAGCACATCCATAGCCCCATGCATGCAACGCGCCGCGCTCGCCGAGGTAGCAGGTGTGGCTTTCCTCCACCGTGATCGCGACCAACGGCTCGCCCCCCAGCGCCTTTGCCAATCCCCAGGTCTGCGCTTTGGTGAGGTGCATCAGAGGTGTTTCGACACGAAAGCCCTGATCCATGCCCAGGTTCAGGGCACGCTCGGTGGCGTCAAGCGTCTCGCGCCGACAGTCGGGGTATCCGGAGAAATCCGTCTCGCACATGCCGCCGACCAACGCCGTCAGGCCGCGTCGATCAGCGAGCGCCGCCGCATAGACCAGAAAGACGAGA
>NZ_JBILRO010000160.1:0-7917 GCF_044372605.1 Phenylobacterium sp.
CTGGCGGGCCACCGCATTCGTGGCGCTGCGCGCTGCAACGCCGCCGCCCCCGCCCCCGCCGCCGGCCGGGCCGCCGCCGAGTGGCCCGGTGCCCGGAAGTTCACCGGCCTGCAGCCGCTTCAAAGCTTCCTCCGGCCCCGGCAGATCGGCCGCATAGGCCAGCCGGATCAGCGCCATGTCCACCGCCGCCGCCGCATCGGGCGCGCGCCGCACCTCCTCATAGGCCTTCAGCGTCAATTGCCAGATGCGCGAGAGGGTCCCGGCCGATACCGCCGCCCCGACGGCGGCCAGCCGTCCCGCCTGTTCCCGCGGCAAAACTAGCGCCTGCGGACCGATGGCCTTGGCGACAGATGCGCCGTGGGTGTGGTCCAGCAGGTCCATCACCACCTGGTCAGGATTGGCGCCATAGCCATAGAGCGCGCGGAAGGTTTCAATGGCGGCGCCGGCTTCGCCGCGCATGATCTGTTCAAACAGTGAGATAGTCTGGGCGCGGTCGGCCAGCCCCAGCATGTCGCGGATCGAGGCGGCGGTGACGGTGACGCCCGGATCAGCCTGGACGATGGCCTGGTCCAGCATGGACTGGCCGTCGCGGACCGAGCCCTCGGCGGCGCGGGCGATCAGCATCAGGCCCTCGGCTTCGACGCGTGCGCCCTCGTTCTCGCAGATCATCTCGAGATTCTTGACCAGCACATCGGGCTCCACCCGACGCAGATCGAACCGCTGGGTGCGCGACAGGATGGTCACCGGCACCTTGCGGATCTCGGTGGTGGCGAAGATGAACTTCGCATGCGGCGGCGGCTCTTCCAGCGTCTTCAGCAGCGCATTGAATGCGCCGGTCGACAGCATGTGCACTTCGTCGATGATGTAGACCTTGAAGCGGGCCTCCACCGGCGAATAGCGCACGCCTTCCAGCAGGTCGCGGATGTCGCCCACGCCGGTGCGGGAGGCGGCGTCCAGCTCCAGCACATCCATATGCCGCCCCTCGATGATCGAGCGGCAGTGGATCCCCTCCTCGTGGAAATCGAGGGTGGGCGTGTCCACCGTGGTGGTCTGGAAATTCAGCGCTCGCGCCAGCAGGCGCGCGGTGGTGGTCTTGCCGACCCCCCGCACGCCGGTCAGCATGAAGGCATGCGCGATCCGACCCGAGGCGAAGGCGTTGCGCAGGGTGCGCACCATGGCCTCCTGGCCATAGAGATCGTCGAAGGTCTGGGGCCGGTACTTCCGCGCGATGACGGTGTAGGCGGCGCTGTCCATGGTCGGCGCGGGCGGGGCGCTAACCGGCGCATCGCCGAACATGTCGCCCGTGTTCGGGTCACGCTCGGGAGGCTCAAGGTCGTCGCGGGGAAAGTCTTCGTCGCCCATGGCGCCATCTAAGGGAACGGCCAACCTCCGCGCCACGCGAAAATTGAAAAGTCTGGGGAAAGGTGGAGACCGAACGACGACCCGGAGCGAAACTCGTTGTGGCTGCTGCCTTCCGGCCCTGACCAGGTTGGCGAGGCGTCCGCCCGTCGCCGATCTCCGGGGCGGCATATGGCGGATCGGAGGGCCGTGGGCAAGAGGCAGCCCAAGCGCGGCTACCCCCCGGCGTTCCTCGCCACGTCTCGCTTCGTCCACCGTCCGGCCAGAACGAACGCCGGGATCGCCAGGGCCGAGATGGCGGTGAACACCAGCACCGAGGCCGTGTAAGGTTGGGCCGCCCCTGCGTCCCGGAACTGGTCGATGGCCCAGCCGGCTCCGGTGATGCCTATCCCCAGGCCGACAACGTTCAGGCAGAGGATGTAGAAGGCGGTGACGGTTGCACGCGCACCGGGGGGCGCCAGTTCCTGTACGGTCGAGAAGGTCGGGCCATAGAACGCCGCCAACTGGAAGATGCCGATCCCCATGCCGATGAGAAAGAACGGCGAGTCCGCCGGGACCACGCGGTAGGCCAGAGCCAGTGGCATAGTCACCAGGATCAGCAGGGCGAGCATCATTGGTCGCCCGGATTTCATTCGCTGCTGCCACCAGTCGCCGATGAAGCCGCCAAACAGATTCCCCGCGACGCCGGCGACCACCGTGATGTAGCCGGCCAGTTGCGCGATATGCGCCCTTTCAAAACCACGCTCGGCGACAAACCAGAGCTGGTCGAACTGTGCCGCGCCGATGCCGATGTGGAGCGCCACCCCGCCGCAGATGGTGGCGACGAGCGCGGGTGAGCGCTTCAGGGCGTCGCCAAGAAGACGGGTCTGCACCAGGAATCCAGGCCCCTTTGCATGTTGGGCTTCGCGCTTGGGGCGCGGGTCGCGGACGAACAGGAAGGCCAGGGCCAGGACCAATCCCACCGCACCCAGCACATAGAAACAATTCCGCCAGCCGATCGCCGGGCCGAGGTAGCCCGCGATCAGCAGACCGGCGCCGGTGCCGATGGGCACGCCCATGTAGTAGATGGCGCTGGCCAGTCCCATGCGCGAAGGGTGAACCCGGTCCGCGAGCAGCGACATGGCCGAGGGCGTCAGCGCTGACTCGCCGATGCCGATAAGCGCGCGCGGAATCGCCAGAGAGATGAACCCGCGCGCCATTCCCGAAATTGCGGTCAGAGCGCTCCAGACCGCAACGGCGCCGGCGATCAGCCGAGGACGGTGCGACAGATCCGCCAACATGCCCATGAACAGGCCCGCCACTGCATAGAAGACCAGAAACACCAGTCCGGTCAGCAAACCGAACTGGGTGTCGGTGAGGTTGAGCTCGGGCTTAAGGAAGTTGGCGAAACTGGCCAGCAGGTTCCGGTCGACGAAATTCAGCGCGTTGGTAACCGTCAGCAGGGCCAGCAATCCTACCGGCAGAGCCGCCGCGGTGGTCGCCGACGGTGGCGTCGTCGTTGTCTTGTCGCTCATGATCTGTCCCCCCTGGGTCGGCCCATGACACTTGCGGTCATATTGTCAACGCGCTGCCCTGCGGTACTCAAACAGAAGTCTGGCCACAGAGCACGCGGGAATAGCGGGGGCTTGCGCCCGACCTTCGACCTGACCCAAGATCGCGGGCAGAAGACTTCGGGGGGGCAGCAGATGATCAGACAATCCATGTGCGCGGTGCTTGCGCTCAGCGCCACGCTTTCAGTCACGAACGCGGCATTGGCCCAGATGGTGGTGACGCCCGAGGTGGCGTTGAGATTCCTGGACGCCAACAAGGACGGGGTGGTGACGCTTAACGACTACCTGAATGTCCAGATGCCGAAGATGACAGCCGGTGATCTCGATCAGAATGGCGAGCTGACCTACAAGGAGTTCAAGGAAACCCTGGAGGGCCGCGCCAGGACGAACGCCGAACAGAGTTTCAGGGCGTTCAACCGCGATGGTCGCGAGCGCACCATGAACCAGCGCGATTTCCTGAACTATCACGCCTATGTTTTCACCAATGTCCTCGATGGCGACAAGGACGGGTTCCTGGCTGCAGACGAGCTCGGCAAGGTCATGAGCCGCGACAGGTAAGTCGGGCTTTATCGCGATCAACGCCGTCTGCGATGGGATGACGTGCGCGCTGGGGCGCACTATGAACAGCCCATGGCTCTCTCCTTCTTTCAGAACACCTTCGCCGGAAACCCCCTGAATCGCGCCAGCGAGCGACGGGGCGACACGGAATGGCTTGCCGAACAGCTGCAGTCGCCCGACAGCCTTGGGCTGGCCTTATGGAACGGCAAACCCCTCATCGAGAAGACCAAGGATGGCGGCGCCCAGATCGCCTACCTGCCTGCGAAGCTGGTGGGTGAGTTGGCGGGCGGCCCCGAGCGGTTGCTGTTCATGGGTCTCTGGAAGGATACAGCCATCTTTGCCCTCGACATGGAGGGAACCGCCGATCCCGCACAGGGACCCCTGCAGGGCCTGGGCGAGTTCAAGGATCTCCGGCAGGTCGCCATGCAGCTTCCGGGCACGGAGGCTGCGATCTGCGGGACCGCCAAGCAGATGTTCGAGTGGCGCCGGCGTCACGGCTATTGCGCCGCCTGCGGTCAGCCCAGCGAGGCGGTGGACGGCGGCTGGAAGCGCAAGTGCCCGTCGTGCCAGGTCGAGCACTTCCCGCGCACCGATCCCGTCGTGATCATGCTGGCCTATCACGGTGAACGTTGCATGCTGGGACGCCAGGAGATCTGGCCTGCCGGGATGTTCTCAGCCCTCGCCGGCTTCCTGGAGCCGGGTGAATCCATCGAGGAAGCCTGCGCGCGCGAACTGAACGAGGAAGCCGGTCTGCGCACCCGCCAGGTGCGGTATCATTCCACCCAGCCCTGGCCCTATCCGTCATCCCTGATGATCGGCCTGATCGCGGAGGTGGAGGACGACGAGGGTACGCCGGACCAGACCGAACTGTCCGAAGTCCGCTGGTTCACCCGCGCCGAGGCTCGCGCCCTGATCGCCGGCCAGATCGAAGCCACCTTCGCGCCGGCGCCGCTGGCGATCGCTCACCAACTCATCAAGGCCTGGGCTGAGGAGGCGTAGAGATCCTGAGTATATTGTTCCCATTCGGGGAACATGTTAAAGCCCCGACGTGCAGATCATCGCCAAACGGACGCTGATTGGGTTCTGGGCGCGTCATCCAGATGCCGAACGGCCCCTGCGCGCCTGGTACGGCCTGGTAGACAAGGCGCTCTGGACCGGCCCGGCAGACGTAAAGGCGATGTTCGGGACGACCGTCGACTTCGTGGCAGACAATCGCGTCGTCTTCGATATCGGCGGCAACAAGTACCGTCTCGTGATCCACGTCGCCTACGCCTTCCGGCGCGTGCTGATCAAGTTCGTGGGAACCCATGCGGCCTATGACCGCATCAAAGTGGAGACCGTGTGATGGATGTTCGCGCCCTGCGCTCGGAGGCAGATTATGATTGGGCCCTCGGCGAGATCGCGGCATATTTTGTCGACCTGCCGGCGATGGGCAGCGAGGCTGCGGCGCGATTTGATGTGCTCGCAGATCTGATCGAAGCCTATGAGCGTCGTGCCTGGCCGATCGCCCCAGCAGAACCCTTGGATGCGATCCGCTATGCGATGGAGCTCAAGGGGCTTACCCAGACAGACCTTGCAAGCTTGCTGGGATCGCGGTCCCGGGCCTCGGAAGTGCTGAATGGGCGGCGTGGACTGACGCCATCGATGATGGCCAAGTTGCACCGCTATTGGGGCGTACCCGCCGAGAGCCTCCTGCGTACCCTGGGCGCCGCCTGATCCGCCGAAGCCAGGCTTTGGCTAAACGACGGAACCTCAGGCCAATCTAGCCAACGCCGCCGCCAGGTCGCCCTTCGGCTCCACCCGCACGGTCTCCAATCCCAGCCAGCCGGCCATCAGCTTCAATTCGGCGGCCAGTCGAACCGGGGTCAGGTCGCTCGCCCAGGGTTCGGCGTGGGAGGCTTGCACCAGGAGCACGCCGGCTTTGCGGTCGGCCTTCAGGTCCACGCGGGCGGTGATGGCGTCGCCCTCGAGGAAGGGCAGCACATAATAGCCATGCTGGCGCTTCTCGGCGGGCACATAGATCTCGATCCTGTAGCGCACACCGAAGATGCGTTCGGTGCGCTCGCGAAACCAGATCAGATTGTCGAAGGGAGAGAGCAGGGCGGTCGCCTCGATCTTCCGGGGGCGGCGCGCCATCGGATCGAGAAAGGCCGGCTCGGTCCAGCCCTTCACGGTCACCGGCAGCAAGGAGCCGGCTTCCACCAGTTCTCCGACGCGGGCGCGGGTGTCCTCCAACCCCATCCGGAAGTAGTCGCGCAGGTCGCGCATGGTGGCGACGCCCATGGCGCGGGCGGCGATCTGGATCAGTTGGCGCTGCGCCTCGTCGCGGGACGGGGTGGGGGTATCGACGATGGCCCTGGGCAGTACGCGGTGCGGCACGTCGTAGACCCGCTCAAAGGTTCCGCGCCGGGTGGCGGTGGTGAGTTCTCCGGTCCAGAACAGGCCCTCGACCGCGCGCTTGCCCTCGCTCCAGCCCCACCAGCCGCCTGCGCCCTTGGCGCCCAGCTCCAGTTCCGAGGCTGACATAGGCCCGCGCGCGGCGATCTCATCCAGCGCCCGGTCCACGAAATCGCGGCGCTCGCGCAGGAAGCGCGCGATGCCCTTCCACGCGCCAACGCCCTCCAGCGCGTCCGTCATCCGCCAGCGGAACAGCGGTTGACTGGAGAGCGGCAGAAGCGAGGCCTCATGCGCCCAGTACTCGAAGAGGGGGCGTTTCTTCGACCAGGCGATGTCTTCCAGCATCTCTCGCGGATAGGCGCCCAGGCGCGAGTAGGCGGGCAGGTAGTGGGTGCGCGACACCACGTTCACGGAATCGATCTGGATCACACCCAGCCGGTCGACCAGTTGCGTCAGTTGGCGTCGGCTGACGGGACCCTCGCGTGAGCCTCCGAATCCCTGGGCCGCCAGCGCGATGCGGCGCGCTTCTCCGGCGGTCAATGTATGTGCTGGCATCGATCCCCCTTAGTGAGCCGACAGGAGGGCGGTCGTCATCGAACAAAGACCAAAAAATCAGCTCGCCAGGCCCAGCGCATCAATCGCCGCCACACGCGACTGCTCCATCGGCCCGGCAGCCTCTGCGGCCAGGCACTGGGCTAGTTCGGCGCGGTTTTTGACGCCTAGGACGATGGTGTCATAGTTGGCGAGGCTCAGCGCGTAGTGGTGCGCCACCTGGGCGGGATCCTCGCCCCAGCCGGCGCAAAGCTCGCGGAACGGCGCGGCGCGGGCGAAGTCGGCATTGTCTGGGCTGTTGGCCGACAGATCCCGATCAACGCCAGAGGTCAGCGCCCCGGCCTGAACCGCGCGGATGCCCATGACGCCGACGCCCCGGGCCCTGGCCGCCGCCGCGATCGCGCGGGGCTGTGGCGCCTCGGCGTAGCGCCTCAGCGCGCCAGGGCTATCCATCAGGTTGGCGATCACCTGCACGGCATCGGGCTTCTGCGCCTGATCCAGCGCGGCGAGGACCGCAGTGGGCACGCCGATACCGGTGATCCCCCAGCCGCCGATCCGGCCCTGGGCCTTCAGCTTCATCATCGCCGGAACAACGTGGCCTTCATACAGCGACATCGCGGTCGAGAACGCATCCCGGCGCGCGTTGCTATGGGCATATTCAAAGCCGTCGGCGTGCAGGTTGGAGTGCAGGAAAAAGAGGTCCACCCGCTCCAGCCCCATGGTGGCCAGACTGGCCTCCAGCGAGGCGATCAGACGGGCTTCCACCTCCCCGGCAGGCGGCGTGGCGAGGTAGTATTTGGTCGTGACCTTGACGCCGGTCGGAAGCTTGCCGCCAAAGGTCTTGCCGATCAGGGCCTCGCAACTCCCGTAGATCGGCGCCGCATCAAGCACCGTGATCCCGGCGTCGATGGCGGCCACGACCGTGGCCATCGCCTCCTCGTCATTTGTTTCGCCCCAGATCTGGCCAATGCCGCCACCGCCCAGGGTCAGCCGACTGACCGGTCCCAGGGACCCCAGTGTCGAAGTCTGCATGCTCAGCGCTCCAGTCGGCCGTCGGAGAAGGCGGCGGTGTCAAAGGTGTAGAGGACGTCGGGGTCCGGCTTCGGAACGCTCTTCGCCACATCCGCAGGCGCAAGCGCATGCAGAAGGTGGCGCATGATCGCGGTGCGGGCCCTGGCCTTCTTGTCGGTGTGCACGATCACCCAGGGCGATTCTGCGGAGTGCGTTCGCGACAGCATCTCGTCGCGGGCCCGGGAATAGTCGTCCCACTTTTCCTGGGCCACGGCGTCGAGCGGGCTGATCTTGAGCGTCTTCAGCGGATCTGTCTTGCGGGCCTCCAGACGGGTCGCCTGCTCCTTGCGAGAGATGTCCAGCCACAGCTTCACCATGCGCACGCCGTCGCCGATCAGCATCCGCTCGAACACGGGCGTCTCGTCCAGGAAGACAGCGTTCTGTTCCGGCGTGCAGAAGCCCATCACCGGCTCCACCCCGCCACGATTGT
>NZ_JBILRO010000161.1:0-7814 GCF_044372605.1 Phenylobacterium sp.
CTGCGGGATCCTACTCCGGGGAAATGGCGATGATCGAACGGACTCCCCGTTCGACGACCGTCAAGGCTGCTATCCGGTCCACGGTGGTGAAACTGCCGGCTGAACCGTTCCGCGAACTCCTCAAGCGCAAACCCGAACTCGACAAGCGCTTGCGCGACGAGATGAAAGCCCGACGCGAGATCAACGCCTTTGTCGAGAGCCAGCAGGACAAGTTCGCCGGCGCCGTCGACATGTACTCCTCCGTGGCCAATTTCCTGATCAAGCAGGGAATCGGAGAAGCCACCGACGTGCTGCTGATCGACGAAAGCCTCTGCATCGGATGTGACAACTGCGAGAAAGCCTGCGCCGACAGCCATGACGGACTATCCCGCCTGAACCGGGAAGCCGGAACGACCTTCGCCAATATCCATGTCCCCACGTCGTGCCGGCATTGCGAACACCCTCACTGCATGAGCGATTGTCCGCCCAACGCGATCCGGCGCGGACCGGACGGCGAGGTTTTCATCTCCGACGCCTGCATCGGCTGCGGGAACTGTCAGCGCGCCTGTCCCTATGGCGTGATCCAGATGGACAAGCCGCCGCCGCCAAAGCCAAGCCTGCTGAAGTGGATGCTGTTCGGCATGGGTCCGGGGCCTGGCCAGCCTGACTACGCCTGGCGGAAAAAAGCTGCCGCCAAGCAAAGTAGCGAGTCTCCGAAGCTCGCGATCAAGTGCGACATGTGTTCCGGAAAATCCGGCGGTCCGGCGTGCGTACGCGCCTGTCCGACGGGGGCGGCGATCCGGGTCTCACCCGACGCCTTCCTTTCGGTAACGCGGATTGAAAGGAGCGCGGGCTAGGCCGTGACTCAAACCGGGGTACAGTCAGGCCGCGTTCGCCAACGGACCCACGAAGGGTTCCTGCGGCACAAGGGCTTCCGCTGGGCGATTGTCGCTACCGGACTCTGCGTGGCTTCGATCGGCGTCTACTTCTTCGCCGCCCAAGGCCTTATGGAACCTCCCAGCGGTGGAAGCTGGCTGGGATACATTCTGGGAACTATGAGTGCGGGCCTGATCGTCTGGCTGGCCTGCCTCGGTGTCCGCAAGCGCGCGGTGAGCGATGGCTACTATTCCCTCAAGGCCTGGGTTTCTGCGCATGTCTATCTGGGCCTCTCCCTTACGGTGCTGGCCACGTTGCACACCGGATTCCAGTTCGGGTGGAACGTTCACACCCTCGCCTATGCCCTGATGATGCTGGTGATCGCCTCGGGCGGGTTCGGCATCTGGGCCTATACGGTGATGCCGCATCGATTGAGCGCTAACCGGGGTGAAATCACTCGACGGCAAATGCTGGACACCCTCGAGAGTCTGGACGCCCAACTTCAGGAAGCCGCCCAACCCCTCGACCGCGCCGGGGCAGCCATCGTGCGCCATTGCGTCGAGGACACACAGATCGGCGGTGCATTCTGGCAACGCCTGAGCGGGGACTATGGCGATTGCGCCACCAAGCAGTCCCTTGATCGGATCCGGACCCTGTCGCGCACCGGCGCTTCGGGCGAGGTTCTGGTCAAGATCGAGGAACTGATGCAGCAAAAGGCGGACGCTCTAGCTCTGGCGCGGCGTCAGATACGGATCACGGGCCTTCTGGAAGTCTGGCTGTTCGTGCACATCCCTGCCACTTTCGCCCTGCTGGCGGCGCTGATCGCGCACATCGTCAGCGTCTTTGCTTATTGGTGATATGTCGCAGGAATTTCACCTCAAGCTGATCACTCAGCGCGCTGCCGGCGGCGATCCGATCATCCGTGAGCGCCGCTTGGCGGGACCGGAACTCTCCATCGGCCGGGCGCCCGAGAGCGATATCCATCTGCCGGATCTGGCCGTCGACCTGCATCATGCCAAAGTCCGGTTCTCCGGGTCCGGCCGCGTTGTCCTGGAAAGCGTGGCTGACGCAGGCTTTGAGCTGAACGGGCGCTCGACGAAGCGGGTCGAGTTCAATCTGTCCGGCGATCCCGTGGCGGCATTTGGCGCGTATCGGCTGGCCTTTGCGGCGGGCGACGATGGCGCGGCGGTGATTACCGTCACACGCGAGGAACATGAGGACCATCCGAACCCGAGCATCTTCTCATTGAAGGCGCCGGTGTTTGGTCGCCGGAACATGGCCTGGGCGTTGGGAGTCAGCATCGTTCTGCTGTCTCTGATTGTGCCGCTGGTGGCGTCTGGCTGGTTGTCCCAGGTCAAGATCCATCCGGACCAGCAATGGTCGTCCGGCCCCCTCTCCAAAGCCCACGCCTTCCTCGAGACCGATTGCAAGGCTTGTCACGTCAAGGCGTTCGTGGCGGTTCAGGACGAAACTTGCCTCAGTTGTCACAAGGCCGGGCCAGATGCAGCGACGCAGGCCGCCACTCTGGATCGATCACGCTCCGGCGGCAGTCCCTTTGAACCCCTGCTGATCGCCGAGCACGCTTCCCAAGACAAGCTGCGGCGAGCCGCACCGCTGCCCGACGCCATCGGCCCTAAGGTTGGCGCCCTCATCCAGCGCGCAGTCAATCACCCGACGGATCGCTGCGCGAGCTGCCACATCGAGCACACCAAGCCAGACGCGAAGTTAGAGACCAACGTCAAGGCGCCCCTGGCCGACAAGCCGACCCTTGTGGTCGTACAGGACTGCGAGAGCTGTCACAGCCAGCTCAAGATGCGGTTGGGCAAGACCGAATTGATCGATACTCCCGACTGGGGTCGCCATCCGGCCTTCCGACCCTTGATCATGACCTCGGCTGCCGGTCCAAAGCCGACGTTCCAACGTCTTGAACTCAAGGGCCTGCCCATGGAGCGCAATGGGCTGATTTTCCCGCACAAGATGCACCTCGACCCTCTGGGCGGGGTTGCACGTCAGGCCATCGTGCTGGGCAAGGCCAATGGTTACGGTGCTGCGCTCCAGTGCGCCTCCTGTCACGCGCCCGACCCTTCCGGAAAAGGTTTCCGTCCGATCGAGATGGAGAAGGATTGTGCAAGCTGCCACTCCCTCGCCTTCGCCCGTGACACGAACGGTCAGTTGAAGTCCCTACCGCACGGTGAATTGCAGAAGGTTGTGGACACCCTGGCCGGGCGACCGCCAGCAGCCACAGGCGGGACGGACCGACAGCGCCCGGGCACGATCCGTCCGGCTGTGTTCACCGCGACCGGCGCCGGCGCATGGCGTGCGACCTTCTCCAAGGGCGGTGCCTGTTACGATTGCCACACGATCACCTGGGCCGGCGATACGGTGCAGATGGCGCCTGTGAAGCTGACCCAGCGCTACATGCCGCGTGGAGCCTTTGACCACAGCGTGCCGGAGCACGGCGGTCCAGGGCCATCCAAGGCCGGCGGCTATGAATGCGTCGACTGCCACAAGGCTACCGTTTCGGAACGCAGCGCGGATGTGCTGATCCCCGACGTCGCCAAATGCGCCAACTGCCACGGCAAGACGGAGGCCCAGACAAAGGCTGCCGACGACGCCGACTGCACCACCTGTCACAGCTTCCATGCGCCGGGGAAGGCCACTCCGCCGGCCGGACATCCGCCGCTTGAGACGCTGAAGTGGACGCAGGCGGTCACACGTCGGACCTCCGGCGGCTAGAGCACGACAGCTTGAAGTGGATACCGGTTCAAGCGCCCGTCGTGCTCTAAACATTTGATAGCGAGCCTGGCAGCCCAATGCCGAGGATCGCGGCGGCCTCACGAATCTGGTGGAGCGCCATTTGCCTCATATGGGCCTCCCGCGATAGCTCGAGTCCCCATCCGCCCATGTAATGCTGGGCGGCGGACGCCACGTAGACCTGCCAAAGGGCCAACCTCTGCGGGTCTATTTCCGCGTGGCGGCGATAGCTCGCCAGAAACCGATCGATCTGCAAATCATCAAACAGGTAGCGCAGTTCAAGCACCGCACAGGCCACGTCCGATAACGGGTCTCCAAAGGCGGCATCCTCCCAATCCAGAATGGCCGCGATCCGCCCGGCTTTCCAGATCAGGTTTTGGGGCCAGAAGTCGCCGTGCAGCAGCACCGGCACGCCCTTGTAGGCGCTGTTTTCCAGAGACTCACAGTAGTCGCGCAGAGGTCGCCATTCCTCGCCGACCGGCAAAAACTCCGTCAGCTGCTGCAATGGGTCGAGACGATCGGGGAGCTGCGGCAGCGTCGTTTTCGGGACTTTATGGATTGCCGCCAGCGCCTCCGCCATCAAGGCAATGCGCGGCCCAGCCATGTCCAGCGGTATATCCGACGCGCCGTCGACGAACGCCATCAAGACGTAGGTTGCATCAACGTGGTGTCGGCTGTCATCGAAACAGAACGGGCGTGGCGTCGGAATGCCGATGTTGTGCAGCGACGTCAGGAGGGCATACTCCCGCGCCGACTCCAGACCTGACTTGCCCATGGCCCGCAGTACGACCGATTGGTCTGCGCCGTCCGCCAGAGAGAGGTCAGCTCGATAGACCTCGGCGGAAACTCCGCCCTTCAGCTTCTCGACGCTGCGCAGCCTGGCATCTGGAAAACGCTCGGCAATGACCCTTGCGATCTGGTCGGTTCGCATAGATTGGGATTACCCGCCGCAATATCGCTGGTCGACAGGCCTGCCAGACCCGCCGACGCCAGTCATAGGAGCACGAGTTTCTGGCGTCGACCAGACAGGCGAGCGCCGCTCCGATGCGGGAGAGGCGCTCACGCCTGAAAGCCCGCTCGCCTCTATACCACGCCGAAGGCCAGCATGGCGTCGGCCACCTTCTTGAAGCCCGCGATGTTGGCGCCGCGGACATAGTCGGTGACCCTCGATCCCGGTCGACCGCCGTACTCCACGCATGAGGCGTGGATACCGGCCATGATATCTTCCAGAAGGCGCTGCAACTCGTCTTCCTTCCAGGAGATCCGCGCCGAGTTCTGGCTCATCTCGAGGCCGGAGACCGACACGCCGCCTGCATTGGCCGCCTTGCCGGGCGCAAACAGGATCTGCGCATCCTTGAACACGTGGACGCCTTCCAGCGTCGTCGGCATGTTGGCGCCCTCGGAAACCGCAATGCAGCCGTTCTGAACCAGCAGGCGCGCATCGTCACCCGTCAGCTCGTTCTGGGTGGCGCAGGGTAGAGCCAGATCGCAGGGCACACCCCATGGGGTCTTGCCCGAGACGAATTCGGAACCCTTGAACTCCTTGGCATACTCGGAAATGCGGCCGCGGCGCTTGTTCTTGAGGTCCTTGACCCAGTTGACCTTCTCTTCAGAGATGCCCGCCGGGTCATAGATGTAGCCTTCGGAATCCGACAGCGTCAGAACCTTGCCGCCCAGTTGGTTGATCTTTTCCGCAGCGTGAGTCGCCACGTTGCCTGAACCCGAGATCACGGCATTCTTGCCTTCGACCCCATCCTTCTGGGTCGCCAGCATGTTGCGCAGGAAATAGACCGCGCCGTACCCGGTGGCCTCCGTCCGGATCAGGCTGCCGCCGTACTCCAGGCCCTTGCCCGTCAGCACGCCGGTGAACTCGTTGGTCAAGCGCTTGTACTGGCCAAACATGTAGCCGATCTCGCGACCACCGACCCCGATGTCGCCGGCTGGGACGTCAATGTCGGCGCCGATGTAACGATAGAGCTCGTTCATGAACGACTGGCAGAAGCGCATCACTTCATTGTCGGACTTTCCCTTGGGATTGAAGTTGGCGCCGCCCTTTCCGCCGCCCATGGGCAGGCCCGTGAGAGCGTTCTTGAAGGTCTGCTCGAAGGCCAGGAACTTCAGTACGCTTTCCGTGACGGATGGATGGAAGCGGATACCGCCCTTGTAGGGGCCGATGGAATTGTTGTTCTGGACCCGCCAGCCACGCTGGACACGAATATTGCCGTTGTCATCTTCCCAGCAGACCCGGAAGCTGATCACCCGATCCGGCTCGGCGATCCGGCGCAGGATCTGGTACTTGTGGTATTGTTCCTTGTCCTGGATGTAGTCGTAGATGTCTTCCGCGACTTCCTGAACCGCCTGAGCGAACTCCGGCTGCCCAGGATTGCGACGCCTCACCCCCTCGATGAATGTCGCCAGATCAACGTGATCACTTACCGCCATGAAGCCCCCCATGATTTGCGGCGCCCCACGGTCGCCGCCTGTTGGTTCCGGTCTGAGAAACTACGGAATCCGCCATGAGTTAAGACCAAAACACATCTGAATGTCCAAGCCTGCTTTAAGGCACTTCACAAGTCGTCGGAATTTGCGACAACTCATAAGCTGTGATGGGGGCATACACATGACCAAAGCGTCTGATCTTTTCGTGCAGTGTCTGGAAGAGGAAGGCGTGCTGCACGTCTTCGGTGTTCCCGGTGAAGAGAATCTGGATTTTCTCGACAGCCTTTCAAGATCTACAAAAATTCAGCTCATCCTGACGCGGCACGAGCAAGGCGCCGGATTCATGGCCGCCACCTATGGCCGCCACACCGGCAAGGCCGGGGTCTGCGTGGCCACCCTGGGCCCGGGCGCCACCAACTTCGTCACAGCCGCCGCTTACGCACAGCTGGGCGGAATGCCAATGATGATGCTGACCGGCCAGAAGCCGATCAAGAAATCCAAACAGGGTCGGTTCCAGATCCTCGATGTGGTCGACATGATGAAGCCGATCACGAAGTACACGCACCAACTGGCCTCAGCCGATAACATCCCTTCGAAGGTTCGCGAGGCCTTCCGCCTGGCGCAGGAGGAAAAGCCCGGGGCGGTGCATATCGAGTTTCCCGAGGACATCGCCGACGAGCACACCGACGAAAAGCCGATGGTAAAGAGCAATGCTCGCCGCCCGGTCGCCGACGAAAAATCTATCCGTGCCGCCGCCAAGCGTATTGAGCAGGCGAAATCCCCCATTCTGGTGATCGGCGCGGGCGCCAACCGCGCGATGACCAGCCGGATGCTCACCCAATTCATCGAGAAGACCGGGATCCCGTTCGTTTCCACCCAACTGGGCAAAGGCGTGGTCGACGAGACCAGCGGCAAGTTCATGGGCTGCGCGGCGCTGTCTGCTGGCGATTTCGTCCACCGGGCGATCGGCTCCGCGGACCTGATCATCAACGTCGGCCACGACGTGATCGAGAAGCCGCCGTTTTTCATGCAGCCGGGCGGCACGGAGGTGATTCACATCAATTTCCGATCAGCCGAGGTCGATCCGGTCTATTTCCCGCAGTACGAAGTGATCGGCGATATCGGCAACGCGATCTGGCAGATCAAGGAAGACATTCTGCCCCAGGCAGGCTGGGACTTCTCGGCCATGTTCAAGGCGCGCGCCGCCGAGGTGGAGCATACCGCCAAGTCGGTGGGCGACATGCGCTTCCCCATCTATCCGCAGTATCTGGTGCAGAAGATTCGCGACGCGATGCCGGACAACGGCATCATCTGCCTGGACAACGGCGTCTACAAAATCTGGTTTGCGCGAAACTATCCCGCTCGCATGGCCAATACCGTGTTGCTGGACAATGCCCTGGCCACGATGGGCGCCGGCCTGCCGTCGGCCATGGCCTCTTCCATGGTCTACCCAGAGCGCAAGGTCATGGCGATCTGCGGCGACGGCGGCTTCATGATGAACAGTCAGGAGATGGAGACGGCCGTCCGCCTGAAACTCAACATCACCGTCCTCATCCTCAACGACAACAGCTACGGCATGATCCGCTGGAAGCAGGCCAACATGGGCTTCAAGGACTGGGGGCTGACCTACGGCAACCCGGACTTCGTGAAGTACGCGGAATCCTACGGCGCCAATGGCTACCGGGTGTCGAGTGCGGCCGAGCTGCCGGAGCTGATACAGAAGTGCCTCAATACGCCCGGCGTTAACCTGATCGACTGCCCTGTGG
>NZ_JBILRO010000163.1:0-7748 GCF_044372605.1 Phenylobacterium sp.
CGCCAATACAGACACCGCCGTTCCGCCACCCCCTACCGCACCGTCTCCTTCTCCCGGGGCGCGGTGACCTTGCGTTCCCGGGTCTGGGCCTTGGGCTTGGGCAGGAGGCGGAAGCGGGTCTGGCACCAGGCGAAGTCGATGCCCACGTCGATCAGGGCGTCGCCGCGGCCGCAGGGGCAGTCGAAGTCCATGATCTCGATGACCCGGTAGGTCTCTCCGGCCTGGAGGGGCACCGGCCACCCCGTGGCGTGGTTGGGGGCGGCGTTGACACAGAGGACCAGATCGCCGGGGCTGATGGCGTCGCTCATCGCTTTCTCCCTTGAACAGGGGGCGAAGACTAAACCCTCACCGGCGATCAGCAAAGTGCGGTCTGTGGGCGGAGATCAGCGCACCACGAGGACGGGCACAGGGCTGTGGGCCAGCACCTCGGCCGTGACGCTGCCCATCATCAGGCGGCCGAGGCCCCGGCGGCCGTGGGAGGCCATGGCGATCAGGCTGCAGTCGTGGGCCTTGGCCGCCTCGATGATCGCCTCTGCGGGCAGGGCGTCCTCGATCAGCACCGTATCGGCCATGACCGCCATCCTGGCCGCCGCCGCCTTGGCGGCCGTGAGCACTTTCTCGGCGGCTTCCTTCTGGTTGGCGCCGTAGCCGCCGTAGGCCATGGCGGCCACGCCGGCGTCGAGGCCGTAGTAGACCGGCAACCGCTCGGTCACGGTCACGATGGTGACCTTGGCGCCCAGGCCCTTGGCCAGGGTCAGCCCGTGGTCGAGGCCCTTCTGGGCAAGGTCGGATCCATCCGTGGAGATGAGAATGTGCTTGTACATGGGGTGTTCCTCCGGGGGGCGCAGGCGTGGGTTTGTTGTGAGGTCAGCCTGGCACGGGCGCGGCGTCGGCGGCGTTGATCGAGATCAACCGGCGTTATGCGGCGCGTTTGACAGGGGGTGAAAGTCCTGTGATGCGTTTGCGCATGCTGCAGACATCGCCGACTTCGAACCTGATGATCACGACGGGCCGCGTGCTGCTGGCGCTCTATTTCCTGTTGCCGGGGATTCTGAAGTTCACGGCCGCGCCGATGAACATCAGCCTGATGAGCGCCCACGGGATCCCCAACCCCGCAGTCTTGCTGGTGGTGGCGGGGGTCGCGCAGGTAGCGGGGGCCCTGCTGCTGATGACGGGACGGTATGTGCGGTTCAGCGCGCTTGGCCTTGTGGCCTACATCCTGGTGATCAATGTGCTGATGCACGATTTCTGGAACTTCAGCGGCGTGGCGGGCGCCCACGAACTGCAGAACTTCATCAAGAACCTCGGCATCCTGGCGGGCCTGCTGGTGCTGGCGGGCTTCAGCCGCTGGCGCATGCCCTCGGTGACGGGGTTGATGATGAGCGACGCCAGGGCTTTTGCGGTTTAGAGGCCAGGGCGCTTCCTCCCGCCGCTACGCGGGGGAGGTAGGCAACGCGCCGCCCGCCGCCTTCGCCCGCTTGGCGCCGCGGTCGATCTCTTTCGTGAGGTCGTGGCAGTAGATGCCGAAGTCCACCTGGATGGTGTGGCGGGCGGCCTTGTAATAGGGGCCCAGATGCAGGGCCTCGTCGGCGCGGGTGATGTCGGCCATTTCCGCCGGCGACGGCGGGCGATAGGCGCCGGTGAGGCAGGCGCCCACCAGCTTGGCCTGCTGTTCGGCGAAGTTGACCAGGGTGGGCAGCGGCTGGGCCAGGCCCATGAAGAAGAGGTTGGGTACGCCCGGCTGCATCATCCGCTTGAACAGCGGAAAGCGGTGGTCGGCATCGGGCAGCAGGGCCGGGTCGCTGAAGAACGGGAAGCTGATCCGGTAGCCGGTGGCGTAGACGATGGCGTCCACATCCTCGACGCTGCCGTCCTCGAAGCGGACCTGGTGGCCCATGAGCTCGGCGATATTGGGCCTGAAGGTGATGTCGCCGCAGCCGGCGCGGGTCAGGAACTCGCCGGAGACCGAGGGGTGGGCTTCCAGCGGCTCGTGGTCGGGCTTGGGCAGGCCGTAGTCTTCCATGCGACCGACGGTCTTCTTGATCTTGGCGCGGGCCAGCGCCAGGCCCAGCTTGCGCGGCATCCAGTGGGGCATGGAAGCCTTGTCGGCGACCTTGCCGTCGATGTACTTGGGCAGCACCCAGACGCCGCGCCGGGCGGCCACGATCAGGCGTTTGGCGATGGGGCGTTGGGCCAGCTCGGAGGCGATATCCATCGCCGAATTGCCCATACCGACGACCACCACGGTCTTGCCGCGCATGTCCACGGGATCGAAGGGCGTGCGGTATTCGTGGGCGTGGAAGTGGGGGCCGTCGAAGTGGCCCGGATAGTCGGGAATGCGGGCGTCCCAATGGTGGCCGTTGCAGACGATGAGGGCGTCATAGGTGCGCGTCTCGCCGGTGGACAGGGTGACGGACCAGAGGCCGTCGGCGGTGCGCTCGGCTCTGGTGACGGCGGTATTGAAGGTGATCTTCTGGCGCAGGCCGAAGTGGTCCACATAGTCGTGGAAATACTGCAGCAGCTGGGCGTGATGCGGGAAATCCGGCCAGTCGGCGGGGACCGGATAGTCCTCGAAGGCGAGGCGCCATTTCGAGGTGTCGATGTGCAGGCTCTCGTAGCAGGCCGACTTGCCGTTGGGGTTCCGGAAGTACCAGTTGCCGCCGATGTTGTCCGACATCTCGAAACAGTCGAACGGGACGCCCAGGTCCTGGAGCCGCTTGGCCGTGGTGAAGCCGGAACATCCTGCGCCGATGATGCAGGCCTTGGGCAGGGCGGGCATGGTGGGTTGGTCTCCGGTGAGGTTGCGGGAGTTTGCGCGGCTTCACCTGACGTCCGGCAAGGGCGCCGCTTAAGGTGAACTGGATCGTGACAGGGTGGTGATGGATGGCTAGTCTGTGTGAATGAGCCCTTGGACCCCGCGACCCTCGCAGGTATCCGCCCCCCGTCCGGGGGTATGCGAGGCCGTGCGCAGCGCCTAGCTGCACCCTTGCTTCCGACCCCCGCAAACTGAGCGGATGGATCGGTCGGACCCCTCTCCATCCTGCAAATCTGGAGACCCCATGATCCCCTGGAACGACCGCTTCAGCGACCGCATGGCCCATGTGCGGGCCTCTGAGATCCGTGAGCTGCTGAAGCTGCTGGATCAGCCGGACATCCTGTCTTTTGCGGGCGGAATCCCCGATCCGGCGCTGTTTCCGATCGAGGCGATCCAGGCGGTCTGCGCCGAAGTGCTGGCCGGCGCCGGCGCCCAGGCGTTGCAGTATTCGGTGAGCGAGGGGCTGCCGTCGCTGCGCCGCTGGATCGCGGCCAGGATGAGCGCGGACGGGGCGCCCTGCGACGAGGGCAACATCATCATCACGGCGGGCTCGCAGCAGGCGCTGGACCTGATCGGCAAGCTGTTCCTGAGCGAAGGCGACCTCGTGCTGGCGATGCGCCCGACCTACATGGGCGCGCTGGGGGCCTTCAACGCCTATGAGCCGCGCTATGGCGATCTGGCCGATGACGGGCAGACGGGTGGGCGGCTGGCCTATGTGGTGCCGGACTTCGCCAACCCAACTGGCCGGACCCTGAGCCGGGCCGAGCGGGAGGGGTTGCTGGACCGGGCGGCGGCGCAGGACCTGGTGATCGTGGAGGACGCGGCCTATCGGGACCTGAGGTTCGAGGGGACGGGCGAGCCGTCGCTACTGGCGCTGGATATTGCGCGGACGGGGTCCATCGAGGCGGCGCGGACGCTCCATTGCGGCACGTTTTCCAAGACGCTCTCGCCGGCGCTGCGGATCGGCTGGGTCTGTGCGCCCCGGCCGGTGATCGACAAGCTGGTGCTGCTGAAACAGGGCTGCGACCTGCATGTCTCGACCCTCAACCAGATGATCGTCGAGCGGGTGATCGCCGAGGGGTTTGACGCGCATCTAGAGCGGCTGCGCGGCCACTACCGGGCCCGGGCGGCGGCCATGCAGGCCGCGCTGACGCGGCATATGCCGCCGGGCGTGACCTGGACGGAGCCGCAGGGCGGCATGTTCGTCTGGTTGCAATTGCCGGTTGGGCTGGATGGGGCCGAGCTGCTGGCGGCGTCGCTGGCGCAGGAGCGCGTGGCCTTTGTGCCGGGCGCGCCGTTCTTCGCGGTGGAGCCGCAGGCCAACACGCTCAGGCTCAGTTATTCGCTGCCCGCGCCCGAGGTGATCGACGAGGGCGTACGACGGCTGGCGCGGATGATCGCGGCGCGGATGGCGCCGAACGGCTCGAACATCAGCCGCGCCGCCACAGGGCGATCGGTCTGAGTCCTAAGGCTCGGGAGAGACCTGGATCAGCAGCTTGCCGTCGTGGTCGCCGGTGAACAGGCGCTGGAGCGAGTCCATTGCGCCTTCCAGACCCTGATCGACGTGGACCTTCCACTTCAGCTTGCC
This sequence comes from Phenylobacterium sp., assembly GCF_044372605.1. GTDB lineage: Bacteria > Pseudomonadota > Alphaproteobacteria > Caulobacterales > Caulobacteraceae > Phenylobacterium. The sequence goes on from NZ_JBILRO010000163.1 coordinate 4,404, forward strand.
TTCCATCACCCAGGGGATCAGCTCGGCCATGGCCTCGGCGGCGCGGGGCAGGAAGTCGGTGATGATGAAGCCGCGGACGGTCAGCCGGTGCATCAGGATGCGGGAGAAGTCCGTGGGGCCGGTCGGGCGGCCATCGTCGTTGTAGGTCGAGATCATGCCGCAGAGCGGCATGCGGCCGAAGTTGTTCATGCGGTTGAAGACGGCGTTCATGATCTCGCCGCCGACGTTCTCGAAGTTCACGTCGATGCCGTTCGGGCAGAGCCGGTCGAGGGCCGCGCCGACGTCCTCGCTCTTGTAGTCGATGGCCCCGTCGAACCCGAGGTCGTTCACCAGCCAGTCGCACTTGGCCTTGCCGCCGGCGATACCGATGACGCGGGCGCCCTTCAGCTTGGCGATCTGGCCGACGATGGAGCCCACGGCGCCGGCGGCGGCGGAGACGACGACGGTCTCGCCAGGCTGCGGCTTGCCGATGTCGCAGAGGCCGAACCAGGCGGTCAGGCCCGTGGCGCCCAGCACGCTCATGTAGGCGGTCAGCGGCACGCCCGGCAGCTGCGGCGCCGGCATCAGCATGCCGCCGCCCACGATCACGTGGGACGTCCAGCCACCCAGGCCCGTGTTGACCACGTCACCCTGCTTGAACCGGTCTGACCGCGAGCGCTCCACGATGCCCAGCGAGCCGCCGCGCATGGTGTCGCCGATCTGCACCGGCGGCATGTACTGGTCCTGATCGCTCATCCAGATGCGGTTGGTGGGGTCGAGGGACAGATAGAGGGTGCGCACCAGAACCTCGCCGTCCGCCAGATCGCGGATCGGCTCCTCGACCAGCTTGAGGTCGCCGGCCTTGATGTCGCCGACCGGGCGGTGCTGCAGCACCCAGCGCTTGAGGTTGGTCATGGGTTCGGGGCTCCGGGAAGTTGTTGTTCGTCGGGTTCACCGTGCCCGCGCCGAAGCGTGGGGGCAAGGTGGCTCAGTCGGCCAGGCCCATCACCAGGGCCAGCGCGACATTGAGTCGGCGCAGATCGCCGGGTTCAAGATGACCGATCACGCCGCCGATGCATTCGCGCCGAACCGTGGTCGGCTTGTCGGACATCACCTGCGAGGGGGTTCTCAAGCCATTTTTGTCGCTGGGGTCGATGGTAATCCGGAAATCCGGCGCATCGACAAGGTCCGATGTCATCTGACACACGACAACGGAGGCATGGCTTTCCGGGAAGGCGTCCGACTGAACGATGACGGCGGGCCTTGGCTTGCCATAGTCGCCCGTCGCCGCCACGGTCACAACGTCACCGCGCCGCATCGAAACCCGGTTCGTCGAACTCGGAGATGGCCTCGACCCAGGCCATGGCGGCGTCTTCATGCTGATGGTTCAGGCTCGCACACTGCGCGGCGATCCGATCCCGGACCGATGCCGCGCGCGCGTCAGGCGCCGTCAGCCGGATCTCACGAACGCCGCGCGCGTTCCGCCGCGCCCGCATCGCCTTCATCCGTTCCGCGACGGCCGCCATTGTGATCCCCCGGAAGTTGGTCGATCAAACGTAACGCGTTACGATATCGGACGCAATGGCGCGATCCGTGAGGTCAGGTTTCGGCGTCAAAGCGACCCCGCCCCCTAGACCAACGCCCCGTGGCAGTGCTTGAACTTGGCTCCAGAGCCGCAGGGGCAGGGCTGGTTGCGGCCGGTGGACTGCCAGCCTTCGGGCAGGGCGGAGACCGGCAGGGCCTTGCGCTGGTCGGCCAGCAGGCCGCCGGGCCGGAAGCCCTGGACCTCGTTCTCGCCGGTCAGCGGATCCAGGTGCACCTCGAACGTCGACGGGATGGGCATGGGCGGCGGCGGGGGCTCCTCGAAGGAGAACTCCACCGTCATCAGCCAGCGGGTAACGTTCAGGCGCAGGTCGACCAGGAGCTTTTCAAAGAGGGTGAAGGCCTCGGTCTTGAACTCGTTCAGCGGGTCGCGCTGGCCATAGCCGCGCAGCCCGATCACCGTGCGCAGGTGGTCGATGTGCATCAGGTGCTCGCGCCACTGCAGGTCGACCGTCTGGAGCATGAAGCTCTTCTCGATGTTGCGCATGTGCTCGCCGACCATCTGGTTGCGCTCGACGGCGCGGGCGTCGCAGGCCTTGCGGATACGTTCCTCGATCTCCTCATTGCCGATGCCGTCCTCGGCGGCCCATTGGGCCAGGGGCAACTGCAGGCCCAGGTTCTGCTGAACATGGGCGTCGAGGCCCTCGATATCCCACTGCTCGGCATAGGCCTTGGGCGGCAGGTGGCGGAGCACGAACTCGCTGATCACCTCGTCACGGAACTCGCCAATGATCTCCTGGAGATCGGTGGCTTCCATGAACTCCTGGCGCTGCTCAAAGACGGCCTTGCGCTGGTCGTTGATGACGTCGTCGTACTTCAGCAGGTTCTTGCGCATCTCGTAGTTGCGCTGCTCGACGCGTTTCTGGGCGGTGGCGATGGCGCTGTTCAGCCACTTGTGGGTGATGGCCTCACCCTCCTGGACGCCGAAGGTACGCATGATCGAGTCCAGACGCTCGCCGGCGAAGATACGCAGCAGATCGTCCTCGCACGACAGGAAGAACTTGGAGTGACCGGGGTCGCCCTGACGACCGGTACGGCCACGCAGCTGGTTATCGATCCGTCGGCTCTCGTGGCGCTCGGTGCCGAGGACGAACAGACCGCCAGAGGCCAGCGCCTGTTCCTTGAGGTCCTTGATGTCGGCTTCGATCTCGGCCTTCTTGTCCAGCGCCTGTTGAGGGGTGACCTCGACGCCGGCGTCGCGCTGCTCTTCGCGCCAGGCTGCCAGGCGCATGTCCACGTTGCCGCCCAGCTGGATGTCGGTGCCGCGGCCGGCCATGTTGGTGGCGATGGTGACGGCGCCCGGCACGCCCGCGTCGGCTACAATGCCGGCTTCCTGTTCGTGATAGCGCGCGTTCAGCACATTGTGCGGGATGCCGCGGATGGTCTTGCCGTCCAGCTCGAAGGTGTGGGCCTTCAGCATTTCCGACAGCTGTTCCGATTTCTCGATGGACACCGTGCCCACCAGGATCGGCTGCTTGCGGCGATAGCAGTCCTCGATCAGGAGGCAGACGGCCCGGTTCTTCTCGGCGGCGGTGCGATAGACCTCGTCGTCGTCGTCGATGCGCGCGACGGGACGGTTGGTCGGGATCTCGGCCACATCCATCTTGTAGATGTCGAGGAACTCCTGCGCCTCGGTGGCGGCGGTGCCGGTCATGCCCGACAGCTTGGCGTAGAGGCGGAAGTAGTTCTGGATCGTCACCGAGGCCAGGGTCTGGTTCTCGGGCTGGACGACGGCGCCTTCCTTGGCTTCGATGGCCTGGTGCA
>NZ_JBILRO010000017.1:0-27286 GCF_044372605.1 Phenylobacterium sp.
CTTCGGTATCTGCGTCAGGGGCACCCCGACATCTCTGCCTTCCATCACGATCTCTACCGCGGTGTCGGTCGCGGACGCTGGGGGGTCATGGAGCAGCAGCCCGGGCCGGTGAACTGGGCCCGCTACAATCCGGCCCCGCTGCCCGGAGCGGTGCGGTCGTGGACCTGGGAGGCGTTTGCGCATGGCGCCGAGCTGGTCTCCTATTTCCGCTGGCGCCAGGCGCCCTTCGCCCAGGAGCAGATGCACGCCGGCCTCAATCGTCCGGACAATGTGCTGGACCAGGGCGGCCATGAGGCTGCGGCGGTCGCGCGGGAAATCGAGGCCCTGGGCTCGCTTGCGGCCTGCGCTCAGGCCCGGGTCGCCTTGATCTTCAGCTACGAGGCCGACTGGCAGTTCGGGATTCAGCCCCATGCCCGGGGGTTCCGGTGGCTGCAACTGGCGTTCGAATTCTATTCGGCGCTGCGCCAGCTGGGCCTCGACGTGGACATCGTGCCGCCCGACGCGGATTTCACCGGATATGCGTTGGTGGTGGCGCCTTCGCTGCCGATCCTGGACGCTGTGACATTGGCGGCCCTGGAGGGCTCAGGCGCGGTCGTACTGTTTGGACCCAGAACCGGCTCCCGGACCCGTGAGGGCCATATTCCGGCGAACCTGCCGCCAGGGGTGCTGCAGGAAAGACTGGGTGTCCGTGTCGCCCGCGTGGAGAGCCTGCGTCCAGGCGCGGAACCCGCCATCGATGTCGGCGGCCAGTCCGCCTCAGGGCGGCTGTGGCGGGAATTTCTGGACACCGATCTGCCGTCGCTGGCGACCTTCGTCGACGGGGGCGCGGCCTGGGTGGCTGACGCCGGGTGGCACTATCTGGCGACCTGGCCGGACAAGGCGTTTCTGGCCTTCGTGGTCGCGCGACTTGCCGCCGATGCGGGTCTTTCGGCAAACCCGCTGGAAGAAGGCGTGCGACTGCGGCGGCGGGACCACGTGCAGTTCGCGTTCAACTTCGCGCCGGAATCCCGGCATACGCCCGCGCCCGAGGGGACGAGCTTCCTCATCGGCGGCCCGGATCTACCGCCGGCCGGCATGGCGGCATGGAGAGCACCGTCCCGATGACCGCGCCGGCGCCGCGCAAACGCACCCGATTGAGCCCCGCGGCGCGTCGGGAACAGATACTCGACGAAGCGTCCCGCCTCGTGCTCGACGAAGGCCTGCATGCCGTCAGCATGGAACGGCTGGCCCGCGATGTGGGGATCAGCAAGGGGCTGGTCTACAACTACTTCCCCACCCGCGACGCCCTGCTGGCCGAACTGCTGCGTCGCGAGCAGACGGAACTGCGCGATCGGGGGATGGCCGAGGCGCTCGCCGCCGGCAGCTTTGCCGATATGATCCGCCAGACCACCCGGCTCTACCTGGAACAAACCCGTGATCGCGGCGCCCTGATCGCCGCTTTGCTGTCCGATCCGTCGGTCGCCCGACTGATGGAGGACGACAACCGCGCCGACCGCGAACGAACCTTCCGCTACTGCGTGCAGGCGACCCGGCGCGAGTATGACTTGCCACTGCCGCTGGCCATTGCGGCGGTAGATATGCTGATGGCGATTACGGGTCGGGCGGGAAGACAGGTCGCCGAGGGCCAGATGGATGTCGGCCCGGCGACGGAGATCTGTCTGGAACTGATTCTGGGCGCACTGGGCGGCTTGAGCCGGGATCGGGAGATCAAGGCGCCTGCGATCGGCGACTGGTAGTTATCGACGGATAGTATAATAAGAAGCTGACTTCGGACAGCTGCGCGGGAGGAAACAGGGTGGATCAAGCGATTGCGCCAGACGAGGCGCGCGAGGCCTGGATGAACGATCCCGAGGTCGCAGCACTCCGGGACCATCTCGAGGCGCACAACGGCATCAAGGGGCTGGATATCCTGATGCCGGGCGACACGAAACACGCTGTCGATCTGTTTCGCCGGGATGGCTTTGTCGTCATCGCCAATGTTCTGAACGACGAGCAGACGGAAATCCTGCGGAACGGCTGCAATGCTGTGGTGGACGAGATCCTGGCTCTCGATAGTGACCGGAAAGGCAATCGCGGCTCACATCGCTATTCCTTCGGCGGATCGAGCCTGACGCGCAGCCAGCTGCATCGGCCGGAATGGCAGATGCTTCTGGACATCCCGGCGGTCACCGAGATCGTCACGGCGATCTTCCAGTCCCCGGACTACTCCCTCCGTGCCGCCAGCGGCGACTTCTGTCTGCCGGGCGCTATTGAGTACCAACCGCTGCATTCCGATGTCCGCGACTGGCTGGACCCGAAGACTACGCCATTCAGCGCCTTCCACGACCCCCGCCGGCAGCTGACGATCCGTGACCTGCCCTGTCCCTATGTCTGCGTGAATTTTCTGCCCCAGGAGGTGACGCCGCTGAACGGTCCCACCCGCCAGATTCCCGGCACCCAGCATTCGCGCACGCCCATCCCCAGCCTGGCCGATGAACCGGAATGGATGCGGCTGAGCACCGTCTGTCCGGCGCCCGCCGGCGCCATCATGGTCCGCGACGTGCGCGCCTGGCACGGCGGCACGCCGAACATCGCCGACGCCGTGCGCTCGATCCCCAATCTGGAATTCTATGCGCCCTGGTTCCGGGAACCCATCGTGCCGGGAATCACCTATGCCGACGCCCGCAAGCTCTCTGAACACGCCCGACGCCTGGTCCGCTACTGCGTGGCCGATTCCAGCGAAACCCTGGTGACCGGCCCGACCTTGCGCGCGCCGTGAACCGATCCTCCGGGAAGCCACGATGAACTACCGCCAGCTTGGTCGATCAGGGCTCCGGGTGAGCCAGCTCTGCCTCGGGACCATGAATTTCGGTCCCAGGACACCGGAACCGGAGAGCTTCGCGATCCTCAACGAGGCGGTGGAGGCGGGCATCAACTTCATCGACACCGCCAACCAGTACGGCGGCCATCTGGGGGTGGGCGTCAGCGAGTCCATTCTGGGCCGATGGCTGGCCGAGGATCGCAGCCGCCGCCACCGCGTCGTTCTGGCCACCAAGGTCCATGAGCCGATGTCGGACGACATCAATGATCGTGGCCTGTCCGCGCGGCATATCCAGATGGCCTGCGACGCCAGCCTGAAGCGACTGGGTGTAGATCACATCGATCTCTACCAGATGCACCACATCGACCGGACGGTCCCGATGGACGAGATCTGGCAGGCCATGGATCGCCTTATTGCTCAGGGGAAGATCACCTATGTCGGGTCCAGCAACTTCCCCGGCTGGGCGATTGCGGCGACCAATGAACGGGCGCTGGCACGGGGTCGACTGGGGCTGATCTCGGAACAAAGCCTCTATCATCTGATCGAACGGCGCCTCGAACTGGAGGTCATTCCGGCCTGCAATGCGTATGGCGTGGGCGTGATTGTCTGGAGCCCGTTGGCCGGCGGTTTGCTGGCCGGGCCGCGAACGGACGGCGGGCGTCGTCGGGAGTCGGAGTCCATCGCGGCGGCGCGGGCTGCGCGCGCCGGTCAACTTGAGGCATTTCACGTCCTCTGCGCGGAACTTGGCGAGACCCCTGGCGTCGTCGCACTGGCCTGGCTGCTGCATCAGCCCGGTGTGACTTCCACGATCATCGGCCCGGGAAACCTGGATCAGCTGAAAGGAGTCCTCGGGGTCCCGGGCATTGTGCTGGATCCGTCAACGCTCGACCGGCTTGACCACGTCTTCCCGCCCTGCGGCGCTGCGCCGGAGGCCTACGCATGGTGACCCTGTCCCACTATTGACTAATAGTGTAATTGCTCTTGACCTTAAGGTGGCTGCCGCCCTATCTATTGACGAATCAGTCAATAGATAGGCGACGGGTAACGGCTGAACGGCCCCCGTCCTTTTGGGGAACGTCAGATGAGCACCACCCGATTTGCCGCGCTGGCGGCTGTTTCAACGATAGCGCTGACGGCCTCGCAGGCCTTTGCACAGGGCGCGGCCGAGCTTGAGGAGCTGGTGGTCACGGCGCAGAAGCGCGAACAGACCTTGCAGTCCGTTCCCATCGCCGTCAGCGCCTTCTCGGAAGCCGCCCTGGACCGGGTCCAGATCGAGGACGCCACCGATATCCAGCTGTCGATCCCCAATGCGGTTCTGACCGGAAATGACCGCTTCACCCTGCGCGGCGTCGGCAACAACGCGCTGGCGGGCGTGGACCCCGGTGTGCCGACCTTCGTCAACGGCGCGGCCGTGGGTTACCCGCCGCAGAACGAGTTCTTCGACATGGCGCGCATCGAGGTGCTGCGCGGGCCGCAGGGCACGCTCTACGGGCGCAATACCACCGGCGGCGCGATCAACTTCATTACCCGCAAGCCAGGATCCGAGTTTGGCGGCGAGGCCAGCGTGCAGCTGGGCAACTACTCGAACGTGCGGCTGGGAGGCGCTGTCGATCTGCCGCTGGGCGACAAGGTGGCGGTGCGGCTTGCCGGCTACAATCTGGACCGCGACGGCTACACGAAGAACATCTCCACCGGAAACGACATCGACGGCCGCGACCAGTGGGGCGCGCGTGGAACCATGACCCTCGATCTGGGCGAGAACACCGACCTGACCCTGGTGGCCAGCCGCTTCGAGGAGGACAGCTCCCGCGCCCGCGAAGGCAAGCGCCTCTGCAAGGCCAACGCCGTGCTGGGTTGTGATCCGCGCTTCCTGGGCTTCGACTCGCCCGACGCCAACACCACAATCCTGCAGACGCTTTCACGGATCTTCACGCCGTTCCCTGCGGGCGGCAACATCTATGCGGGTGCGCCGAACCCCACGGATCTTCGCAAGCTGGCGGCAGATACGGATCCGACCTACAGCCTGCACCAGTCGACGCTCACGTTCGATTTCGCGCATGACTTCGGCCAGATCACCCTGTCTGCGGTCGGCGGCTACTCGAGGTTTTCAACCGAGCAGAATACGGACTGGGACAACGCAGATCTGCCGTTCCGCTTCACCCGGCCGATCACCTATTTCAAGGATCGCACCACCCAGGTCACCACCGACCGTCTGCTGACGACCGACAGCTTCACGGCGCGTAACAAGACCTACACGGGTGAGGTCCGGCTGGCCTCGCAGTTCGAGGGCCGATTCAATTTCCTGGTCGGCTATTTCCACGCCCAGGGGACCAGCGCTGGCGGTTTCGAAACCTGGCACCCCGCCATCGAGGCATTCCAGAAGGCCCAGGGTCGACCGCAGGAAACCTGGCGGGTGTCGACCTTGACGCGCAACGGCAAGAACGCGACCTGGGCGGTCTTCGGCGAGAGCTATGTCCAGCTGGCGGAAACGCTGCGCCTGACCCTGGGTGGCCGATATACCGACGAGGAACGGTCAAGCCAGGGCCGGTCCATCGTGCTGGGCCCCCTTGTCCCGTTCACCTATTCAAGGTTTGCCGGAAACAAGTTCACGTGGAAGGCCGCCCTGGACTGGGCGCCTGAGCTGGCGTTCACCGACAAGACCCTGGTCTATGGCTCGGTTTCGACCGGCTACAAGGGCGGTGGCCAGAACTCCAATGCGGCCACGCCGAGCTTCGGGCCGGAGACCGTCACGGCCTATGAGGTCGGGGCCAAGAACATCCTGGCCGACGGCGCCCTGCAAGCCAACCTCACGGCCTTCTACTATGACTACAAGGGCCTGCAGCTCGGCCAGCGGATCAACGGCGGCGTGGTCACCCGAAACGCAGACGCCACGATCTATGGCCTTGAGGGCGAGTTCGCCTATGCCCTGGGTGAGCACATCCTGATCGACACCAACCTGTCCTACCTCCACACCAGCATCGGCACGTTCTTCAGTGAGGATGCCGCAAACCCGGCCCAGAGCCTCACCGCCACGACGCCCACGGTCCAGGTCAACCTCAAGGGCAACGATCTGCCGCACTCGCCGGGCTTCAAGATCAAGGCCGGCGCCCAGTACCAGTCCGACGCCTTCCGCGGGGACTGGACGGCGACGTTCCGGGTCGACGCCACCTGGCAGGACTCTTACTTCTCCCGCGAATACAACACGCCTACCGACCGCATCGACGGCTGGGGCGTGATCGACGCGCAGGTGCGGCTTGAGAACGAACCGATGGGTCTCAGCGCCCGGCTGTTCGTCAAGAACCTGACCAACGGCGACAACATCACCAACATCATCATCGAAGACGCCCTGATCGGCCGCTACCGCAATGCGCGTCTGCTGGAGCCGCGGACCTACGGGGTGATCGTCCAGAAGACGTTCTAGGCGCCTCGAACCTTCTTTGACTCGAACCCCGGCGGCGCTCAATGCGGGCGTCGCCGGACCGTGTTTATCGATGTATGAAAGGGTATCGCCTTTCAGGAATCCCCACATGGCTGACAAGCCCGCCCGCAGTCAGAAGAATTTCGGCAAGCTGGATCGCGACGGGTTCATCCATCGCAGCTGGATCAAGGGCACGGGCCTGCCCGAGCACGTTTTCGATGGTCGCCCGATCATCGGCATCTGCAACACCTGGTCCGAGCTCGTCACCTGCCAGTTCCATCTGCGCGACCTGGCTGAGTTCGTGAAACGCGGCGTCTGGGAAGCGGGCGGCGTGCCCATCGAGTTCCCGGCCATGTCGCTGCCCGAGACCCAGATGCGGCCGACGGCCATGCTGTTTCGCAATCTGCTGGCGATGGAGGTGGAGGAGAGTATCCGTGCCAATCCCATCGACGGGGTGGTGCTGCTGGGCGGCTGCGACAAGACCACGCCCGGCCAGCTGATGGGCGCGGCCAGCGTAGATCTGCCCACCATGGTGCTGTCATCCGGCCCGATGCTGAACGGCAAGTTCCAGGGCCGCGACATAGGCTCCGGCACGGATGTCTGGCGCTTTTCCGAGGAGGTCCGCGCCGGCACCATGAGCCTGGCGGATTTCATGGGCGCCGAGGCCGGCATGAGCCGCAGCCATGGCACCTGCAACACCATGGGCACGGCATCGACCATGGCGAGCCTGATCGAGGCCCTGGGCGTCAGCCTGCCCACCAATGCTGCCCTGCCGGGCGTGGACGCGCGGCGCAAGACCCTGGCCCACCTGACCGGCATGCGCGCCGTGGAGCTGGTGAAGCAGGACGTCCGGCTATCCCAGATCCTCACCCGGGAGGCGTTCGAGAACGCCATCCTGATGCATGCCGCCATCGGGGGCTCCACCAACGCCGTGGTTCACCTGCTGGCGCTGGCGGGCCGGGTCGGCGTGCCCCTCAGCCTGGAGGATTTTGACACCATCGCGCGCGACGTGCCGCTGCTGGTCAACCTGATGCCGTCGGGCAAATACCTGATGGAGGACTTCTGCTACGCGGGCGGTTGCCCCGCCGTGATGAACGAGATGGGCAACCTGTTCCGGCGGGACGCGATCACGGTCTCCGGCCACACCCAGGGCCAGATCGCCGACGCCGCCCAGGTCTGGAACCGCGACGTGATCAGCACGCGTCAGGCGCCGTTCGGGCCTTCCTCGGGCGTCTGGGTTCTGCGCGGCAACCTCTGCCCCGATGGCGCGATCCTGAAGCCCAGCGCCGCGACGCCGGAGCTCTTGACCCACCGGGGCCGCGCTGTGGTGTTCGAGAGCATCGAAGACTATCACGCCCGCATCGATGATCCCGATCTGGAGGTCGAGGCCAACTCGATCCTGGTGCTCAAGGGTTGCGGACCCAAGGGCTATCCGGGCATGCCCGAGGTCGGCAACATGGCCCTGCCACCCAAGCTGCTGCAGCAGGGGGTGCGCGACATGGTCCGGATCTCCGATGCCCGGATGAGCGGCACAGCCTATGGCACCGTCATCCTGCACGTGGCCCCGGAAACGGCCGCCGGCGGTCCCTTGGCCCTGGTGCGCAACGGCGACGAGATCGCTTTCGACGGCCCGGCCAGGACACTCGATCTGCTGGTGGATGGCGCCGAGATGGCCCGGCGTCGCGCCGAGTGGGAGGCTGCCCGCGAAGCCCCTACGCATGCGCGCGGCTGGTCAAAGCTATATGTGGACACGGTGCTGCAGGCTGACCGGGGTGTCGACCTGGACTTCCTGGTGGGCAAGACGACCACCGAAGTCACCCGCGAGTCTCACTGATGACCTTCGCTGACTATCCCAGCCTCAGGGGGCGGGTGGTCTTTGTGACCGGCGGCGCCTCGGGGATTGGCGCCGCGTTCGTCGAGCAGTTCCACGCCCAGGGCGCCAGGGTCGCCTTTGTGGACCGCCAGGCCGACGCGGGTGAGGTGCTGGCCTCCGGCTTGCCTGGAAGCTGGTTCGCGCCCTGTGACGTCACCGATGGTGATGCCCTGAGGACCGCGATCCTGGCGGCGGCCGATGCCCTGGGGCCGATCACCGTCCTGGTCAACAATGTGGCTGACGATACCCGCAGCAAGGCCGCCGAGACCTCCGCCGAGGCCTGGCGGGCCGGACTTGCCGTGAACCTCGATCCCGTGTTCGCCGCCGCGACGGCGGTCCAACCGATGATGCGCCACGCCGGCGGGGGCTCGATCATCAATGTCAGTTCGATCAACGCCCTCTGGGGGCCGGCCGAGATGCCGGCCTATGTGGCGGCCAAGGGCGCCATCAACGCCCTGACCAAGAGCCTGGCGCGCGAGTGGGGCCCTGACCGGATCCGCGTCAACGCCCTGTCGCCCGGTTGGGTGGTGACGCCCCGCCAGCTGGAGCTGTGGCTGACCCCCGAGGCGGAGGCTGACTGGGCGCGGCAGGTGGCGTTGAAGGACCGGATCCAGCCTGAGGATATAGCGCGTGCGGCGCTGTTTCTGGCCGCTGACGACAGTCGCATGATGACCGGGCAGAATCTGGTCGTGGACGCAGGGCGCACATGATGGCCGCCACGCTGCTCGCCTGCGACTGGGGCACCACCAACCTGCGGGCCTGGACGCTGGATGCATCAGGCGCGGTGGTGGCCGGGCGTGAGTTTCCGTTCGGTGTCTCGAAACTGGCCCCCGGCGAGGCGCAGCGCCGCTTTGCGGACGATGTCCGCCCGGGGCTCGGCGCGGACACCCTGCCGGCCATCCTCTGTGGCATGGTCGGGTCGAACCTGGGCTGGAGGCTCGCGCCCTACGCCGACTGCCCGGTCAATCTGGCGGATCTGGCGACGCATCTGGTCCAGCCCTCCGGCGCACCGGATGTGCGGATTATTCCCGGCGTTCGCTCCCTGGGCTTCAACGGCCAGGGCGACGTGATGCGCGGGGAGGAGACACAGCTGTTCGGCTGGCTCGCGGCCCACCCCGAGCGCGCCCGGGGTCGACACCTGGTCTGTCACCCCGGCACCCATACCAAGTGGATGGTGGTCGAGGACGGCCGCCTGACCGCTTTTGTGACGGCCATGACCGGCGAACTGTTCGCGGTGCTGGGTGCGCACAGCGTGCTCCGCAGTGATGTCCCGCCGGACGACCTCGACGCCTTCGATCAGGGGGTCGCGTCGGCGGGTGATGGTGGCGGGCTGGCGGCCCGCCTGTTCACGGCCCGCGCGCGCGTGGTGGGGCTGGGCGCATCGGCTGACAGCACCTCCAGCTATCTCTCCGGCCTGCTGATCGGCGCAGATGTCGCCGCAACACCAGGACTATTGGGAACCGGCACATTCGACTCCATGGCCCTTTTGGGCGATGCCCGTCTCTGCGGCCTCTACGACCGCGCGCTCAGGGCCAGGGGCCATGCCACAGAGACATTCGATGGCGAGACGGCGGCCGTGGCCGGCCTGTTCGCCCTCCACAACATGGGGCAGCGCACATGACGCTCGACGCCGCTCTGATGGAATGCCCGGTCATCGCGATCCTGCGGGGGATCAAGCCGGACGAGGCGGTGGCCCACGTTCAGGCGATCCATGATGCGGGTATCCGGGTGGTCGAGGTTCCGCTGAACTCGCCGGACCCGCTGGAATCGATCGCCCGCCTCGCCCGGGCGTTCGGTGATCGCATGGTGGTGGGCGCGGGCACGGTGCTCACCGAGGCCCAGGTGGATACGGTGCATGCGGCGGGCGGCAAGCTGATCGTCTCGCCGAACGTGGATGCGGGCGTGATCCGGCGAACGGTCGCGCTCGGCCTGTGGTCCGCGCCGGGCTTCGCCACCGCCAGCGAGGCGTTCAGCGCAATCCACGCGGGCGCAAAGCATCTGAAACTGTTCCCGGCGACCACCTACGGACCCGGCCACTTGACGCAGCTTCAGGCCGTGTTGCCGTCGGATGTCACCGTGGTCGCGGTGGGCGGTGTCGGCGCGGCCAACATGAGCGAATGGCGCTTGGCGGGCGCGAAGGCCTTCGGCATCGGCGGCGAGCTCTATCGACCCGGCCAGAGCGTGACGGAAACCGCCGGGCGCGCTGCGAAGGTCGTCGCCGCCGCCGTCTGATGGCCCGTCAGCCCGACAACACCATCTGCGCCGCTTCCTCACGCACCCGCTGCGGGCCGCCCAGCATCTGGCGGTTGAAGCCGATTCGTTTGAACCAGTAGTGCAGGCCCACCAGGTCGGTGAAACCCATGCCGCCGTGCACTTCGGTGGCTGTGCGCGCCACCATCGTGCCCACCTCGGCCAGATGCGCCTTGGCGTGACAGGCGGTAAGTGAGGCTTCGTCGGGCAGGGCGCCGAGCGCGTGGCCGGCATACCAGACCAGCGCGCGGCATGGCTCCAGCCCCGCCGCCATCTCGGCGCACATGTGCTTCACCGCCTGGAATGATCCGATCGGGCGACCAAACTGCTTTCGATCTGCGGCATAGGCCACCGCGCGGTCCAGCATCTCCTGCGCCGCGCCCAGGGTGTCGGCGGCGTACATCACCCGTCCGGCGTCGATCAGGTCACGAATGAGGGCCGGGTTGGCGCCTTCCAGTGGCTCGGCGGCGACGCCGTCCAGGCGCAGTTCGCCGGTAGGGCGCGTCACGTCGATGGTGTTGAGGCGTGTCCGGGTCAGTCCCGCCGCATCGGCGCCGATCAGATGCAATCCGCCTAGCCGGTCAGCGATCACATAGATGTCGGCTTCATAGTCGATCAGGAACAGGGCGCGGCCATAGAGGCTTCCGTCCCGGGCTTCGACGCCGGCATCCTCGCGACCTCCGGCGTGCTCCGACAGGGCGACCCCCGCCGTGACCGTGCCCGCCGCCAGACGGGGCAGCCAGTGGTCGCGCTGGCCGGGGCTGCCCGCACGCTGGAGGGCCATCGGCGCCAGAACCGCCGCGCCGATGAAGGCCGTCGGCGCGACATGCCGGCCAAGCACCTCGGCCACGAGGGCAGCGTCCAGCAGTGTGAGGCCGCTGCCGCCATATTCCTCGGCGACAAGCAGCCCGGTGACCCCCAGCTGGGCCAGCCCCGTGGCCAGATCGACCGCCCGGGCTTCGCCCCCGGCGGCAAACGCGCGCGCGCGCTCCAGCCCGCCCGCCTCGGCCAGGAACCGGTGAACGGTGTCCTGCAGCATGGCCTGTTCGTCTGAGAGATCGAATTGCATGGCGGCCTCAGGTGCTGACGGTCTTGGGTTCGCGGGGCATTCCCAGCCCGCGCTCGGCAATGATGTTCTTCTGGATCTGCGAGGTGCCGCCGCCGATGATCAGCCCCAGGAAGAACATGTAGTCGCGCTGCCAACTCCCCTGCGTCCGCAGCTGCGGCGAGCCGGTATAGAGCAGGCCGAATTCCCCCATCACATCGATGGCCAACGCCTCAAGCTCATGCCGCAGCTCCGTGCCCTGAAGTTTGACCACCATGCCAGCCAGACTGGCCGGGGTCTTGTTCACCGCCGCCGAAAGCAGGCGCAGGTCGTTACAGCGCATGGCCAGCACCCGACCGTGGACCTGCATCAGCCGGTCGCGGAACACCGGGTCATCGATTGCCCGGCGGCCGTCCACCGTCTCCGTTTTCATCAGCTCGCTGAGCGTGTTCAGCCGCGACAGCATGGTGTTGGGATCAGCCAGCGATCCGCGCTCATGCTTGAGGATTGCGTTGGCCACTTTCCAGCCTTCGCCGCGTCGTCCGACGATCTGGTGCTTCGGCACGCGCACATCGGTGAAGAAGACCTCGTTGAAGTTGGCAACGCCGGTCATGTCCACCAGCGGCCGAACCTCGATCCCGGGCGTTTTCATGGAAAACAGCAGGAAGCTGATGCCCTCGTGCTTCGCCGCCTCGGGCTCGGTCCGCACCAGACAGAAAATCCAGTCGGCGAGGTGCGCCGTGCTCGTCCAGATTTTCTGGCCGCTTACAACCCAGTCGTCGCTGTCGAGCACCGCCTTGGTGCGCAGGCTGGCCAGATCGCTGCCGGCGTCAGGCTCGGAGTATCCCTGGCACCACAGCAGATCACCACTGAGGGTCGGGCCGATGAACTGCCGCTTCTGATCTTCCGATCCCATCTCCAGCAGAGTGGGGACCAGCATTGATATCCCCTGGCCGCCCATTCCGGGCGAAACCTGGGCGCGGGCGAACTCCTCGGCGATGATGCGCGACTTAAGGATGTCCGGCTCTGCGCCATAGCCGCCGTAGTCACGAGGGATCGTCCTGGCCGCATAGCCGTGCGCGATGAGCAGCTTCTGCCATGCCTTGGCGTCGCCCTTGCCGGCACGGGGCGCGGCATCAGCATGTTCGCGCAGGAAGGCGACCACCTCGCTCCGGAAGGCTTCGTGCTCCTGACTGTAAGATAGATCCATGGGGTCTCCGATGCGCGCCTAGTCTGTGCGGAGCGGTGGCCCTGAGTCCAGCCTGCTTGACCAGACCCTTGACCGGCGCGGCCGCCTCGCCCATCGGAAACCATGGCGGTTTACACGGACATCACGGACGAGGATCTGGCGGGCCTGCTGGCCGATTACGATCTGGGCGCAGCCCTGTCGTTCAAGGGGATCGTCGAGGGGATCCAGAATTCCAACTTCCTGCTGGAGACCGAAACCGGGCGCTATTTCCTGACAGTCTACGAGCGTGGCGTCCAGGCCGAGGACCTGCCCTATTTCCTCGGGCTGACCCGTTGGCTTTCCGAGCACGGGTTTCCATGCGCCACACCGATCGTCGACCGGCACGACAGAATGCTGAAGACCATGCGCGGCAAGCCCTGCGCGCTGGTGTCCTATCTGCTGGGCCTTTCGGTGCGTCGGCCTGGCGTGGCCCACTGTCGGGAAGCCGGCGAGAGCCTGGCGGCGCTGCACCTGGCTGGCGCCGGGTTCCCCATGCATCGCGAAAATGATCTGGGCCAGGCGGCGTGGGCCGGACTGTTCGCGTCACTCAGGGACGCCGCGGAGGGACTGAAACCGGGTCTTGCCGCCACCATCGAGGCCGATCTGGCGCTGCTGGACGCTCACTGGCCAGCGGATCTGCCGCAGGGCGTGATTCATGCAGACTACTTCCCCGACAATGTCTTCTTTCAGGGCGGCAAGTTCGCTGCGGCCTTCGACTTCTATTTCGCCTGCAACGATGCGCTGGCCTATGACGTGGCGGTGGCGCTGAACGCCTGGTGTTTCGAGCCGGATGGCAGCTTCAACATCACCTCAGCGCGGGCGCTTCTGGCGGGGTACGAGGGGCGTCGGCCCTTGAGCAAGGCTGAACGCGCCGCTCTGCCGATCCTGGCGCATGGGGCGGCGATGCGGTTCTTCCTGACGCGGCTCTACGACTGGGGTACGACGCCCGCCGGCGCCCTGGTGCGGCCCAAGGACCCGCTGGAGTATGAGCGCAAACTGGCGGTGCACCGGTCGTCTCCGGATCTGGTGCTGTTCGGGACCGGTGCATGACCCCGGGGGTGGTGATCTATACAGACGGCGCCTGTTCCGGGAATCCGGGACCGGGCGGTTGGGGCGCCATCCTGATGTTTGGCGAGAAGTCCCGGGAAATCTGCGGCGGTGAGCCCGACACCACCAACAATCGCATGGAGCTGATGGCGGCCATCCAGGCGCTGGAAACCCTTACCCGGCCCTGCCAGGTCGAGCTGCATACCGACAGCCAGTACGTCATGAAGGGTATCTCGGAGTGGATCCACAACTGGAAGCGTCGGGGATGGCGAACGGCGGACAACAAGCCGGTGAAGAACGACGACCTCTGGCGGCGTCTTGACGAAGCGCGGTCTCGTCACAATGTGCAGTGGCGCTGGGTCAAGGGCCACGCTGGCCACGAGCACAATGAGCGTGCTGACGCGCTGGCGGGGCAGGGCCTGAAGGATGCCCTTGAGGTCGTGTCGCGCTAAACATTCGACATTGAATTGTTTCGTTCGATGACGAATTGTCAGGCGTCCCAAGCAGAGGGTTCGGCGGAGGGCGCATGGCGGCGGTGATTGAGGACCATCCCGAGGTCCAGGTATTTGACGAGATCAGCCTGATCGAGCACGGCGTGCGGATGTCGATCACCCGCAGCTTGCCTGTGGGCCTGACCTACCCGCAGTATGAAGTGCTGAACCTGATCGCCCGACGCGGCGAGGATCTGACGCCGGCGATGATCGCTACGGCGCTGAAGATGACGCCTGGCGCCATCACCAACACCCTGCAGCGGCTGGAAGCCACTCAACTGATCTCGGTGGAGGTCTGCGAAAGAGATCGTCGCAAGAAGCGCGTCCGGCTGACCCCCGGCGGTCGCGAGGCCTACGCCCGCTCAATGGCGGCGATCCGGCCCAAGGTGGAAAAGCTACGGGAAGGCTTTACCCAGAAGGAGTTCCGCGAGGCCCTGCCGTTCCTGCGGGCGCTCCGTGTCTGGATGAGCGAACTATCCTGAGAGAACTGGTCAGGCCGGATCGGGCGCGACGTAGGTCAGATAGCCCCGCTCCACCATCCTGCGTAGTCCATCGTAGACCCCGGCCAATTCCTCATAACCTTTGCGGAGTTCGGCCAGCGCCGTGATCTGGCCGGGCGTGGGATAGGGTTCAGCCTCGGCCAACGCCAGTCCCGCCGCCACCCATCGCGTCCGCGCCAGAGCGGTCGCCGAGGCCAGGCTCTGGAGTTTTGCAGTATCCACGCTGGCCAGCGTTGCGTTCAGCACCTTGCGGTTGGCGGAATAGGCTGTGTAATCGATCTGTTCCAGATGTCCGCGCAGCTGACGCTGGACCTTGGGATCGACATTGTCGTCGGGCTCGAAGTGATCGCTTGCGCGCCTCGCGGGCATGATCCGGCTCATCGGCGGTCTCGTTCCTTGGCGACCCTGACAGGGCCAGGAGACGCAACGGTGCCGCAAAATGAATAACAAACCTTTGGGGTTGGCGGCGTGGGTGGCTGGCGTGCCCTAAAGACCCCTCACCTTCGCCAGGTTGGTCTTCGGGATCGCCGCCGAGAAGGCGCCACCCGTCTTGGCCTTCTCGGAGGCCATGTTGGCCCAGGCGACGGCGAAGCCATAGGGCGTGATGGCGTCCGGATCGCCGACCGAGAGCGTCCAGACACGACCGGCCAGGACCTTGGCCAGTATAGCTCGCAGGTCGAGGTCGTCGGTCGGCGGGTCAGCCGGGGGCCTCAGCAGGGTCTGAAGGATCAGGGCGTCGGCTCGGGGCGCCACAACAGAGAGGGCCTCGCCCGCCGGCACATCCTTCAACGCCGCGGCAAACCCGTTCAGCGTGGTCCGGGGCCGGGTGGTGCGGCGGTCGCCGCCCGCCACGCCGGAAACCTCCGTCCCGGCGCGAACGAACGCCCAGCCACCGTTGAGGTGGGCCGCGTCATGGGCCGCTGCGATCCAGATCCGCATGGGCTGTGTCAATCCTTCTGGGACGCGTAGACCTGTACCAGCCGATAGCTGAACTCCCGCGCGTCGAGGAGCGACTTCACGCCGATCCGCTCGTTCAGGCCATGGATGCGGCCCTGGTCCGGCTCATAGGCGATGCCCGAGACGCCATAGGTGGGGATCCCGCCGGCGATCAGCGCCTTGCCGTCGGTGCCTGCGGCCAGCAGGAACGGGATCACCGGCACGCCCGGCCACATGGACTGCGAAACCTGACGGATCGGGTCCATCACCTGCGGGGTCAGCGGCGGGCCAGCGTCGGCTACCCCCGGACGGACCATGGCCGTGGAGACTGACACCGCCGGATTGTCGATAACCTTGATCAGGGCGTCTCGTACCTCTTCGCCGGATACGCCGGGGAAGATCCGGCAGTTTATGGTGGCGTTGGCACGTTGGGGCAGGGCGTTCGGCGCATGGCCGGCCTGAAGCTGGGTGGCCACGCAGGTAGTGCCCAGCATGGCGTTGACGCTTGGGTCCCTTCGCAGGATCGCGGCGGCCCCCGCGTCGGCCGGATTTGCCACGATGGCGGTCATGGCGGCCCCTGTCTCACCGCTGGAGATCCTCGCCATCTGGGTGAAGTAGCTGCGGGTCGTCTCGTTCAGCATCACCGGGAAGCTGTAGGCCGAGATCCGGTCGATGGCGCGGGCCAGGTGATAGATGGCGTTGTCCGGCACCGGACGTGAGGAGTGTCCGCCGGGGTTGGTGACCTCAAGCTTGTACGACGTGCTGGACTTCTCGCCCGCCAGAACAGTGTGGGCCACCGGTTTGCCGGACCCGTCCAGATTGACGCCGGCGCCCTCGTTCAGTGCGAAAGCCGCGTCGATCAGATCGCGCTTGTTGGCGACCAGCCAGGCCGCGCCGTTCACGTGCCCGCCGCCTTCCTCGCCGCAGGTGAGCGCCAGCTTGATGGGCCGGCGGCCCTTGAACCCTTCCTGCCGGAACCGGATCAAGAGGTCGGTGAAGATCGCGGCCTGCGCCTTGTCGTCCGAGGCGCCACGCGCGTAGAAGTAGCCGCCTTCCTCAATGAGCGTGAAGGGGTCTCTCGTCCAGTCTTCCCTTTTCGCTTCCACGACGTCGATGTGGGCCAGCAGCAGGACCGCCTTGGCCTTGGGGTCCTTGCCCGGATAGACCGCCACGAGGCCGCCGTCCTTGGGCCTGCCGGGCGGGATGAATACAGTCAGGTCACTGTCAGGGAACCCCGCCGTCTTCAGGCGCGCGGCCATCCGTTGGGCGGCCAGGGTGCAGTCGCCGGCCGAGAAGGTGGTGTTGGTCTCCACCAACTCCTTGTAGAGGCCGCGGAATGCGGCCTCGCCCGGCTGCGGGGACTGGGCGGCGGCGGGCGTGGCGATGGCGAGCGCGACAAGCGCGGCGGCAAGTTTCTGCATCTGGTGTTTCCCCCTGGTGCGGGGGGTTATTCCACTTCGGCCCGGACGAACACAAGCAGCGCGCTCAACCCGCCATCACGGCGGCCGCCAGATCGCGGGAGGTCTGGCCGCTCATGCCTTCGGTGGAGGTGTTGGTCATCAGAACGAAAGTGGTCTCGCTGGCAGGATCGACGAACCAGCTGTGGCCATAGACGCCTGCCCAGGTCCAGACCCCGGCGGGCAGGTGCGAGGCGGTGGGTTCCGGGTCCAGCATCACCGCGCCGCCGAAGCCAAAGCCCCAGCCGGGGCCGCTGGTGACGATGGCGTGGTCTCCGGTCTGGTTGGTCATCATATCCTGGGCGGTTTCCGCCGAGACCACTGCGCCGCCGCCTGTGCGGATCGCCTCCAGGAAGGCCAGCATGTCGGGCGCAGAACAGGCCATGCCCGCGCCGCCGGAGGGAAATGACGCCGGATCGAAAATGCGGTCCGGGGCGAACTGGATGCCCGAAAGTTCGGCGAAGGGCACGGTGTGGGTGGTCCCCATCTTCACCGGGGGCGCACCATCGGCATAGGCCACCGCCAGCCGTCCGCGGTCGGTGACAGTGAAGCCGGTATCGGCCATGCCGACCTTGTTGGTGACGCGTTCGGCCACCACCTCGGGCAGGCTGCGACCTGTAGCGGCCTCCATCACCGCGCCCATCACATCCATCCCGACCGAATAGAGCCAGGCCGCGCCGGGCGGGAACATCAGGCCGGCGTTGCTGATCCGTCGCAGTTCCTCGGGGAAGCCCAGGCCGGGCTGGTCCATGCCGTCGGAGACGCCAAGCTTGAGATATGGCCCGTCCGCTGGCTGCATGAAGCCGTAGGAAAGACCCGCCGTGTGCGTCAGCAGGTGGCGCAGCGTGATCGTCGGGACCTGTCCCTGAAAGGCGGGTTGAAAATCCGGCAGCCAGCGGATCACCGGATCATCCAGTCCGATCACCTCGCTCTCCACCAGGCTGAGGGCGGCGGCGGTGACGATGGGCTTGGTCAGCGACGAGGCCCGGAAGATGGTGTCCAGTGTCATCGCCCGACCGGCCTCACGGTCGGCCTGGCCGGCGGCCCGGGCGTAGACCAAAGCGCCGCCGCGGGCCACCAGCGCCACAGCGCCGACAATCTTGGTTGCGGCAAGCGCGGCATCGAGGATCGGGTCGAGCCGAGCCACCAGCATCGCATCGATCCGGCGTTCCAGGGTGGCCATCACCGTTTCCTCCAGTATTTGTTTTCAGTGCCATAGAGCTTGCGACGCGGCGTTAATCAACTGCGGGCGCATTGGCGTTTGCCCTTATCGGCGTCGAAGTCCGATAATGGGGGTCGATCATAGGGGAGCCCAGGGCTTTGCGGGACGGGATTGAAGAGACGGCGGCGTGGGAAAGCCACAGGCCGAAACTGACCTATCCGCTGGAGGCGTCGCCCGGGACAGGCGAGGCGGTGGATATCGCGCCGGGCGTTAAGTGGATGCGGATGCCGCTGGGCGGGGCGCTGGCGTTCATCAACGTCTGGGCGATCGCCGAGGGCGACGGCTGGGCCATCGTCGACACCGGCATTGGCGGGGTCGAGACCCGCAACGGCTGGCGCGCCGTGCTGAAGGGCCCGCTGGAGGGCAAACCGGTGACGCGGGTGTTTGTCACGCACATGCATCCCGACCACATCGGCATGTCGGGATATCTGACGCGCAAGTTCGACGCTGCGCTTTGGATCACCCGGCTGGAGTACATCACCTGCCGGTCCCTCGCGGCGGACACCGGACGTGAGGCACCGGAGGATGCCCTGCGCTTTTTCCAGGGGGCCGGTTGGGATGAGGATGCGCTTGAGAACTACCGGGCCCGGTTCGGCGGGTTCGGCCGGGGACTGCACGCCCTGCCGGACAGCTTCCGTCGCCTGAGCGACGACGACGAGATCCGGATTGGCGACCATGTCTGGCGCGTAGTGGTCGGCTCCGGCCACAGTCCCGAGCACGCCTGCCTCTATTGCCCTGACCTGAAGCTGATGATTTCGGGCGACCAGGTGCTGCCGAAGATTTCCTCCAATGTGTCTGTGTTTCCGACCGAACCCGATGGCGATCCGCTCACGGACTGGCTGACCTCCCTGGCGAGGATCAAGACCAGGGTGCCGGATGATGTGCTGGTTCTGCCGGCGCACAACGAGCCGTTCCACGGCCTGCACGCCCGTATCGATCACCTGATCAGCGGCCATGAGCGGGGGCTGGAGCGCCTGGCCGCGCTGCTGTCAGAACCCCGGCGTGTGGTCGACGTCTTTTCGGTGCTTTTCCGGCGCAAGATCGACCAGAACCTGCTGGGGCTGGCGACGGGCGAGAGCCTGGCGCATCTGAATTGCCTGATCGCCCGCGGCCAGGCCGTGCGCGAGCGGGACGCCTCTGGCGTCGACTGGTACCGCGCGACCGCCTAAGACGCTCAGCCAGAGACTTGGGGAGACACTATCATGACCGACCGCATCACCTCGCCCTTCGGAGCCAGGTCGACCGCCCGCGACGTCGTCAACGGTCATGACCTGTCGGGGCAGACCATGATCGTGACGGGCGGAGCATCCGGCCTGGGCGTGGAAACCGCCCGCGCCCTTGCCGAGGCCGGCGCCGACGTCACCATCGCCGTGCGCAACGCCGAGGCCGGTACGGCGGCGGCGGCCGACATCAATACGACGGCCGGCGGACGGGTCTCGGTAGGCCTCCTGGATCTGTCAGACCTGCCCACCGTAGCCGCCTTCGCCAGCGCCTGGGGCGACAAGCCGCTGAGCGCCCTGATCAACAACGCTGCGGTCATGGCCTGTCCGCAGGCCTACACGGCCCAGGATCTGGAGATGCAGATCGGCACCAACCACTTCGGTCACTTCGTGCTGACGACCCTGCTGGCCCGGGCCCTGATGAACGGATCCGAGGCCGCTCGCGCCAGTCGCGTGGTGTCGCTGTCGTCCATCGGCCATCGTCGCAGTCCGGTGAACTTTGACGATCCGCACTATCGCAATCGGCCCTATGACAAGTGGGATTCCTATGGCCAGGCCAAGACCGCGAACGCCCTGTTCGCCGTGGGCTTCAACCAGCGGTTCGCCGACCTCGGCGTCAATGCCAATTCAGTGATGCCCGGCGGGATCATGACGCCGCTGCAGCGGCACCTTCCCCGCGAGGAGATGATCGCCATGGGCTGGATGGACGAGGCCGGCAAGATCAACGAGCGTTTCAAGTCCACCGAGCAGGGCGCCGCGACCAGCGTCTGGGCGGCCGTGGGACCGGAACTGGAAGGGGTAGGCGGGCTCTATCTGGAAAACTGCGCCCAGGCTCTGCCCTGGACCCAGGAAAACCCGTTCGAAGGGGTGATGCCCTATGCTGTTGATCCCGATGCGGCCGACCGCCTTTGGGCCCTCAGCGAAGAGACCACGGGTGTCCGGCTTTGAGGCGGTCATGAGTACGGTTCAAAGCGGCGTGGTCGTCCGGGTTGCGACCATCGCCGACGTCCCGCTGATCCATCAGTTCATCCGCGAACTGGCAGAATACGAACGCCTGCTCCACGAGGTGGAGGCGAGCGAGGCCGATATCCGCCGCGATCTGTTCGGTGAGAACCCGCGCTGCTTCTGCGAGATCGCCGAGCACGAGGGCCAGCCCGTGGGCTTTGCGCTCTGGTTCTACAACTACTCCACCTTCCGGGGGCGCGCCGGGATCTATCTGGAAGACCTGTTCGTGCGCACCGAGGCGCGTGGCGTCGGGGCGGGCAAGGCCCTGCTTCGGCGCCTGGCGCAGCGCTGCATCGACGCCGATCTCGGGCGACTTGAGTGGGCCGTGCTGAACTGGAATGCGCCGTCGATCGCCTTCTACGACAGCCTGGGCGCCTCGGCGAAAACCGAGTGGACGGTCCGCCGTCTTGACGGTGAGGCGCTGGAGACCCTGGCCGCGTCATGAGCATGCCTCCAAAAACCGTGCTCGAGGTTTCGGCGGAAGAGGTCGAGGCGATCCGTCAGGCCGTGCGCACGGCGGATGTTGCGACTCTGGGCGATGGACGGGCGCGCGCAGACCTGACTCACGTTGAAGGGCTTGTGGCCTTGCTGTCGGACGAACGGGTGTCCGGACCGATCTATGACCTGCCCCGGCCCAT
Source organism: Phenylobacterium sp. (assembly GCF_044372605.1). GTDB lineage: Bacteria > Pseudomonadota > Alphaproteobacteria > Caulobacterales > Caulobacteraceae > Phenylobacterium. The sequence continues at coordinate 21,131 of NZ_JBILRO010000017.1, forward strand.
CAATGCCGAGAGTGTCACCCGCTGGGTGGTGGAAAGCCAGGCGCTGGCGCTGGCGGGCGAGGCGCTGCTGATCGTGAACCTGGACGCCGAGGGCGTGGTCGCGGGTTACTCACGCATCACCGTCTGGCCGGACCGTTCGGCGGCGGAACTGGCCGGCGCAATCCGCGCCGACCGCCAGAACAGCGGCCAGGGCGGCCGCGGCATGGCCCACAGCTTCGGCTGGATATTCGAGACCCTGGGCGTGCGGATGATGTGCCTGACCGCGGCGCTCGACAACATCCGCGTCCAGAAGGGCATCGACGCCGCCGGCTTCACCCGGATGGGTGAGCGCGATGCCGTGCGTCCGGACGGTACGATCCGCCGTTCGATCTACTGGGAAATGATGCGCGAGGACTGGCGCATGCGACACCGGCTCTGAGGCGCTCCGGCCCGTCAGACCCGAAGGTCGACAAAGTTTCCGGTGGCGCGGATCGGGGCCGGTGGGGTGCGGCGGGCGGTTTCGATCATGACCGAGATTTCGGCTTTGATGCGAGCCTGCGGAGCGAGCTTCAGCAAGGTGATGCGGTCAATACCCAGCTCGGCCAGGACCTTGTCGCGAATCTTGTCGCGGCTCTCGACGGCCGGGTTGGCGGGCTGCACCGCGCGCAGGGTCTGAGAACGCTTGCGATCTGCCGCCGCGAACGCCAGTTCGCGGGTCGCTGCGCCAGGTTGGGACAGTCCGATATACATGGCCCGGCCCCTCGCAATGGAGGCGCCAAATGCCCGTTACCTCCCCCGCGAAGCGGCGGGCGGTCCCCCTCCCGCCATCGCGATGCGATGGCGGGAGGTGAGAGCCTTACGCCGGCGCCTTCTGGGCCGTCGCACCCGGCAGGACCGCGCGGTTCAGGTCGAAGAACTTCGGCGCCATGGCCGGCACGGCTTCGGACAGGATGGTCGCGACGGTCCAGCCCTCTTCCTTGGTCACCGTCTCGATCGGGCGGGGCTGGGAGTAGAGGATGATGTTCTCGCCCGAGGAGCCGAAGATCTGGCCCGAAACATGGGCGGCGGCCGGGGTCACCATGGCGACGGAGAAGCGGGCCGGCTGGTCGGCGCGGATCTTCTCGGCCATCACGGCGCGGCGGGCGGCGGCGGCCTCGTCCTTGATCGGCACCGACTGGGTCATGCGCGTCCAGGCGACGGGCGCCAGGCAGTTGGAGCGCACGTTGTTGCGCGCGCCTTCCATGGCGATGATCCGCGACATGCCGGCGATGCCCATCTTGGCCGCGCCATAGTTGGCCTGGCCAATGTTGCCGAAAAGGCCGGACGTCGAGGTGAAGAACATGTAGGCGCCGTCGTTCTGTTCGCGGAACAGCTCGATGGTGGCGCGGGCCACGTTGAACGAGCCACGCATGTGGACGGCAATGACGGCGTCCCACTCGGCCTCGGTCATCTTGTGGAACATCACGTCGCGCAGGATGCCGGCCGGATTGATCACCGCGTGCAGTCCGCCGAATTCCTTCTTGGCCTGCTCGACCATGCCGTAGACGGCGTCGAGATCGGTGACGCTGTCGGAGTTGGAAACGGCCTCGCCGCCGGCGGCGCGGATTTCCTGTGCGACGGCCTCGGCCGGACCCGCGGAGCCTTCGTCCTCACCCTTCAGGCTGCCGCCCAGATCGTTGACGACAACCTTCGCGCCTTCCTGCGCGGCGATCAGGGCGCAGTCGCGGCCAATGCCGTTGCCGCCGCCGGTGACCAGTACAACCTTGCCTTCAAGTGCGCCCATCGCTTCAGACTCCCGTTTGATTTGGGAGACACTTATTCGAGGCGGTTGGCTCGACGCAAGTCAGGGAAGAGCCAGGCCCAGATTCCGGTGACCATCACCGCCCCCACGCCGCCGAACACCGCCGCGCCCACAGGCCCCAGAATCCGCGCGACAATACCGCTTTCAAACTCGCCCAGCTCATTGGACGCGCCAATGAACACCGAGGAGACGGCGGCCACCCGGCCGCGCATCTGATCGGGTGTGACCAGTTGCACCAGCGTTTGGCGTACGAACACGCTGAGCATGTCCGCGCCGCCCAGCACCGCCAGCGCTGCGACGGATAGCCACAGGGACTTCGACAGCCCGAAGACGATGGTCGCCAGGCCGAACACCGCCACCCCGCCGAACATGAACAGCCCCGCTCTGGTGCGGATCGGGTTTGCCGCCAGCCACAGGGCCACCACCGTGGCCCCCATCGCGGGCCCGGCGCGCAGCAGACCGAAACCCTGTGGCCCTACATGCAGCACGTCACGTGCGAACACCGGCAACAGGGCCGTGGCCCCGCCCAGCAGCACCGCAAACAGGTCCAGCGAGATGGCGCCGAATACGATCTTCTGGCGCCAGACATAGGTCAGGCCTTCCTTGATCAGTGTCCAGCGTGAGCCTGGATTGACCGTCGGCCGGGCGTTCTTGCGGATCAGCAGGATCAGGATGAAGGCCAGGCCATAGAGCACGAAGGTCGTGAAATAGGCGGTCTGGGCGGAGTGAGCGACGAGGAAGCCCGCCGCAGCCGGCCCGGCGATGGACGCGCTCTGCCAGGCCAGTGAATTCCAGGCGATGGCGCGCGGCAGCAGCTTGCGTGGCACCAGCATGGGCCCAAGCGCGGTATTGGCGGGCGCAAAGAAGGCGCGACTTGCGCCGAACAGGGCGGCGATCCCCAGCAATAGCCCGGGCGAGGCCCAGCCGTTGAGGGTGGCGATGGCCAGCGCCAGCACGCTGAGCATCTCGCCGGTCAGGCAGACCAGCAGCAGCTTCTTGCGGTCGTAACGGTCAGCGGCCTCACCGGCAGGCAGCGTCAGCAGAAACAACGGCAGGAAGGCCGCCAGTCCGATCATCCCGACCAGGAAGGCGCTCTCGGCCACGGATCGGGTCTCGCGAGCCAGCGCATACATCTGCCAGCCCATGGCGACGCTCGCGATCTGGGTGCCGAAGCTGCCCATCCACCGCGTGCCCCAGAAAAGCAGATAGTCACGTTCCTTGAGCAGAGCCCGGGCGGAGGGAACGCTGTCGTCGTCGGGGGTGGGGGCGTCAGTCATCGGCCCGACCAAACTGCCTTGCGCCGGATCATGGGGCAATGGCGTTGACGCGCGGCCCGCCACACCTTATCTGCGCCGCTCCATATTGTGCCCGGGAGGGCTTTTCGATGCGACGACGTCCGCTGGCCTGAGCGCCGACCGAACCCAGGGTCTGACCTGCCAGGTCAGCTGCCACGTCGCCTTTCGCATCCGAGAAAACTCCATGCCCCTGCAGCCCTGCCGGCCCGAGCCGGCGCTGAGCTTTGTCAACGAAATCCCCGAACACGGCCCTGCCATTGAGGCCCTGCTGAACCGCGCGTTCGGCCCCGGCCGTTTCGCCAAGGTCTCCGAGCGGGTGCGCGAATTCGCCGCCTTTGCGCCGGAACTGTCCTTCTGCGCCCTTGAGGGCGGGCGCCTGGTCGGTGTTGTGCGCATGTGGCGCGTGATGGCGGGCGATCAGCCGATCGTTTTCCTGGGTCCCCTGGCGGTGGACGAGGATGCGCGCAAGCACGGCCTGGGTGCGGAACTCGTCGAGCGCGCCTGCGCCGCCGCCGAGGCCGCGGGCGAGGCGGCGGTGCTGCTGGTGGGCGACCTGCCGTTCTTCCAGCGGGTGGGGTTTGAGGTGGCGTCGGGCGTGACCTTGCCTGGACCTGTGGATCCCCGGCGGGTGCTGGTGCGCGCCCGGCCATCCCTGGGGCTGGCTGGGTCCCTCCACGCGCGTTGATCCGGAACCGCGGGACGCCTAGGTTCATCCCATGGTGAGCATCACAGACAAGCCCGGCCTTGACGGCGTCGTTGCGGCGGTGAAGCAGGCGCCCGGGCGCGGCCTTCCCCCGGTGCACCTGTGGAACCCCGCGCACAGCGGCGAGATCGATATCGTCATAAAACGCGACGGCCGCTGGTTCCACGAGGGCGCGGTGATTGGGCGCGAGGCCATGGTGCGCCTCTTTTCGACCATCCTGCGCAAGGACCCTGACGGGTTCTGGCTGGTCACGCCGGTCGAGAAGCTGCGGATCTCCGTCGAGGACGCGCCCTTCATTGCGGTCCGCGTGGATCGCGACGGCGACAAGCTGCGGTTCCTGACCAACGTCGGCGACGAGGTGGTCGCCGATGCCGACCACCCGATCCGTGTCGAGGTCAGCGCCGATGGCGAACCCAGACCCTATCTGCGCGTCCGCGGCGGGCTTGAGGCGCTGATCTCGCGGGCGGTGTTCTACGAACTGGTGGAGATGGCCGAGGACCGCGACACGCCGGAGGGCCTGCGTCTGGCGATAGAATCAGGCGGCGTCTGGTTCGCGCTGGGTCCGGCCGAGGCGGCTGGCGCGTGATGCAGGCGGGTCTGCACGACTGGATCAGCGACCGGCTGGAGCCGCTGGACCGTTCGCCGGGTGCGGACGGGCCTCGCACCTCCGATTTCGACCTCGATCCCGAGAACTGGTCATCACCTGGAAAGCCCCTGACGCCTGCAGCGGTTCTGGTCGGTCTGATCGAGCGCGACCACGGCCTGAACGTGCTGTTGACCCGGCGCTCCGACAACATGCGCAGCCACACCGGGCAGGTGGCCTTTCCCGGTGGCCGCCAGGATCCGGGCGAAGGGCCGATCCAGACCGCCCTGCGCGAGGCGCATGAGGAAGTCGGCCTGGAGCCTCACTTTGTGAAGCCCGTCGGCTTTTCCACACCCTACCAGACCGGCACGGGCTTCCTGGTGACCCCCGTGGTGGGGTTCATCCGGTCGGGCTTCACACTCACACCCAATCCGGGCGAGGTGGCCGACATATTCGAGACCCCGTTCAGCTACCTGATGGACCTCACCAACTATGAGGAACATGAGCGCGAACTGCCGTCCGGCGTAAAGCGGCGGTTCTACGCGACCACCCATGAGGCGCAGTACATCTGGGGGGCTACGGCGGGCATGCTCCGGGCGTTGCATGGACGCCTCTACGGAGCGGAGTCGTCATGAGCGAGGCCCTGGGTCTGCGGCCCTGGATGACCGCGCCGGAAACGGTGGCGGTGTTCGATGCCCTTGAGGCCGAGGGCGGCGAAGGCTGTGCGCGGTTCGTCGGCGGCTGCGTGCGCAATGCCCTTGTGGGCCGACCCATCGACGATATCGACATCGCCACGACCCTGGCGCCCGAGCGGGTGGTCAAGGCCCTGAAGGCCGCCGGGCTGGGCGCCGTCCCGACCGGTATTGCGCACGGCACCGTCACCGCCGTGTCGAGCCGCAAGCCGCACGAGATCACCACCCTGCGCCGCGATGTCACCACCGATGGGCGCCGGGCCACGGTCGCCTTCACCGACGATTGGGCTGAGGACGCGCAGCGTCGCGACTTCACCCTGAACGCGCTCTACGCTGACCGCGACGGGACGATCTTTGATCCCACAGGACGCGGCGTGGCCGACGGCAGGGCCGGGCGTGTCGTCTTCGTCGGCGCGCCGGAGCAGAGGCTTGGCGAGGATCACCTCAGGAGCCTGCGATACTTCCGGTTCCTGGCATGGTTCGGCAAGGGCGCGCCCGACGCCGCCGCCTTGGCCGCCTGCGCGGCGTTCAAGGATCAGGTGGAGAGCCTCTCGGCCGAGCGCGTCTCGAAGGAGCTACTGAAACTCCTGGCCGCCGACGACCCCCGCGACGCCGTGCGGCTGATGTCCGAGACCGGCGTCCTGGGGGTGATCCTCAAGGCGCCCGCCAATCTGGCGCGGTTCACCGCCCTGGTAGAGATCGAATCCGACCTGTTGTTCGAGACGGACCCGCTGCTGCGTCTCGCCGCCTTGCTGCCGGACGATCAGCTGGCTGCATCGCGGCTGGCCGAACGCCTTCGCCTGTCCAACGTCGATCGCGACCGGTTACAGGCGGCTTTGGGCCAGAGCCCCGTCCTGAAAAGCTGGATGAGCCCGCGAGAGATCCGGCGCGGCATCTACCGCGCCGGCCTGCCCACATTCCGCGACCGCGCCAAACTGGCCTGGGCCGCCTCGCCGCGCAGCGCCACCACCATGCAGTGGCGCGGCTTGATCGCGCTGGCCGAAGGCTGGGTCGCACCGACCTTCCCGCTCACCGGCGAGGATGTCATGAAGGCCGGAGCTCCGAAGGGTCCGATGGTCGGCCAGGTCTTGGCCGAGGTGGAA
>NZ_JBILRO010000165.1:0-7689 GCF_044372605.1 Phenylobacterium sp.
ATCTGGTGTCGCCCAACGTGCGCCTGGTTCCGACCACCGGCCACACACCCGGCCACGTCAGCGTGCTGATCGAGTCTGACGGCGAGAGCGCGATCATCACCGGCGACATGAGCCACCACCCCTGCCAACTCGCCCATCCGGAGTGGTCGCCCTCCTTCGACAGCGACAAGAAGGCCGCCGCCGTCACGCGGGCTCGCATGTTCGCCGAGTGGGCTGACGCTGAGCATCTTGTGATCGGAACGCACTATGCCGAGCCGACGGCGGGCCATATCCGCCGAGACGGCGGGGCTTTCCGTTTCGAGACCTGATGACGCGCTGATCCATGGCGCGCGCAATCCTGTTCGGGCTGTTACTGGGCGCCATTGCCACCGGCCTCACTGGATGTGGGGGGAGTTCGTCGCGCCCGACCTGTCCGGCGGGCCAGAGCTGCCTGCTGTACGGGAATCAGTCCGAACCGGAGACGCTGGACCCCGCCAAGGCGACCGGCGTCTGGGAGACCCGCATCATCGGGCAGCTTTCGGAGGGCCTCACGCGCCGGGGCGCGGATGGGATGGTCGGTCCGGGCGTCGCGCGATCCTGGACCGTCAGCCCTGACGGCCTGGTCTGGACCTTCAAGCTTCGCAGCACGAAGTGGTCGGACGGCGTCCCGCTGACGGCGGGCGACTTTGTCTATGGCATCGGTCGCACGGTTTCGCCCCGGACCGCGTCACAGAGCGCGTTTCTGCTCTATCCGATCCTCAATGCGCAGGCGGTCGCCAGTGGGGCAAAGCCCCTGGAGGCCCTGGGCGTCGAGGCGCCGGCGCCCGACACCGTGATCATCCGCCTGGAACATCCCTGGCCTACCTTGCCCAGCTGGACTGCCGACCGGACCATGCGTCCCGCGCCGCGGCATGTCATTGCCAAGCTTGGAGACGGCTGGGTAAAGCCGGGGAGCTACATCGGCAACGGGCCCTATACTCTGAAATCCTGGCGCCTGGGCGACAGGATCGTCCTGCGCCGGAACCCCAACTACTGGGCTGAGCCAGCCTGCTTCGAGGAAGTCGCCTTCTATCCCACGACCGATCCGGTGACCGCCGAGCGCCAGGTCAGGAACAGCGAACTCGACCTCAATCTCGGCGTTCAGTCGAACCGCCTGCGCTATCTGGGCCGACCGGACCAGATGCCGGAATATGTGCGGTCGAACCCGATCACCGCGATCACCTATCTACCATTCAACCTGACGGACGTTCCGGCCTTACGTGATGTCCGGGTGCGACGCGCGCTCAGCATGTCGATCGACCGGGCCTTCATCACCGACAAGCTGCTGGCGGGGGGACAGGTTCCGGCTACCAATTTCCTGCCACCAGGCCTGGAAGACTATACGTCCACCGCTCAACCCTACTGGGCCGCTTTGACCTTTACGCAGCGCCAGGCCGAGGCGAAGCGACTGCTGCTTGCGGCCGGTTATGGCCCGCAAAGACCTCTTGCGCTCACCCTGAAGCACATGAGCGGCGGCGATGTCGCGGTGGTTGTTCCGGCGATCCAGGCCGACTGGGCCGCCATAGGCGTCAGGGTCGCTCTCGAACAGAATGAAACCCAGGTCGCCTACGCGGCCTATGAGAACCGGGACTTCGAGATCGGGACGGCGGGCTGGATCAGTTTTGACGCCCTGAACTTTCTGGACCTGCTGCGGTCCAGTTCAGGAGGGCAGAACTACGGGCGTTACAACAACCCGACCTATGACCGTCTGGTCAAGTCCGCTCAGTACGAGCCGAACGACGCGCGTCGCCGCGCCTTGATGGGCCAGGCCGAGCAGATCCTGCTGGACGACGCCGCCATCGCCCCGCTCTATGTGGGGTCGGCCCGCAATCTGGTGTCGCCGTCCCTGACCGGCTGGATCGACAATCCTATGGACTTCCACACTGCTGACCGGGTTTGTCGGCGTCCGGAGCTGGGGGCGGGCGGCGTGGGGCGCACGCCATGATCGACGATCTACAAGACTCTTCGGGAACTTCGAGACCATGGAACTGATCCTCATACGTCACGGCCTTCCGGAACGCCGGTACGACACGGCTGACCCGCCGTTGGCCGTCGCAGGCGTTGAACAGGCCCAGCGTGTCGCCGCCTGGCTTGCGGACGAAAGGGTTGATGCTGTCTTCGCCTCGACGATGCGCCGTGCGATCCAGACGGCCGAGCCCTTTGCGACCCAGGCCGGGCATGCCGTGATCCAGCACGACGGGATTGCCGAATTCGACCGCGGTTCCGGGCGCTACATCCCGATGGAAGAATTGAAGCGCGACAACTACGAGGCCTGGCTGGCCATGGCCCAGGGTGAACACGGGGTCGATATCGGCGTGTTCCAGGCGACCGTGGTCGCCGCCCTGGAGGAGATCGTCGAGAGCCACGCCGGCAAGCGGGTCGCCGTCTTCTGCCACGGCGGGGTGATCAATGTCTGGACGGCCCACGTGCTGGGCATGACGCCACGTCTGTTCTTCGAGCCGGATTACACGAGCATCCACCGCTTCATGTGCGCCCGCAGCGGCCAGCGCAACGTGGTCAGCCTGAACGAGCGCGCTCATCTGCGTTGACCCCGGGGCGATTTCAGCCGGGGGTTACGACAAGCCGGGGATATTTCCTGCGCATAGATGGCCTGCTTTAATGGCAGGGCCGTGACCGAGGTTTGGTCTTGTGTGACGCAGGGGCGACGTGGTCCTTTCGCAGCGAACCCCGTCAGAGGGTCACTCGAGGGCGGACCGAATGGCAGACTATGACCTGATCATCGTGGGTGGCGGCATCGGCGGCTCGGCGCTGGCTCAGGTAATGGCCGGGGCGGGGCGCACGGTGCTCTTGCTGGAACAGTCCGAGGTCTACGAAGACCGGGTTCGCGGCGAGTGGATTGCGCCGTGGGGCGTAGAGGAGGTCCAGCGGGTCGGCCTCTACAGGCTCCTGATGTCTGCTGGCGGTCATCACGTGACCCGCCACATCACCTATGACGAGGACGTGGATCCAGACGCCGCTGAGGCGGAGATCCTGCCCCTGGGCATTTTCCGGCCGGGCATCTCGGGGCCGTTGTGCCTGGGGCACCCCACCCACTGCCAGACACTCTTCGACGCTGCAAAGGCGGCGGGCGCGGAGGCCTTGCGCGGCGTGAGGGTCGAGGCCGTGACGCCGGGCGCTGCGCCGTCCGTGACCTTCGAGCATGCGGGCGCGATCCGAACGGCGACGGCCCGGCTGGTGATCGGCGCGGACGGTCGCACCTCGATGGTGCGCGAGGCCGCCGGCATCACGCTGCATCAGGACAAGCCGCATCACTGGTTTGCGGGGCTGCTGGTGGAAGGCGCGGTGGGCTGGGCGGACGACCTGCAGGCGATCGGGACGGAAGGCGACTTCGGCTTCCTGGCCTTTCCCCAGGGCGACGGAAAGGTCAGGGTCTATGGCGGCTATGCGCTGGAGGATGCGAGACGGTTCTCGGGTCCGGACGGCCCGCGCCGCTTTCTCGATGCCTTTGCGGTGAACTGCTGTCCGGCGAACCGTCACCTCGTGGAAGGCCGGCCGGCAGGGCCCCTGTTCAGCTATCTCAATGCCGACAGCTGGACCGATGCGCCTCTCGCGGAGGGGGTCGTCCTGATCGGGGACGCCGCCGGCTGGAATGATCCGATCATTGGCCAGGGTCTTTCGATTACCTATCGGGACGTCCGGATCGTCAGCGAGATCCTGCTGGCCGGCGAGGACTGGTCCATGGCGGCCTTCGCCTCCTACGTCGAGGAACGCACCGAGCGGATGCGCCGGCTACGGTTCGCCGCCAGCCTGACCTCGTCCCTGGATATGGAATTCGGCGAGGCCGGTCGCGCGCTGCGCCACAGCTATCACCTGCGCGGCGCGGCCGATCCGAGCCTGAAGGCGCACGCCATGGTGGCCATGGCTGGTCCGGAAGTCCTGCCGCCCGAGGTCTTCACCGAGGCACACCGCGCCCGGGTGCTGGAGCGTCAGGCATGATCGACATCATCGACTTCAATGACCGGTGGCTGAAGGCCTGGTCCGACAAGGATGTGCCGGGGCTGCTGGGCTTCTACGCGGCGGACTGTGTCTACAAGGACGCCCAGACAGCGGCAGGCCTGATCGGGCATGAGGCGCTGGGCGGCTATCTGACGGGCCTGTTCGCCGCCATGCCGCCCACAATCTATACGCCGGAGGAAACCTGGGCCATCGACGGCGGCTACTGTGGCCGCTGGTACGCGGCCATGGGTCCCGACGGGGCCGCAGGCCGCCTGCGCGGTTTCGATCTCGTGATCCTCAGGGGCGACCGGATCGCGCTGAACGAGGTCTACATTCACCAGATGCCGGCATGAAGCCCGATATCCGCCGCCCGGAGGCCATCGATGCGGACTGGTTGACCAGGGTGCTTCAGCACGCCGGTGTTGACGCCGTGGTCTCGTCTTTCACGGCAGCCGGTATTGGCACAGGCCAGATCGGCGACAGCGTCCGGTTCAAGCTGACCTACGCCCGCGCCGCTCCCGATGCGCCCGCGTCGCTCGTCGGCAAGTTCCCGGCGGCCAACGACGCCAGTCGCAGTACGGGCGTGATGCTGGGGAACTATCTGCGCGAGGTCAGATTCTATCAGCAACTGGCTGAAAAGGCGTTAGTTCAGACTCCCCGTGTCTGGTTCACCGATGTCGAGGAGGCCAGCGGCGAATTTGTGCTGATGATGGAGGACCTGGCGCCCGCCACGCAGGGCGACCAGCTGAAAGGGGTGAGCCTAGACCAGGCGCGTCTGGCGATGGTTCAGGCCGCGCGGTTGCACGCGTCATTCTGGGCCGACGACAGCTTGAATGAGCTGCCGTGGGTGTCGGGTTCAAGGGCAGCGCCTTCCAGCCCGGTTTCACCGGAACTGGTCGGTGGCCTCTGGCAGGGATTTTGCGCCCGTTACGGCGACCGCCTGAGCCCGGAGTCAATCGTCATCGGGGAGGCGATCTCGGCGCGCTGGGGGAGGATGGGCGAGATCTACGATGGCCCCCGCTGTCTCACGCACAACGACTTCCGACCGGACAACATGATGTTCGGGACCGCAGCGGGGGGCCATCCGCTCACCATTCTGGACTGGCAATCCTTCGCCTATGGCGCCGGCTCCATGGACGTCGCCTACTTCCTGGCGGGTGCGCTGAAACCGGAGGAACGCCGGGCTGCGGAGCCGGAACTTCTGGGGCTCTATCACCGGACCCTCACCGATCTTGGCGTCACCGGTTACAGCCTGGATGACCTGCGCCACCACTACCGGCACGGCGCCTTCACCCTCTTCCTCACCGCCTTTTTCGCCGCGATGGTGGTGGAACAGACGGCGCGGGGCGACGAAATGTTTCTGCAGATGGTCGGTGGTGCGACGACCCACATCCATGATCATCAGGCGCTCGACCTTTTGCGCTGAGCCGGATTTGCATTAGGCGACTTAACGCCGTTCAGTTATCTGGCGGGCATCGAGATCGGGACGAAGCGGTATGGCCATGGAACATTTTGACGTCGGGATCGTTGGCGCGGGCCTTTCCGGCATCGGCGCGGCCTATCACCTCAAGACGGACTGCCCGGGGCGGACCTTTGCGATCTTCGAGGGTCGCGACGCCATCGGCGGAACCTGGGACCTGTTCCGCTATCCCGGCATCCGCTCCGACAGCGACATGTACACGCTTGGTTACGCGTTCAAACCCTGGACCGAGGCCAAGGCCATCGCCGATGGACCGTCGATCCTGAAGTACGTGCGCGAGACCGCCCGGGAGAATGGCATCGAGAAGGCCATCCGGTTTGGCCACAAGATCAGGCGGGCCGACTGGTCCACGGCCGACGCAGTCTGGACTGTCGAGGCCGAGGTGGCGGGCAAGTCCGTCCGCTACACCTGCAATTTCCTGTTCCTTTGCGGCGGCTACTATTCCTACGATGGCGGCTATACGCCGGACTATCCGGGCGTCTCGGACTTCAAGGGCCGCCTGGTCCATCCCCAGCAGTGGCCCGCCGACCTGGACTATGCCGGCAAGTCTGTCGTGGTGATCGGGTCCGGCGCGACTGCCGTCACCCTGGTGCCGGAGATGGCCAGGACTGCCGCGCACGTCACCATGCTGCAGCGCTCGCCGACCTACGTCGTCTCGCGTCCCGCCGAGGACAAGATGGCCAATACGCTGCGCAAGTGGCTACCTGGCATGCTGGCCTACAACCTGATCCGGGCGCGCAATGTCCTGGGCGGGATGTATTTCTTCAATCTGGCGCGCAAGCGGCCTGAACAGGTCAAGGCCGGTATCATCAAGATGGTGCAGGACGAACTGGGTCCGGACTACGACGTCGCCACCCACTTCACGCCGACCTACAACCCCTGGGACCAGAGGCTCTGCCTGGTCCCCGACGCCGACATGTTCAAGGAGATCAAGGCCGGCCGCGCGTCCGTCGTAACCGACCATATCGACACCTTCACCAACGACGGTATCCGGCTGAAATCGGGGCGGGAACTCAAGGCGGACATCATTGTCTCGGCGACGGGGCTGGTGCTGGAGGTCTGGAACGGCATCGACGTCTCTGTCGACGGTCGCCATATCGATGCCGCCTCGACACTCAGCTACAAGGGCATGATGTATGAGGGCGTGCCGAACCTGGCCTCGGCCTTCGGCTACACCAATGCATCGTGGACCCTGAAGTGCGACCTGACCTGTGAGTATGTCTGCCGCCTGCTCAATCATCTGAAGAAGACGGGCGCGCGCCAGGCTGTGCCGGTTAATGACGATCCGAACATCGAGTTTGAACCCTGGCTGGATTTTTCGTCGGGTTATGTGCAACGGGCCATGGCCAAGTTCCCGAAACAGGGGACGAAGGTTCCCTGGAAGCTGGACCAGAACTACGCCAAGGACCTGATGAGCCTGCGCTATTCTAAGCTGGAGGACGGCGTGTTGCGGTTCTCCAGCCCTTCGGTGAAGGCCAGCGAAAAGTCGAGCCAGATCGCGGCCTGAGTCGACGAAGGTCTTCGTTGCGGTGGGGGAGGGCGTCGCTTGATCTGGCAGGTTGGCAAGGGTCGCCGCATGCGCCTGACCCTCGGGCAGAAGATCACGTTCGTGATCGCAGGCGCTATCATCGTGGCGCTGCCAGCCTGGGTGATTGGCGGGACCTACCTCAAGGACCGTAATGCCGCGCTCGCGCTGTCCCGCAGCTGGACCATAGAGGGCCCGCCATGCCCGGCGCTGTCGGCGGCCGCCTTCGGCGAGCGTGGTTTCAAGGCGCCGAAAAGCGTCGACTATTCCGGCGTGGTGGTCTCCCGCCAGTTTGGCCATATCACCTGTTCGGCGCTCCGCTATGGCCAGGCATGGGGGCTCAGCGAATATGTCGTATGCCAGTTCACCAGCCCCAATGTGATCAAGGTCGAAACCCGAAAGGGTGAGTGGTATTTCGCGCCGGGCATGGGACAGCCGGCGACAATCTCCACGCCCCAAGATGAGGCGCGCTGCGTACTGGCGTCGAATTTCACCCTGAATCCACGCCGAGAGTAGTTCCGCGCCGAATGACGCGCGTGCTACGACATCGATCAAACAGGAAGGAAACCCTCAGAAATGAAACTCTACACCTCGGTCGGCCCCAACCCGCGGGTCGTGACGATGTTCATGGCCGAGAAGGGCATTACGCTCGACATGGTCACCGTCGATATTCGTGGGGGCGAGAACCGCCAGGACGCCTTTCTGAAGG
>NZ_JBILRO010000166.1:0-7673 GCF_044372605.1 Phenylobacterium sp.
GGGATCGCGCGGGCCAGCCTGACGGAATTCATGAAGATCGCCGCCGAGAAGAAGCGCGGCGGGTCGTCGTCGCCGCTGGCCGAGAAGTCCTATGTGCAGATGGAGGTGGCCCGGGCCGAGGCGCGGCTGCGGTCCGCCCGCGCGTTCTTCTACGGCGCCATCGACGCCGGCTGGGAGGCCGCCAATGCCGGGGGACCGGTGGCGCTCAGCCACAGCCGCGACATGCGTCTGGCCACCTGGCACGCCATGCAGGAATCCGCTGCGGTGGTGGACATGATGTACAATCTGGCCGGTGGCAGCTCGATCTATGACATCTCGCCGCTGCAGCGGCAGTTCCGCGACGTACATGTGGCCACGCAGCATTTCATGGTCTCGCCGATGATCGCGGAGACGGCGGGGCGCCTTTACCTGGGCCTGCCCACGATGACAGCGGGGTTCTGACGATGATCGCCTATTCGACGATCGGCGTGGACGACATGGCGCGGGCCATTCGCTTTTACGACGCCGCCTTCGCGGCGCTGGGGGCTGTGCGGGACACCACCAGCGAGACCTGGACGGGCTATTCGCGGGCGGGCGACCGGGCGAGGTTTTTCCTGACCCGGCCGTTTGATCGCGCCGCGGCGTCGGGCGGCAACGGGGCGATGCTGGCGTTTCTGGGCGAGGACCGCGCGGCCATCGACCGTTTCCATGCCGCGGCGCTGGCAAATGGCGGAACCTGCGAGGGGCCGCCCGGGGTGCGCGAGGGGATGAACCCGGTGTTCTACGCCGCCTATGTACGCGACTGCGACGGGAACAAGCTGTGTGCATTCGTGCGGAAGTGACGGATTACGGCTCGAAGCGGGGCCGCCTTGCGAGGATTGGCGAGGCGGAGTCTATGGGTCCCGGTCTTTCGCTGGCGCGAAAACCGGGATGACACACGGGGGGCGGGGCTAGGTCCGCAAATCCGGGTGTAGGGGCGGGAGCGCCATCATCTGTACGTAGAGATCGTCCCAGTTGGGGTTGTCTTCCTCGATCAGGCGGATCTTCCAGTCGCGTCGCCAGCGCTTGAGCTGTTTCTCAAAACGGATCGCCTCGGTGACCTCGCCGAAGCCCTGGTGGAATACCAGCCGGTCGACGCCATACCGCTTGGTGAACCCTGGCGTTTCCCCGGCCTTGTGATGGGCGATGCGGCGCTCCAGCGAGTTGGTGACGCCGACATAGAGCGTGCCGTGTTTGCGGCTGGCCAGGATGTAGACCCAGTAGGTCTGATCGCCATTCATCGAAAACTCCTCGGTGTCATCCCGGTTTTGGCAGAGCCAAAGACCGGGATGACACACGGGGGGCGGGGCGAAGGGGTTGCTTCACCTTCGGGCTGGCAGCCGCCGCGATGTTGGGTCAGTCTGTTGCCCCACGAAATGATCAGGACCTTCCCATGAGCGAGCGTTTCACCCCCGAGGATGTGGAAATCTGGCGTCGCGACGGCGTGCGGCCGCTTGTCGGGTTTTTCACGCCCGACGAAGTGGCGGCGGTCAGGGCGGATTTTGTCACGGTGTTCGGCCGCCAGGCCGGCGCCCAGGCGGGGCTGGAAAAGAAGCTGGAGGGCCAGCTGGGCCGCTTCAACGCCGCCCAGTTCAAGGACTTTGACGCCATCCCGTTTGACTGCTCACCGGCGCTGAACCTGATCGGCGTGCATCCGGACCTGATCGCCTTCGCCCGGGCGGCGCTGAAGACCGACCAAGTGCATCTCTACCAGTGCCAGGCCTGGGCCAAGTTCACTGGCGACGCCGACTATGATCAGCCGTTCCACTGCGACTTCGGCAATCACACCCTGACCGTGCCGTCTGAAGCAGACCACCTGAATTCGGTGACGATCCTCTGCTACTTCACAGACGTCTCCGACGCGCACGGAGCGATGAACTATGTGACGCGACCGGATAGCGCCAGGGTGGCGGGACCCGAGGGGACACTCGACTTCACGCCGGAGCATCAGGCGACGTTGCAGGACGGTCTGAAGGCGATGGCCCGCTCCAGCGCGGCGCCGGCCGGCTCCATCGTGCCCTACGGCATCGACATCTATCATCGGGGCACCAACATGACGGCGCCGGGCGGGGTCCGGTATGCGGTGATGGTGTGCTTCAAGGCAGCGGGGAACGACGCCGTCGGCTATCACGCGTGGCCGTTTCATCAGACCAAGCCCTGGCGCAACATCTTCGACCACGCGACGCCGGAGCAACTGGCCTGTTTCGGTGTGCAGCCGCCCGGTCATCCGTTCTGGACGGAGGAAACCCTACGCCGCGCCCAGGTGCGTTATCCCGGCTGGGACCTCTCGCCCTATCGCGCCGCCCTGGCCGGAGGGACGCCTGCGCCATGACCAGGGATCTCGGGACCTATCAGGCGCTGGGTCTGCATGAGACCCGCAGCCGCGATGTGAACGGCCACCGATCGAGCGACTTCGCGAACTATCTCCAGCATGCCGGCGAGCATCTATGTGGGGCGTTGTCGTCTGCTCCGGGACACGCCACCACCCCGCGATTGGGACGGCGTCTGGAACCTGACCGAGAAATAGGCGCTGACGTTTCGTTGCGTCACCCCGGATTCACATGACGTGCGGTTCCCCGGGCTGTAGGTCGATACGGTACGGGCAGGCGCTTCCTGTCGCGCGCGTCGAAGGGTCCCATGAGCGAACCACCCCCGCCAAGCGATACAACGGCCCCAGAGCCGATTTCCGTGACGATCCGCGGGCGACTGCAACGCGCCCGTAAACGGTTCAACGCCAACGACAATATCGCCGCCTTTGTCGAGCCCGGGGAAATGGACGCCCTGCTTGCCGAGGTGGCGGGCAAGTTCCAGGGCGTGCTGGAAAGCCTGGTGATCGACACCGAGGGGGACCACAACACCCAGGACACCGCGCGCCGGGTGGCCAAGATGTACCTCACGGAGGTGTTTCGCGGCCGCTACGCTGAAGCGCCGCCGGTTACGGAGTTCCCCAACGCAGAGTCGCTCAACGAGTTGATGATTGTGGGTCCGATCACGGTGCGCAGCGCCTGCAGCCACCACTTCTGCCCGATCATGGGGCGCCTTTGGATCGGTCTTATGCCCAATGAGCACTCCAACCTGATCGGTCTTTCAAAGTACTCGCGCCTGGCCGATTGGGTGATGTCGCGCCCCCAGATTCAGGAGGAAGCCATCACCCAGATGGCCGAACTGCTGATGGACAAGGTGCGGCCTGATGGTCTCGCCATCGTCATGGAGGCCGACCACTTCTGCATGCACTGGCGTGGGGTAAAGGACAGCGAGACCAAGATGATCAACAGCGTGATGAGAGGCTCCTTCCTCAAGGACACGCACTTGAGAAGCGAGTTCCTGTCCCTCCTGCAACAACGGAAGTGAGCCGCAGATGCTTGTGCGCTGTCTCTATGCAAGTCGTCCGTCGAAGGCCCTCGTGGCGTCGTCCTGCGATGATATTCTGGCCCAGTCGCGGAAGAACAATCCCGACCTGGGGGTGACCGGACTGTTGTGCGTGTCCGACGATCTGTTCATCCAGGTGCTGGAGGGCGGCAGGGATGAAGTGTGCGACCTCTACAACACCATCGTGCGGGATCCTCGCCACGAGCAGGTCCGGCTGCTGATCTATGAGGAAATCGGCGAGCGCCGGTTCGGCAACTGGACGATGGGCCAGGTGACCATCTCCCGGATCAATCCGTCCCTTCTGCTGAAGTACTTCAAGAGGGTGGAGCTGAATCCCTTCGACTGCTCCGGCAAAGCCACCCTGTCGCTACTGGCCGAACTGGTCGACACCGCCGCGATCCTGAACCGCAGCGAATAGATCAGGCCTGGATCAGGCGGACGCGGGTTCCGCAAAGAACAACACCACCGTCCGAGCCGAGGCAGTTGCGGGCCCGCGCCCGGTCGCGGACCGCTTCGGGATCGCGCACCGCAACATCAAACACGCCCAGACCCTCGCCCCTGCCGTCCGTCGCCGCGACGAAACGCAGTTCACCGCCGTCAAGCGCAATTCGCCAACCCGCTGCAAAAGGCTCTGCCGTGAGCCCGAGCACGGCGGCCCAGCGTCGGGCCATGCCTTCCGGGTCGTCTCCCTGCAATTCGCCGCCCACTACGGCCGCCGAGACATCCGTACGCACGTTTTGGCGCCAGTTCGGACCGCCCCACTCCCAGTTCTCCCGGGGAAACATCTGATCCACCGACAGGATTGCGCCGCCGATATCCTTGGGGTGAATGTGGCTCATGGACACCTTGTCCCTGACATCTACCTGTTCGATCACCCGTGCGCCGGCCGCGTGGATGTGGGCGCGGGCCACTGTAATGTCGTCTACTTGCAGGATCACCATATAGCCGCCGTCGCCGCCGCGCTTTTCCAGCAGGCGACCGGCCGTCGTGCCCGGCTGCAGGGGCGTGACCACTTCCAGAAAGGTGTCGCCCACCGGCCAGACCGCATTGGTCAGCCCGAACTTGCCTACGCCCGGATCGGCATAGGCGTCGCCCAACCCCAGAACGTCCACGATATCAGCCGTCGCGGCGGCGAGGTCCTGCCCGACCAAGGCGATCTGTCTGAGGCGCATGATGGTATCCTTCTTGTATCGCCCGCTCAGGCGTGCAGCGCCTTTTCCAGCGCCAGCGCCAATGAAACGCAGGCCACGCCGGTGACGGCTGTTGATAGTATGGGATAGCGCGACGGCGTGTCCGGCGTCTGATGGTCGAACAGCCACTGGATCAGGAAGGCCGCGATGAACCCTCCCAGGATCCAGCTGTCGGGGGCATGGCCGCGCGCCAGTAAAATGACCCAGGCCGCCAAGGCCGCAAGGGCGGAAAACCCCTGGCGCTGCCAGCGGGGATCCGGCTCCCGGGTTTCAAGTCCCCAGCGCACGCCGCCCAGGAACGACATGGCGCCGGCGGACCAGGTCATCAGGATATTCAGGGAGGTAGCGGCCCGCTCTGGCGGCCCGTAGCTGAACATCAACGCTGCGGCCACAAATGGCGACAGGCACAGCGCGGCGATCGCCCAAAGGGCCAGAGGCGGCGATTCCGATCTGGAGGCGGGTTTCACGCTATCCACGGGCCATCAATCTCTCCGGAAGGCCACAGAGGCCGCCCAACCGGCAACCAAGGCAAACGCCATGGAAACCAACCCGTATGACCATGGCCTCACATGCGCCCAGACGTAAAGGGCCCGCTCGATACCGACCTTCTCCACCGTCAGCGTCCTCGCGCGTTGCGCAACGGGTTTTCCGTTCTGAAACAACAGAATGTCGGCCCGATAGACCCCGGTCGGCGCCCCGGCCGGCAGCGCGATCTCGGCGCGGAACAGACCCCGATCAACGAACCGCACACCCCGTCCATCCTCGTTGTAAAGCCCCGCCGCCTGCTTGAGCCGAACCACCGCCCGCCGCCATACGTAGTAGTCGGCGCCCAGCCGCGAGACGACGACGTCGCGGACCCCGTAGCGGGTTTCGATCCTCTGTTCCTCGGGCGCATTGATGGTGAGATGGTCGATGCCGGCCCCAAGCCTTCGCAAGGTCCCGAAGGTCGCGATCTCATCCAGCGGACGATTGGAGGCTGCGCGATAGAAGCCCGGAGCACCACGAAACACCACAGGGCGGCTATTGAGCCATAGGCCGAAAACCCTGTCGCGGCGCGTGATCCGCACCGGCTGCTCGGGACCGCGGACCAGCACAACCACATCGCTGGGGGTCGCAGAGGGGTCGAATACTGCGCCATACAGAATGATCCTCGCGCCGTTGAAGTCCGACGAAACCTTCACCGTGGTATCGGTGAGAGCCGCAGAGATCACTGGGGCAGCTTGTGCGGGTGAGAGCACCGCAAGTGCAGTGACCATGGCCAACGGAACGACGGCGCGCGTCATCCTGCCATCCCCGTCATGAGTACAAAAGGCTCCTCTGGCGTCAGGAACAGGCCCAATCCCATCCGCAGTCCGACCAGCAGAACGATAAGGGCGAGGATGGCGCGCAGTTCTTCAGCCCGGAACCTGGATGACGCGCGCGCGCCCAACTGGGCGCCGATCACGCCCCCGACCAGCAGCAAGGTCGCCAGCACCACATCGACCGTCTGGTTCCGACCAGCCTGCAACACGCCGGTGAGGGCGGTCGTGATGATGATCTGGAACAGGCTGGTGCCCACCACCATGCCGGCCGGCATCCGCAGGATGTAGATCATCGCCGGAACCAGGATGAACCCGCCTCCAACGCCCATGATGGCGGACAGGACGCCCACGAACAGGCCAAGCGCGAGCGGCGGAATAATGCTGATGAAGAGACGGGACCTGGGAAAGCGCACCTTCAGGGGCAAGCCATAGAGCCAGATCGGCCGGCGATCCCGGTGTGGCGGATTCGGCTGCCCCCGGTGGCGACGCAGAATCTGACCCAGGGATTCCCAGAGCATCAGCCCGCCGATGACGCCCAGAAACACCAGATAGGCCAGGGCGACGATCAACTCGGCCTGTCCAAGCAACCGAAGCAAACGGAAGATTTCCACCCCGGCGATGGCGCCGACCACCCCACCGGTCGCCAGAACGCCGCCCATGCGCCAGTCCACGGCACGGCGGCGACTGTATGCCATCACGCTCGACATGGACGACCCAGCCACGTGCAACGCCATACTGGACACCGCCACTGGCGCGGGAATGCCGAAGAACACCAACAGCGGTGTCATCAGGAAGCCGCCGCCAATTCCGAACAAGCCGGAGATGAAGCCCACAAGCGCCCCGAGCGCGACGATCAGCGGCGCGTTGACCGCGATCTCGGCAATGGGGAGATAGATATCCACCTCTCGCGCCTACGCCCCGAACGGGCTTTGGATCAGCCCCTGGTCAAGGCGGATCACTGCGCAAGCGTGGGCCGGGCTCCGACGCCCTGCCCGTCCAGAGACGTCTGGTACGCGGACAGGGCCGTCCGGTAGGCGGGATTGGACAGGCCGTCTGCCGGCCCATCGTAGTAGCCCAGCCTCGCCAGGATCAGCTGGGTCTGACGGACATTCTGTGAGACGCCGGGTCCCGTCGCCGGGGTGTAGGGTCGCGCCTGACCGGCAGGCGTCCCGGCTGGGCGGGGCTTGGACGGTCGGTCCAGGCTCGCCAGCGCACGGCCGGCCTCGGTATCGCCCTGGCCGGCGGCCTCGGCGAACCAGTAGCGGGCCTTGGTCAGGTCCTTCTGCAGGCCCGATCCGCTCTGGTAGAGGAGCGCCAGATTGTACTGGCTCTCCACAACGCCGCCCTCGGCAGCCTTGCGGAACCACTGGGCTGCGCTGGAGAGGTCCTGCGGGCCGCCCTCTCCCCTGAAAAAGAAGACACCCAGATTGTGCATCGCCTGGATGTCACCGTTGGCGGCGGCGAGCGCGACCAGGCGGCGGGCTTCAACCGGGTCACGGGCCAATCCCGCCTGCCCCAGATCATAGAGTTGAGCCAGATAGAGCTGGGCCTGCGGGTAGTCTGCGTCGGCAAGCGCCTTGAGGCGGGCGACCGCACCGGGCGCGCCGGTCTCAACGTCGCGCCGAACCTGTTCGTACACGGGTGCCGATACCGGTTGCGCCGGGGCCGAGAGCGCCACCGCGGCCCGGGGATTGTGTCCGAACGACGAAACCTCGGCGTCGCGCGCGCCGCCGGCCGGACCCTGCATCAGCGTCAAACCGGCAGCGCCCACACTGAGAAAGGCTGCGCCTCCGGC
>NZ_JBILRO010000183.1:0-7062 GCF_044372605.1 Phenylobacterium sp.
ACCTTAACCATTCGACACCATATGGTCAGGGGCAACGTTTTCGAGAACCGGTATGCCTGACAGCGCTATTCCCGTGACCGCCAAAGCACCCGCCCAAGCGCGCAAAGAGCCTGTGACTCCCCCAGCCTGCGAAGACCTGGCGCATTCTCCGGCCAGGTTTTTCAACCGCGAGCTATCCTGGCTGGGTTTCAATCGTAGGGTGCTTGCCGAGAGCATGAACCCGCGGCATCCACTTCTGGAGCGCCTGCGCTTCCTTGCGATCAGCGCCAACAACCTCGACGAATTCTACATGGTCCGGGTCGCCGGATTGAAGGCTCAGGTCCGTGAGGGCGTGCGCGTTCTCAGCCAGGATGGTTTGAGCCCAGCCGAGCAGCTTCTGAGGGTAAACGAGAGCGCCGCAGACCTGATGTCGGATCAGCAAACACGCTGGCGCGAGCTGTGCCAGGAGCTGGCAGATGCAGGACTCACATATGTAGACGCACCCGATGTTACCACGGCCGAACGTGCGGCATTGGAGGCGCGTTTTCTGACGGAGCTCTTTCCGTTGCTCACCCCGATGGCGATCGACCCGGCGCACCCTTTTCCCTTCATCCCCAATCTGGCGTTCTCGCTCGTCTTGAAACTTCGGCGCATGTCGGACGGTCGCCAACTCTACGCTCTGACACCCCTGCCCGCGCAGGTCGCGCGATTCTGGGACCTAGCGCCGGCAAAGGGCGCTCGCCGCAAGGCTACCCGCCGGGTAATCTCGCTGGAGAGCCTGGTTATGCTCTTCCTCGACCACCTGTTCCCGGGCTGTGAGCTGCAGGAACAAGGCGTCTTTCGGCTGATCCGCGACAGTGATGTTGAAATGGAGGAGGAGGCCGAGGATCTGGTCCGCGAGTTCGAGGCGATGCTGAAGCAGCGCCGCCTGGGCTCCGTGGTCCGCGTCGAATTTGAGTCGGCCATGTCAGACGAGTTGCGCGCCTTCATTTCCCATGCCCTGCACGCCAATCCGGAAGACATCGTCCTTATCGAGGGTCTGTTGGGTCTGGATGAGCTGACCCAGCTAATTCCGGCTGATCGTCCGGAATTGAAGTTCCGTCCGTTCGAGGCGCGATTCCCCGAGCGCATTCGTGATCATGGCGGCGATTGCTTCGCAGCGATCCGTGAGAAGGACATCCTGGTTCATCACCCTTTCGAAAGCTTCGATGTGGTGGTGCAATTCCTGTTGCAGGCCGCGCGGGATCCGAATGTGCTGGCTATCAAACAGACCCTCTATCGCACATCCAAGGACAGCCCGATCGTGGCCGCACTCATTGAGGCGGCAGAGAACGGTAAAAACGTCACGGCGGTCATCGAGATCAAGGCCCGCTTCGATGAGGAAGCCAACCTGAAGTGGGCCCGCGACCTCGAGCGCGCGGGTGTCCACGTGGTATATGGCTTCATCGAGTACAAGACCCACGCCAAGTTGTCGGTGGTGGTTCGGAAGGAAGGCGAAACCCTCCGCAGCTACTGCCACTTTGGAACCGGCAACTACCATCCGGTGACCGCGCGCGTTTATACCGACCTTTCGCTGTTCACGAGTGAAGCGCCGTTCGGAAGGGACTCTGCCAAGCTGTTCAACTTCGTTACAGGCTATGCTGAGCCGGTCGGTCTGGAACGTCTGTCATTCTCCCCGGTCACGATGAAGCGCGACCTTCTCAGGATGATCGATCAGGAAGCTGACAACGCGCGCTCCGGCAAACCGGCGGCTATCTGGGCCAAGATGAACTCCCTGGTCGACCCGGAAATCATCGATGGGCTCTACGCCGCCGGACAGGCCGGCGTGAGCATTGATCTGGTCATACGTGGCATCTGTTGCCTGCGCCCGGGCGTTGCGGGTCTGTCCGACAACATTCGCGTGAAATCGATCGTCGGGAGATATCTCGAACATTGTCGGATCAGCGCCTTCGCCAATGGTCACCCGATGCCCTCACAAAATGCGCGATTGTTTATCTCGTCGGCCGACTGGATGCCCCGAAACCTGGATCGTCGCGTGGAGGTGATGACCCCTATCGAGAATCCCACTGTTCATCGACAGGTTCTGCAACAGATCATGGCCGCAAACCTCAAGGACGAGGCGCAAAGCTGGACCCTGGACGCCGATGGCCGCTATAGGCGTGATCCCGCCTGGGATCACCCGAACGCCTTTTCGGCGCACGAGTATTTCATGACCAATCCGAGCCTCTCGGGTCGCGGGCAGAAGGTGAAGGACATGCCGCGCGCGATCGAAAATGTGGCCAATCGCGGATAGACATACTCGTACCGAGGGCCGCCAGGCGGCGGTCATCGATGTCGGCTCCAATTCGGTGCGACTGGTGATTTATCGTGTCGATGGCCGCGCGCTGTGGACAATCTACAACGAAAAGATGGTCGCGGGGCTCGGAAAAGATCTAACGACTTCCGGTCGCCTTTCTCCCGACGGCGTCGAAGCCGCCATCAACGCCCTGCGTCGTTTCCGGTCTGTCCTCGACGGCTGGCGAGCCGAGGACGTGATGACAGCAGCGACTGCGGCTGTCCGGGAAGCTGCGGATGGGCGTGCGTTTCTGGCCCGGGTTAAGGCCGAAACCGGTTTGGAGATCCGGGTTCTCTCAGGGTCCGAGGAGGCACGGTTTGCAGCGCTGGGCGTCATCTGCGGCCATCCGGGCGCCGTAGGCGTTGTCGGCGACCTCGGCGGCTCAAGCCTGGAACTGGTGCGACTGAATGGAGCCGGGCCCACGGAGGGTATCACGCTGCCGTTGGGGCCCTTTGCGCTCGGAGCGCCCAAGCCCATCGACCCGGAGCGTCTCCGTCGGACCATTGATGATCACCTGAAGACCCACGCCAATCGCTACGCCACACAGGACTTCAACGCCGTGGGCGGCGCCTGGCGAAACCTGGCTCTCCTGCACATGCAGATGGCGGACTATCCTCTGCATGTGGCGCACCAGTACGAGATCAACAAGGCTGATGCCCTGGAACTGGCGCGGTTTGTCCAGCATCAGTCGCGGTCTTCGCTGGAGCGCATCGAGGGGCTTTCCCGCAAGCGATTCGACACCCTGCCCTACTCGGCGGTCGTGCTGGAGCGGCTGATCGAGCGGCTGGGCGTACAGCGGATCATTGTATCGGCCTATGGCCTTCGCGAGGGCATGTTGCTCGATGCCATGGCGCCGGCGGTGCGCGAGCTTGATCCGCTCATCGAGGGCTGCGAGGCGCTGACGGCGCAGCATGGGATCAATCCCGAGCTGGGGCACGCGCTGGCGGCCTGGATCGGGCCGACGTTCGAGACCCTGGCGCCTCTGTTCGCGGGCCGGGACGGCGTCCTGACGGCGGCGGCCTGTCGCCTGGCCGACCTGGGGGCGCGGCTGCATCCGGATCACCGGGCGGACATCGCCTTTGAGCAGGTCCTGCGGGCGCCGCTGGCCGGGATGTCGCACCCGGAGCGGGTCTATCTGGCCTGCGTGGCCTTTGCCCGCCACACGGCCGCTCCGGCGCCGGTGGACAACTCAACGATCGGCCGGATGCTGACGCCGGAGCGTCGGCAGCGGGCGCGGGCCCTGGGGTCGGCCATCCGCCTGGGCTGCGATCTGTCCGGTCGCAATACCCGGATGCTCGAGAACTCCAGCCTGGCGATCCGGGGGGATAGGCTGTCGCTGAGCGTCCTCGCCGGCTGGGAAGACATGCTGCTGGGCGAGCAGACGGCGCGGCGGGCGCAGACCCTGGCCCAGGCGCTGAAGCTCAAGCTGGAGATGCTTTAGATCAGCCGCTCGTTGCGGCCCTGGGCGCCCTCCGCACTTCCACGACGCGGACGCGGGCGCCGTCCAGCACCAGGGCCAGTTCGCCGCGCTTGAGGCGCAGGGCGTCCTCGCCGAAGGCTTCGCGCCGCCAGCCCTTCAAGGCCGCCACCTCGGACTCATCGTCGTTAGCGATCTGCTCGAGGTCAGAGACGGTGGCGATCAGCTTGGAGGCCACGCCGGATTCCTCGGCCCGCGCCTTCAGCAGCACCTTGAGCAATTCCACGACGGCGCCCGCCGCCGGTGAGGCGGAGTGGCGGGTCTTCTCGATCACGGGGGCATAGGCCTCCGGGTCGCGCAAGGCCTCCAGGATGGCGGCGATCAGGTCGGGGCCGAAGCGGGAGCCTGAGAAGCCCTTGGGCACCGAGCGCAGGCGGTCCAGGCCATCGGCGTCGGTGGGGCCCTGGGTGGCGATCTCGTCGATGGCCTCGTCCTTGAGGATCCGGCCACGCGGCTGGTCGCGGGTCTGGGCCGTGCGCTCGCGCCAGGCGGCGACGGCGCGATAGACGGCCAGGTATTTCGCGTTGTTCTTGCGCGGCCGCAGGCGCTTCCAGGCGTTCTCGGGCTCGACGTCATAGTTGGCCGGCGACGTCAGGTCGTTCATCTCGTCGGTCACCCAGGCCAGGCGCCCCTCCTTTTCCAGCCGCTCGCGCAGCATGGGGTAGAGGGCGGCCAGATGGGTGACGTCGGCCAGCGCATAGGTCAGCTGGTTGTCGGACAGCGGCCGGCGCGCCCAGTCGGTGAAGCGCGAGCTCTTGTCGAGCTCGATCTTCAGCATCTGTCGGACCAGGGCGTCATAGGCGATCTGTTCGCCGAAGCCTGCGGCCATGCCGGCCACCTGGGTGTCGAACAGCGGCCGGGGCATCGCGTTCAGATTATTGAAGATTTCCACGTCCTGCCGGGCGGCGTGAAATACCTTCAGGATCCGCTCGTCGCGCATGATCTCGAGGAAGGGCTCGAGGTCCAGCCCCTCGGCCAGCGGGTCGATGCAGGCCTCGGCCGTGGCCGCCGCCGCCTGGATGAGGCAGAGCTTGGGCCAATAGGTGGTCTCGCGCATGAACTCGGTATCCACCGCGACAAAGGGCTGGTCCCTGATCTTGTCGCAGAAGGCTTTGAGATCGGCAGTGGTTGTGATCGGCGTCATGAATTAGCTATAGCCCCGCGCGCGGCCGAGTCTGCAAGGACCGTGACTTCCGCGCGTCGCCTTATCGTCATGTCCAGGCTGGGTAAATGTCCGAACGACCGAACGGCCTCACATATGCGCAGGCCGGTGTCTCGATAGACGCCGGCAACGAGCTGGTGGAGCGCATCAAGCCGCTGGCGAAATCCACGCGCCGCTCGGGCTCGGAGCCTTCGCTGGGCGGGTTCGGCGCGCTGTTCGACCTCAAGGCCGCCGGTTACGACGATCCGCTGCTGGTGACCACGACCGACGGGGTGGGCACCAAGCTGAAGGTGGCCATCGAAACGGGCATCCACGACACCGTGGGCATCGATCTGGTGGGCATGTGCGTCAACGACCTGCTGGCCCAGGGCGCCGAGCCGCTGATGTTCCTGGACTACTACGCCACCGGCAAGCTGGATGTGGAGGCCGCCACGGCCGTAGTGGCCGGGATCGCCGAGGGCTGCCGGCAGGCCCACTGCGCCCTGGTGGGCGGCGAGACGGCCGAGATGCCGGGCATGTATTCCGGCGGCGACTATGACATGGCGGGTTTCTGCGTCGGCGCCGTCGACCGCGACAAGGTGCTGCCGCGGCTGGGCGACCAGAGACCCGGCGACGTGCTGATTGGTCTCGCCTCCTCCGGCCCGCACTCCAACGGCTATTCGCTGATCCGGCGCATCGTGGAGCGCTCCGGCCTGGCCTGGGACGCCCCTGCCCCGTTCGCCGACGGCAAGACGCTGGCGCAGGCGCTGCTGGAACCCACGCGCATCTATATCCGTTCCGTCCTGCCGCAGCTGAAGGCCGGGCG
Organism: Phenylobacterium sp.; assembly: GCF_044372605.1. Classification (GTDB taxonomy): domain Bacteria; phylum Pseudomonadota; class Alphaproteobacteria; order Caulobacterales; family Caulobacteraceae; genus Phenylobacterium. The sequence continues at coordinate 5,759 of NZ_JBILRO010000183.1, forward strand.
CGTGAAGGGTCTGGCCCACATCACCGGCGGCGGCCTGATCGAGAACCCGCCGCGCTGCATCGCCGACGGCCTGGTTCCGCGCTTCGACTGGAACGCCTGGGCCCTGCCCCCGGTGTTCCAATGGCTGCAGGAGACGGGCGGCGTCTCGGAGCATGAGATGCGGCGCACGTTCAACTGCGGCCTGGGCCTGGTGCTGGTGGTCGCGCCCGACGACGTGGGCGAGGTGCTGATGGGCCTGATCGGGGCGGGCGAGGATGCGTTCGTGGTGGGGGAACTGGCGGCGGGGTGACATGCCCCTTTCCGCCGCTCGTCCCGGCGAATGCCGGGATCCAGCTGGAAAAGCGCCAAGGCGGGCTCGAGCCGCGCTGAGGTCCTCCAACCCGCCACGGCGTTTCGCGATCTGGGTCCCGGCATTCGCCGGGATGAGCGATGGGTGGTTGAACGTGCGCCCAAAGGAGCGGAAAGCCTTGGGCGGCGTTGGTGCTGACGGGAGACAGATATGGCCCTGAAGTTTCGGAATATCGCCGTGATCGCCAGTGTGGCCTTCGCCATCGCCGTGCCGGCGCTGCAGATGGGGCTGGGCCTCGGGCTGTCGGCGAAGGATTTTGCGGGTCAGGGCGACAGTACGCTGCGCGCCGCGCCCTATGCGTTTTCGATCTGGAGCGTGATCTATCTGGGGCTGATCGCCTATGCGGTCTGGCAGGCGCTGCCGCGCAACCGGGGCGACCGGGCGCTGGCCAGCATCGGCTGGCCCTCGGTGATCGCCATCGCCGGCTGCGGGGTCTGGATCATCGCGTCGTCGGCCAACTGGCAGTGGGCCAGCGTGGGGATCATCTTTGCATCGGCGGGCGCCCTCACCTGGGGCCTGATCCGCAAGGCGCCCAGACGTCGCAACCTGCCGGAGAATCTGCTGGCCTGGTGGCCGCTGGCCCTGCTGGCCGGCTGGCTGACCATCGCCTCGGCGATCAACCTGCTGACCGTGCTGACCGCCCAGGGGCTGATTGCGGGCGAGAGCGCCAGGATTGCGGGATTTGGCGGGGTGATCACCGTGCTGCTGATCGCCGTGAGCGTGCTGCGCGCGCCCTGTCCGGCGGTCTATGGCGTGCCCATCGCCTGGGGGCTGGTGGCGGTGTGGGCGGCCGAGCAGGCGCCCAAGCCCCAGCTGGCCGTCCTGGCGATGGTCTCGGCGGTGATCGTGGGCGGCTACGCGCTGTGGCGCGGCCGCCAGAGCGCCGCGCAGGCCTGAGGGCCGCAGGGCGGGACGCTGCGGGTTCGTCTTCCCGTACCTTGTGGCTTCCGGGTTC
>NZ_JBILRO010000167.1:0-7623 GCF_044372605.1 Phenylobacterium sp.
AGGCGGCATCAAACGTCTATTGCCCACTGTCAGCCTTACAGAAGTGATCGCCGGCGAGACCTTGGACTACCGGTTCCGGCTGGCCGGGACGGGGCTCTACAGCGTCTACGGCCGCGAGATCACGGGCCGCCGTCTCTCCGAGGTCTACAACTCCGCCGCCGGCGACTATTGGCGCGCCGAGCTGGGTCGGGTGGTCACTGAAGCCCGGCCAGGCGTCGGCATCCATAATCTGGGCTGGCGTGGCGCAGCTCATCTCTCGATCGTCTGGATCCGCCTGCCGCTGTCGCGCGGCGGTTCGGACGTGGACATGATCCTGGGATATGACGCCGTCGTCGGCATGAGCGCCATGGCCAGCGGCATCCGCGCGGCCACAGCCGCCTGATTCAAGGCGTGGGCGCAGCTGGTGGCGTCGCCTCTGGCGCAGTCTGTCGGCCCAGCCGGGCAGCGGTCAGGATGTTCACGATCGAATAGTTGCCTTCGTGGCACGCGTATTCAAACAGTGCCGTGGTCGGGCCGAACACGTACTCGCCTCTGATGGGCTGGGTATAGAGGTAAGGGTCCGTCACCTTGAATTCGTAGTGAATCTCGGTCGGCGAGGTCCGCCGGAAGCGCTCGATAACCGTGGTCAGCGGCGACACAATCAGGCTGTCTCCGCCCTTCGTCAGACCCGGACGGTAGTTCGAGGTTTCGATGACCAGGACGTCGCCCTCCCACTTCCCCGTGGAGTCACCCAGCCATGACGGCGGCGACCGGGGGTCGCGCGGCTGACCCAGGCGGACGATGCGTGCGTCGTGATAGCGTTCTGCCAGGATGACGACATGGCCCGGCGCTTCAAGGATCTGCAGCACGTTGGCGTCTGCGGTCGGAATACTGGGTGCGCCGGCGGTGTCTGACGCAAGACAGCGTTCGTCCTGCGGTCGGGCTTCGACATTGTCATAGCCCCGCCGCCGTCTTGGCTCGATGCCGAGATCGGCCTTGGCCGCCTTTGTGAAGGGCAGCTTTCCGTCCGACGGCTCGATGATGATCGACGAGCGGATCTCGCCACGCACACGCAGCAGGCCGGATCCCGTCTCAGGAAACTCTGAGGTCGCCTGGCCAATTTCGTCAGAACCGACGTTCACGCCGCCCGAGGGTTTGAGCTTCGTCTCCCAGGCGTGCGCCTGCTCCGGTGTGAGCACGAGCGCTTTCAGCTCGTCCGGCCGCTCCAGTTCCGTGAAGGAGGCGCCTGTCCAAAGGCCTTCCAGGGCCGCCGACGCAGGGCGCGTCGTCTGCTTCTCGCGGGCGACCGCCGCGCTCGTCAGGCTCAGGAGGGCAAGGCCCAGTATCAGAGCGTTTCGCATGGCTAGCCTACCGCTTCAGCATCCCGACGGATCCGCGTCACCATCGAGGCCAGTCCATTGGACCGCTGCGACGACAGCGCTTCGTTGAGCCCCAGCTTCGCAAAGGCGGCCTTGATATCAAACCCCAGAATCTCTGACGCGGTCCGTCCGGCGTAGAGCCTCAGCAGAATCGCGATCAGGCCCCGCACGATGTGGGCGTCTGAGTCCCCGCGAAAGCCGATCTCGTCGTCCGCACCCGGTTCCGTGACCAGCCAGACCTGGCTGGCGCAGCCGCGCACCTTGTTGGCGTCGCTCCGCTCTGCATCGCTGAGAGGGGCCAGGTCCTTGCCCAGATCGATCAGATAGCGATAGCGCTCCTCCCAGTCCCCCAGAAGTTCGAACTCGTCGGCGAGCTCCGCCAATGCGCTGTCGATATCGGCCATGGGCGCGACTTAAGGAGGGTGAGACGCCGTAGCAACCTTGATCAGGCCGCCGGCAAGATCACGATCGCCGTCAGGCCGCCGCCCGGCGACGGCGTCAGTCTCAGGCTCCCGGCCATGGCCCGGCAGGTCAGGTCGCAGATGGGCAGACCAAGGCCGGTGCCCTCCGAGTGCCGCGTCAGGGCGGTTTCAGCCTGCTCGAACGGCGCCATGAGGCGTGGAATATCGGCCGGATCAATCCCCGGCCCGTGATCCCGGATTTCGATCTCAACGGTTTCGCCCCGCACGCAGGCGCTCACCTGCACAGCACCGTTTTCCGCCGTAACTTTCATAGCGTTCTGCAGGAGATTGAAGAGCACGGTGCGCAGGCCCCGCGGATCGGCGGCCACGGTGGGCAGGCTATCGCGTCCCGCCACCACAACTGTCACCCGGCGCGCCGCCAGATCCGAACGCAGGGTCGCCAGCACGTCATCCAACGCAAGCTCGACGGGCTCCGGCCGGGTCTCGAAGTCCAGAGTCCGGCCGTCCAGTCGCGCGATCTCCAGCACCTGATTGACCAGCGTCAGCAGCCGTGCGCCGCTCTGATGGATGATCGCGGCATAGTCCTTGTATTGGGGAGCCCCGAGGGGACCGTACAGTTCCGTAGAGAGAATCTCGGAGAAGCCCAGGATGGAGTTGAGCGGCGTGCGCAGTTCGTGGCTGACCATCCTCAGGAAGGAGCGCTTCTGCGCGTCCAGGATGGCCTCGACTTCGACAGACGGCGGGGTGGCCGGATGAGACATGCGACGGCGTTGAACCCGGGCGAGCGTGACCTGCAGGTTCGCCGATTGCGCTTACGAAAGTCTTTCGTCGCGGCGGGTCGTCGGAAGTGGCGCGCGGGCGTAGTGTCTCGTCGATACGTCTGGGGGCGGCGGGATTCGTGATGGCCAGGGCTCGTCCAAGCGCATTGACCGGGAAGCCGCCGCGCGGCGGGGCTGGCTGGCACCTGGGCTGGGTGCTGGCGATCCTGGCCGCGGCCGGCGCACTCGCAGGCGCAGGCCTGTTGGCGCAGGGCCCCGAGGCGCTGGCGCTGGCGGCGGTGGGAACAGCAGCGCTGCTGGGCGCTGTGCTGTCGCGGCTGGGGCGAGGGGCGCGGATCGCAGGTGTCCTGATCTGGGGCGCCGGGGCGACGGCGGCGGTTCACCTCACCGGCGGCGTGGCCGGTCCGCTGGCCGCCTGGTGCCTGGCGCCTGCGGCGGCGGGACTGGTCTGGCGCGATCGCGACCTGGGCGCTCTGGGCGCCGCCACGGCGCTGGCGACTGCGGCGCTGTCGGCGCTCACGCCTGTGTTCCAGACCCTGCCGCAGCCGGACATCGCGCTTGCACCCTGGCTGAGCCTGCTGGCGCTCTCGAGCGCCGTGGTGGGCTTTGCCGTCGGCCTGATGGGTCAGCTGGGCGAACTGCGTCGTGACCAGCGTCGGGACGCGCGCCAGGCCATGGAGCGGACGCTGCTGCATGACCAGCCGCACCTGCTGGCCCGGCTGAGCCCCGAAGGCCTTGTCCGGATCGCGGCGGGGGCTCCGGTCGCTGGTCTTGAGCCCGGCGACCTTGAAGGCCACCCCCTGGGGGAGCTATTCGCCGAAGCCGATCTGCCCACGTTTGACGCCGCCCTGCGTGAGGCGGCCGCCACCGGCCAGGCGCTGGTGCAGGTTCAGGCGGCGTTCGACCCGGACTGCTGCCTCGAGATCGCGCTACGCCCTGGCCCCAACGGCGATCTGATCGCCGCCGTGCGTGACGCCACCGTCCAGCACCTGCGCGAGCGGGCGCTCGACGAGGCGCGCTTGTCCGCCGAGCAGCAGAACGCCGGCAAGTCGCGGTTCCTGGCCAATATGAGCCACGAGCTGCGCACGCCGTTGAACGCCATCATGGGCTTCTCCGACATCATGCGGCAGCGGCTGTTTGGCCCCATGGCTGACCGCTACGCCGAGTACGCCGGGCTGATCCATGAGTCCGGCAGCCACCTGCTGGAGCTGATCAACGACATCCTCGACGTGTCGAAGATCGAGGCCGAGCGTTACGAGCTCACCCTGGAGTACTTCGATGCGCGCGAGGCTGTGGAGTCGGTGCTGCGGCTGATGCGCGGTGAGGCGGAGCGGCTGGGGGTGCATCTGCGCGCCGTCCTGCCGCCCGGGTCGCTCTACGCCGAAGCCGACCGCCGGGCGCTGAAGCAGATCACCCTCAACCTGATCTCCAATGCGCTCAAGTTCACGCCACGGGGCGGGGCGGTCACCCTGTCCCTGCAAGCGCGCAATGGAGGTCTTGAGCTGGTCGTCGCCGATACCGGCGTCGGCATCGCGCGTGAGGATCTGGAGCGGCTTGGACGCCCCTATGAGCAGGCCGGCGACGCTCAGCAGCGGGCGGCGGGGTCCGGCCTGGGCCTGTCCCTGGTCCGCGCCTTCGCCCGCCTGCACGGCGGCGAGATGAGCCTGGAGAGCGCCGTGGGTGCGGGCACCGCGGTGACGGTCCGGATGCCTGTGCTGGCGTCCGACCCGGCCATCCGCCAGCACGTCTAGCGCGAGGCGAGTCGCAGGAAGGCGCGGCCGGCGGCGAAGTCGCCCACCTCCACATAGGCGGTCCGGACCCGCTCGCCGGAGAACAGGAACTCCACGGCGATGGACTCGCGCGGGTCGAGGTCGCCCAGCGCCTGGGCGGCGGCCACCGGGAAGCGAAACGCCCAGCCCGCCTCCACCGCCTTGGGCAGCAGCTCCGGCCCCGCCGGGCTGCGGGCCTCGGCCAGATAGCTGCGGGTAGCGGTGCGCGGCGGAAGCTTGGCGCTCAGGGGCGCGGCCTTGCCGGTGGCGATCAGGTAGGGCCCCAGCGTGCGGGCGCCATCGCGCATGACCAGGCGCGCCGCATAGGGCGTGCGGCCATCGGCGAAGGTCGCCACCGCCAGCAGTCCGTTGGCGCCGTCCCAGCCCGCCAGCCCGAAGGTCATCCGGTCCGCGCCGAACCGGCTGTCCTGCGACAGCCGCCAGCGCGCCGCCCGGCCCGTGGTGCGATCGGCCCGCCAGTCGGCGACATCGCCGGGGTAGACCATCCGGGAAATACGCTGATAGCCGGCGAACGCGCTCTTCACGCGGTTGGCGGCGTCGACCACCCGCTCACTGTCGCACTCCAGCCGCGCGGCGCGAAAGCGGGCGTCGCGCTCCAGGCTGGTCAGGGTTCTGGCGTCGGATCCGGCGCGGAGCGCCGCGCCCCGGGCCTGCTGCGTCGCCGCCGCCAGCGCGGCTGCGACCTCCGGCGAGAACAGACCGCAGCGGTCGCCCGCCTCGCTGGTCGCCGCACGTTCGATGAACAGGTCGACCGGCCTGGCCAGCGCCACGCCGGGGGCGGCCAGCACGGCCAGACCCGAAATACCCATCCACCGCCACGCCGGCCTCGCGCTTCTGCGCGTGCTCGTCATGCGTTTAGCCTCTCGCGGCCTTGTCTGGCCGTCTGGGCGCAAGCTGTAACCCAGGAAGGTTGACCCGGGGTTGACGGGCGCCCGGCGCATCAGCGCATGGTCTGCGCCATGCTGCTGTCTGCCGATATCTGGGTTGGCGCCCTGATCCGCCGCGTCGAGATCGGCGGCGGTTTCGCCGTGGTCGTGCGCAAGGGCGACCCGCGCGCCGGCGCGGTGCTGGTCAAGATCCTGAACCGCAGCGACGGCACGGCGCGGCTGTTGGCTGAAGCCACACGGGGCGACGGCGACCGCATCTGGATGCAGCCGGTCGCCTCCACGGCCGAGCCGGACCTGGACCGCTATATCGAACGCGCCGTCCGCATCGACCCCGATGTCTGGGTGGTGGAGATCGAGGACCGCGAGGGCCGGCACTTCCTGGTGGAGCCGGTGGAGAAGGGCTGAAGCGCCTTACCCGTCGTCCGCGAGTTCCATTTGGGGGAAGAGCCAGCTTTCCAGCGGCTTGGGCAGGCTTTCCCAGTCGGGATTGTAGCGCAGGCCGTAGCGTCGGCAGACGTCGCGGACCAGCCGCTCCACCGGCGCGCGGGCCAGGACCGGATCGGCGACGGCGGCCAGCGCCTCATCGGCGAGGCGGTCCCGAAGGCGGGCGGCCGCAGGCCGGTCGAGACGCTCGGTCTCACGCTCGTTCCAGATGATCCGCTGGACCGCCCGCTGCAGGATCGCACGGCGCCGGTCAGCCTCCGCCCTTGCCGCCGCCGCATCGGGCCGGGCCTCCGGTATCAGCCCGCCCGCCGTCAGGCCACGGTACGACAGGGTAGGGCTCTCGCCGGTCAGGTCGACGCGCCGCCCGTGATGGACGTGATGGTTTTCCCAGCCCTGGGCCAGGCGCGCCCTGAGCGCGATCGACTGACGTAGCGAGCGGGTGACGCGATTGTAGGCCCGCGTGATATCGGCCGCCTTCTCCGCATCCGCCTCGCCCATGGCCTCGCCATAGAGTCGCCGCGCCAGCGCCAGATCCATCGCCGCGATCTCCCGCAGGACGGCATCGTCCTCGGGCAGTTCGGGAATATCGACGGGGGTGGACATGAACAAAACAAGAACATTAGACCCGGAGAATGTCAACTTGTTTCGAGTTGGTGGGCGGGGCGCTGGATAGCCGTTTGACTGGACCTCTTGGCAGATGGGTCGGGGTTTTGGCCAGGACGCCGAAGATCGGTCCCTCTGAGGGGGATTAAGTGAAGCGCCACCGTAGCCGTATTTTGCGCTCAGCACTTTGCGCGGAAATGGGGATTATTGCCACGGTCACCGAGTTGTCACGGTCTTGGCGTCTCAGGCATTTTCCGTCCGGTAGGCTGCGCTCCTGGCCAGTTCTTCAGCCACTAGCGGGTACTTCTGGGCCAGTATATGGAGCTGGGCCTTGAGGGCTCCCAGCTCATAAGCTTCCCGGCCACACTTGCCATAGCAGAAGCGATCAGTGCTGTGGGGGCTGGACTCGGCTGCAATGCCTTCCAAGTAAGCCGTCACGGCAGGATGCTCCTCAACGATGTTCATAGCTGTTCCTTTATAGTTCGTCGTGGTACCCGGCGGTTTGGATATCACGCCGGGGGTTATTGCAACTGTCATCGTATTCTGGGGGAGAAGCCATGAAGCCGCTGATCGTCATCGCCGTCTGGCTTGCCATGGCCCTGGGCGCCGCCGCCCAGGCTCAGGATCGCCCGCCCATCTCGCGCGCCGCCGGCGGCAAGCCGGACCTGAGCGGCGTCTGGACCAACGCCTCGCTGACCTGGCTGGAGCGGCCTGCGAGCCTCAAGGGTCCGACGCTTTCCGAGGCCGAGGCCAAGGCGCGGGCCGCCGCCGATCCCATGAAGAAGGCTGCCGAGCGCGACGCCCTGCCCAGCGATCCCAACGCCGGCCCGCCGCCGGCCGGGGAGGGCGCGCTGGGCGCAGCCCATAGCGCCGTCTTTCTCGACGCTGGCGACGCGTTCGCCAGGATCAAGGGGCAGTACCGCACCGCCTGGATCGTCACGCCCGACGACGGTCGCCTGCCGCTCACCGATCTTGGCCGCCAGCGCTCGCGCGAGGCGGCGGTGATGCGCAACCGCATGGACCCCGACGGACCTGAGGACCTGGCGCCGAATGACCGCTGCTTGATCGGGTCACGCGGCTCGGGTGGGCCGGGCATGCTCAACAATATCTATAACTCGAACTACCGCTTCCTGCTCACCGCCGACGCTTTGGTGGTCGTGGTCGAGATGGGGTTCGGGGTCCGAGTGATCCCGATCCTGCCGACCAAGGCCGCCGCCCAGGCCGCCCATGGCCCCGTGACCCTGCATCCCTGGATGGGGGACAGTACCGCCTGGTGGGAGGGCGACGCCCTGGTGGTCGAGACCGTCAATGTTCACCCTCAGCAAGGACGTTTCGGCCCG
>NZ_JBILRO010000169.1:0-7562 GCF_044372605.1 Phenylobacterium sp.
GAGCCGCCGCGCTCGATGACGGCGCTGTGGATCTGCGGATTTCAGTGCGGGACACCGGACCGGGCATCGCCGAGGCGCATATCCCGGTCCTGTTCGACCGGTTTTCCCAGGTAGAGGACGCCAACGCCCGACGCTTTGGCGGCACGGGACTGGGCCTTGCCATCGTCAAACAACTCACCGAACTGATGGGCGGGAGGGTTTGGGTCGAGAGCACTCTCGATCGTGGCTCGACCTTCCATATCGAGGCGCCGGTCGACGTCGCACTGGCAGCGGTGCAGGTCCCTGAGGCCGTGGCGACCGCCACATTGTTGGGTCCGCTATCCATCCTCGTTGTGGACGACAACCTGGTGAACCTGATGGTCGTTGAACAGATGCTGGCTACGTTCGATCACCGGATCGCCAAGGCGTCGAGCGGCGCAGAGGCGTTGGAAGCGCTGGCCGCCGAACCATTCGACCTGCTGATCTCGGACATCCAGATGCCGGAGATGGGCGGCGTCGAACTGCTGCAACGCCTGCGCGCTGGCCCGGGCGCGAACCGCGACATCCCGGCCATAGCGCTGACAGCTGACGTCACCTCAGGTGATCGCGACCACTACCTGGCGATGGGCTTCAACGAGCACAGCCCCAAGCCCATCCAGATCGCTGAACTGCTGGCCGCCATGGCGCGTGCGGTAGAGGGGCCCGCTACGAAGGACGAGGCGAACTCAGCTGTCCCCATTGCTATGTGATGGCCCGGGAACACCGGCCCCCGCCTGACCGGAACGTTCACACCAGTAGGGCTCGCGGACGCGGACGCCGGTGACGACTTCGTTCATGGTTGTCGGGTCGTAGAGGCACCTGCTCAGGCCGCCGCCAGCGACGGCAGGTCGTGCAGGTCCCTGGCCAGGCCGTTCCCCATCAGGTTGATAAAGTTGTCACGATAGAATTTGCGCTTCAGCCGCTCGTCTACCCCCGCCAGGTTATCGTTGAATCGCTTCAGCGGATTGCGGCCACCTTCGACATGGGGGAAGTCCGAGGAGAACAGCACCATGTCCTCGCCGGAGTTTTCCATGATCCAGCGGACGTCCTCGTGCGGATAGGGCGTGACCCGGAGCTGGCGGCGCAGGATTTCCGACGGCGTGCCCGAAAGGGTCTGCAGGCGCTCCTCCTTGCCGAAGGCGGCGACCCCTGAATCCAGGAACTTCATCAGGCTGGGCAGCCAGGAGGCGCCCAGCTCGATGGCGCCGAACTTCAGGCGGGGGAAGCGGTCGAAGACACCGTCGATCACCAGGGCCGAGAGTGTTTGCCAGACGCTCAGCGGGATCGACATGAAGGACAGCGAGGTGAAATTCTCGTCGCCCCCGTGGAAATCCTTTACGTAGGGCAGGCCATTCTCCAGGTAGGCACTTGGCATCTTCTCCTCGCCGCCGACGTGGAACAAGATCGGCACCCCGGCCTCCTGGGCCACAGCCCAGAGCGCATCCAGCTCGCGGTGGCTGGGGGAGAAGCCGGGCGGATGGCGGGACGGAACCACCAGCGCCTTGGCGCCCAGCGCCAGCGCCTCTCGGGCAATCTGCGGCGCCCGTGCGCGGTCGATCAGCGGCACATAGCCGGTGGCCAGCAGGCGGCGGTCCACCGAGCAGAACTCGGTCATCATCCGATTGTGGGCGCGCGCGGCCTCGACGGCGAGTTCGACCTCGCCCAGCTGTTCGAGACCGAAGTTTGATAGACAGGCGGTGGTAAACACAAGTTGGGATGTGAAACCCAGATAGTCCAGCGTCCTGGGACGGTGGTCAGCGTTGAAGGCGCCGAGCGCCTCGTAGTTCTTGCGAAGCAGGATGTTGGCCTCTGCGCCGGCCAGGAACTCGGGGTCGCGGGCCTTCTCGGCGGCCCTGGCGAACCATTCGGGCAGAACCTCCTTACGACCGGTCTTCTCGACGAAGTCGGCGCGGAACTTCGGGTCGATGTAGCTGTTGATCTTGCCCGGCAGTTCCATGATGTGGCTGTCGGCGTCGTGGACGGTCTGGCCTTCGACATATGCCATGGCGCATCTTCCCTGGATGGTTTCTGTTGTTGAGCAACATTCCGGACCTTCTGACGCCGAACGTCAAGGATTCTGGCGGCGGCATCCCGCCGAGGTCGCGCGTGAACTGATCGGATGCAACCTGTTCATCGAGGGCGTGGGCGGGCGGATTGTCGAGACCGAGGCCTACCATCACGAGGATCCTGCCTCGCACAGCTTCAGGGGACGAACTGACCGGAACGCGGCGATGTTCGGGCCGCCGGGGCGAGCATATGTCTATCGCTCCTATGGGATTCATTGGTGTTTGAACGTCGTGTGCGGCGAAGCGCCGGGGAGCGCCGTGCTCATCCGGGCGCTGGAGCCGATGTTGGGCCTGGAGGTCATGCGGGGCCGGCGCGGGGTAGCTGATCCGCGGGCGCTGTGCTCGGGTCCCGGCAAACTGGCGCAGGCCCTGGCGGTTTCGCGCGATCATGACGGCCTGCCGCTGGACGCCGCGCCCTTTCAACTGGTCGCAGGACCGACCCCCGGTGTGGAGGTCGGCCCGCGTATCGGTCTGTCCAAGGCGGTCGAGACGCCCTGGCGGTTCGGCGAGGCCGGCTCGCGGTTCCTGAGCCGGCGGTTCGGCTAGAGTTGAGCCAGCAGATAGTCGGCGGCCGACACCCGGAACTCACCGCCCTGCTCGACGTTCAGTTCCTTCACAACGCCGTCCTTGACGATCATGGAGTAGCGCTGCGAGCGCTTGCCCATGCCGAACTTGCTACCGTCCATCTCCAGGCCAAGCGCGGTGGTGAAGTCGCCGTTGCCATCGGCCAGCATGATTATGTCGTCGCCCACGGCCTGATCCTCGCCCCAGGCGCGCATCACGAAGGCGTCGTTGACCGACAGGCAGGCGATCTCATCGACGCCCTTGGCCTTGAGATCAGGGCTCAGTTGCTTGAAGCCGGGGACATGCTTGGCCGAGCAGGTCGGCGTGAACGCGCCCGGCACGGCGAAGAGGGCGACGGTGCGGCCCTTGAAAAAGTCTTCGGTCTTGACGGGCTTCGGCCCTTCGGCGGTCGCCTGGGTCAGGGTCGCGGCGGGCAGCGTATCACCAACTTTGATGGTCATGGCCTGTGGTCCTTGCATAGAGATCGGAAGCCATGCTGATACCTGAGAAGCGGTCGCGACCGTAGTCTCGATTTTCAAGATTTGTGCGGCGGATCTTTCTGGACACCATGGACGGCGCCTTCCTGACGGGTCAGTTCCTGATCGCCATGCCTGGCATCGGCGACGCGCGGTTCGAACGCGCCCTGATCCTGGTGTGCGCCCATGACGGCGACCACGCGATGGGGGTGGCGGTGAACCGCCCGCTGGAGGGCCTCAGCGTGCCCACTCTGCTGGAGCGGCTGGAAATCGAGGGCGCGGCGGGGATGGCTGAGCGCCCGGTGCTGATGGGCGGGCCAGTGGAGACGGAGCGCGGCTTCGTGCTGCACACCGACGACTTCGGCGCCGAGCACACCATGACCGTGCCCGGCGGTATGGCGCTCACCACCACCCGGGAGGTGCTGGTCGCCATGGCGACGGCGACCGGCCCGCGGCGCGCCATGCTGGCCCTGGGGTATGCCGGCTGGGGCGCCGGTCAGCTGGAACAGGAGATCCGGCAGAATGTCTGGCTGACAGTGGAGGCCGACGAGGCGCTGGTGTTCGACGACGACCACGAGACAAAATGGACCCGCGCCCTGGCCAAGCTCGGGGTCGACCCGACCTTTCTGAGCGCGGAGGCCGGGGAGGCCTGAGGAGGCGCTATCCCCGCGCCTTCACCGGCGCCGCACCATCCACATAGCTCTCGTTGAGGTAGACCTCCGCCTCCTGGGCCGATAGCGCAGGGGCGTAGCCGAAGCCCTGGCCGTAGTCGCAACCGAACGACTGGAGGTGTTGGGCCATCATGGCGTTCTCGACGCCTTCGGCGATCACTTCCATGTGGAGATCCTGTCCGAGGGTCACAACGGATTTGACAATCTTCGCCGAACCTTCGTTGGCGGCCATGGTGCGTACGAAATAGCGGTCGATCTTCAGCGTGTCGAAGGGCAACCGGGTCAGATAGGAGAGCGCCGAAAAGCCGGTGCCGAAGTCATCGAGCGCCAGGCCGGCCCCGGCGGTGCGCAGGGCGCGCAGCACCACAGCGGCGCGGTCGGGATCGCGCATGACGTCGCCTTCGGTGACCTCCAGCTTGAGCGCGCCCGGCGGCAAGCCGGTTTCGGCGCGAATCGATGTGACCTCGGACACAAGATCAGGCCGATCCAGTTCTCCAGTGGAGAGATTGACGGCCACGGTGAGCTCGCCGGCTGCCCGGTGGCGGCGGCGCCAGGCCGCCAGCTGCTGGCCCGCCTCGCGCATCATCATCGAGCCCAGTTCGGGCATCAGGCCCATTTCCTCGCAGAGTGGGAGGAACTGATCGGGGGTGAGCAAACCGCGACGGGGATGTTTCCATCGCACCAGCGCCTCGAAACCCGACAGCGCGCCGGAGGAGAGCCGCACGATGGGTTGATAGAAGGGCATCAGCTCGCCGCGCCGCAGGGCGCCCTTCAGGTCGCCCTCAAGGGCCAGCCGCGACAGACCGTCCGTCTCAAGCCCGCGACCATAGGCCGCAGCGCCGCCGCGGCCGTGGCTCCGGGCGGATTCCACCGCGAGCTCGGCGCGGCGCAACAGCTCGGTGGCCTCCGGCGCCTCATCGCCGCCTGCGGCGGTCACGGCGCCGATCGAAAGACTGGGATGGATATCGAAACCCGCCACGCGCAGGGGCTGTTCGAGAGCGCTGCGAAGGGCATCGGCGCCCGGCGAGATCGTCTTCGGCGCCAGTGAGGCGAACTCGTCCTCTCCGATCCGCGCCAGCAGGGCGCCCGGCGGGAAAGTCGCGGCCAGCCGGGAGCCCAGCGCGGCCAGCACCAGATCGGCGCGCTCATGGCCAAGCGCTTCGTTCAGGCGCCGCAATCGGTCGAGATCGGCCACGATCAGCTCGTAGTCGCCGGGCGCCTGCAGGCGCTCGCGCGCCAGGGTGATGAAGGTGCGGCGGTCGGCCAGACCGGTCAGGGTATCGATGCCGGAAGCGGCAAACCGGACTTCTGCGGCCACGACGCCAGCGGCGCGGACACCTTCTTCCAGCCAGACGCCGCGCCAGACACTGGGCGCGCCGCCACGCAGCCGCAGGCGCACGGCCACCTCGCCGCCCGGCTGCTGAAGTCGCAGGATGTCCTCGGCCATCGCCCGATCCTGGGGCAGCGTCAGAGCCCGCAGCGCCGCTGAGGAACAGTCCGGCGCCAGGGGCCCCAGGCCCAGACTGCGGGTGGCGCCGGTCAGACGCAGGCGGTCCTTCTGCGGCTCCCAGACCCACAGAGCGACCTCGGCGGCACCCAGGGCCTCAAGATTGGCCGTAGCGTCCCATGTCCAGCGCTCGTTGGCCATTTCGTCCTGATCAGAGCCTTGAAATCAAAAGCGACGGTCAGACCGACACCTCCACGTCCGGACCCTCATGTCCCCCATGGGAGTTCAACTGGCCGAACAAGACATGATCTCGCCATGCGCCGTTAATTTTAAGATAAGCGGAGGCAAATCCCTCCTCGGAAAAGCCCGCCTGGGCCAGTAAGCGGCGCGATGGATCGTTGTCCGGAATGCAGGCGGCCTCCAGTCTGTGGAGCGCCAGAGTCCGGAAGGCGAAGGCGGTGAGCGCGCGCACGGCCGCCAGCGTCAGGCCCTGGCGCGCGAAGGGTTGACCGCACCAGTACCCCACCGATCCCATCTGGGCGACGCCGCGGCGAACGTTCGACAGGGTGATGCCGCCGGTCAGCGCCTCGTCTGCCGCGCGAACCACAAAGAAGGGATAGGCGACCCCGGCGTCGCGGTCCCGTGCATAGGCCATCAGACGGCGGCGATATGAGGCTCGTGAAAGATCATCCGCCGGCCAGGTCGGCTCCCAAGGCTGCAGGAAGGCCCGGCTCTGGGCACGCAGATCACGCCATTCGGCATAGTCCTGGGCGCGCGGCGGGCGCAGCAACACGCCCTCGCCTTCAATGCGAAGGCCGCTCTCGGGCGCGATCCAGTCCAGAAGGGCCATGTGGTGAGCGTCGCGGATTTTGGATTGAGGTCAAGGGCGGTGATCGCGTTGGCGCGGTCAGTTGAACAGCGCCTGTTCGAACGACTCTGCCGCGCCCAGAGCAGCGCGGGGGCCCAGGATGGCGACCGCAGCCTGGCGTGAGGCCAGGATGCGGCTGGTCAGGGCGGCGAGCTGGGCCGGGGTGACGGCGTCGATTTCGGCCGCGAGATCCTCCGGATCCAGGGTTTTGCCGAACAGGAGAACCTGACCGGCGGCCTGCTCTGCGCGGGCGAGTGCAGACTCGCGACCCATGAACATCGAGCCTTTCAGCTGGGCCTTGGCGCGGGCCAGCTCAGCGTCCGGAACCGGTCGGGTGAGTCCCTGGATTTCGCGGGCGGTCACCTGCGCCAGTTCGACCGCGTTCTTCGCCTCGCAGCCCGCAAACACGCCCAGCACGCCGGTGTCCGCATAGGTTTCGGAATAGGCGTCAATGGCGTAGGCCAGCCCACGCGCCTCGCGGGCCTCCTGGAACAGGCGTGACGCCATGCCGCCGCCCAGAATCTCGGCCAGCAGCCGGAGCGCGAAATAGTCGGGATCCTGGACGCCGACGGCCGGTAACAGCAGCACCAGATTAGCCTGC
This sequence comes from Phenylobacterium sp., assembly GCF_044372605.1. GTDB lineage: Bacteria > Pseudomonadota > Alphaproteobacteria > Caulobacterales > Caulobacteraceae > Phenylobacterium. The sequence goes on from NZ_JBILRO010000169.1 coordinate 6,712, forward strand.
TCCAGCTTGCGCGCGAGCGTCTTCGACCCGGATATGAACGTCGCCGCTTCGGCGGCGGGAAGGCCAGCGCCGGACGCGCCGCCGAATTCCCGTTCGGCCAGCCGCAGCAGCTCATCCTCATCCACCGCACCCGCAGCGCTTACGACCAGGGTTTCCGGCGCATAGAGGGCGGCGCGCCAGTCGCTGAGGGTCTGGATCGTGGCCGCGCCGATGGACTTCGGCGTACCGAGGATAGGGCGACCCAGCGGTTGGCTCGAGAACGCGGCCTGCTGCGCCAGTTCGAAGACCAGATCGTCCGGGGTATCGGCCGCCTCGGCGATCTCCTGACCAACGACCTGTTTCTCACGTTCCAGATCGCCCTCGTCCATGACCGGGCGTAGCACCAGATCGCCGAGCACAGAGGCGCCGAGGTCGAGGCCGGCCTTGAGCGCCCGGATCTGGAAACTGGTCCGCTCATAGCCTGTGGCCGCATTGATGTTGCCGCCCTCGGCCTCGATCACCTCGACGATTTCACGCGCAGACCGGTCGCCCGCGCCCTTGAAGACCATGTGCTCCAGCAGGTGCGACCAGCCCGAGCGGGCCTTGTCCTCGAACCGCGCGCCGCGACCGGCGACGACGGACAGCGCCACGGTCTGCCAGCCAGGCAGCGGATCGCACACAACGCGCACGCCATTGGACAGGGTGTGAACCTTGGGGATCAAGACCTCAGGCTTCCGCAAACGCGCGGACGTAGGCCTTGATCGTATCGGCATCACCTGGCAGCCGGTCGAAGCGCTCACGGCGCCCCGACAGGCTGGCGACGCCGCGCGGCAGCATCGGCTGTACGCCGGATGCACGGGTCACATCCTCCG
>NZ_JBILRO010000170.1:0-7547 GCF_044372605.1 Phenylobacterium sp.
GAACTTCGACCGCAGCGACGGTGAGCTCTGGCAGCTCAACGGCACCTACGGCTGGGCTCTTGGCGACAAGGCGCAACTGAATGTCTTCGCCAGTCACAAGAGCCAGCTCCTGTCGAACCGGGCTAGTCCCGTGGCGCCGAACATCCAGATCTATCCGCGCCTGATCCCGTCAGGCCTGCCGGATCCGCGCGAACTGACGGTCGACCGGCTGATCACCCTGAACTCCGGCGTGCTGCCGCAGATCGGCACGAACGCGGGCTATAACATCACCTATTCGCTGGACGACGAGACCGAGCTCTATTCCTTCGGTACGGTCAGCCGCCGGGTGTCGGATCTGCCGTTCACCTTCCGCGCGCCCAACAGCGTCAACAGCCTGCCGCAGATTTATCCGGAGGGCTTCCGGCCCAATCTGGTGATCCGCGAGCGGGACTATGAGTTCGCCGCTGGCGTCCGCGGCAAGGCTGGCGGCTGGGACTGGGATATCTCCTCCACCCTCGGCTACAACCGCGCCACCGAAAACACTTCGAATACGATCAACGCCAGCCTGGGCCCGAGCAGTCCAACGGTGTTCTACGTCGGCGCCCTGCGCTCAACGGAGTGGGTCAATTCGCTGGACCTGACGCGGGCCTTCGAACTGGAGAGCGCCGGAAATCTGCAGGTTTCGCTCGGTGCGCAGCACAGGCGCGAGACCTACCGGGTCGAGGCCGGTGAATTGGCCAGCTATCAGGCCGGTCTCTATGTGATCCCGGCGGGCCAGCCGTTCGCCGGGCAGCGTCCCGCCACCGGCGCCCAGGCGACGCCCGGGTTCCAGCCGTCGGACGCCAGTTCCTCGTCGCGCAACAACTACGCGGCCTATGGCGAACTGGGGTGGTCGCCGACGGAGCGGCTCTTCCTGGGTGCGGCAGTCCGCTACGAGGACTACAGCGACGCTTCCGGGGATACCCTGGTGGGCAAGGTCAACGGCCGCTTCGAGGTCACTGACTGGCTGGCGGTCCGTGGCGCGGTCTCCACCGGGTTCCGCGCACCGGGGCTGGCCCAGCAGAACTATGCCGCCTCGTCCAGCCAGTTCCGGCTGGTAAGCGGGGTGCTGGACCTGCTGCAGATCAAGACCCTGCCGGTAGGCTCGCGTGAGGCTCGCGCCCTTGGCGCACAGCCGCTCACGCCCGAGGAGTCCACCAACATCAGCCTGGGCTTCACGCTGGAGCCGATGCCGGACCTGGCGATCACGGTGGACGCCTACCGCATTGATATCGACAAGCGCATCGCCATCACCAGCACCCTGACCGGTGCTGCGGTGTCGGCGATCCTGGTGGCCAATGGCCTGCCGGGCTCGCTCAGCGGCCAGTACTATACCAACGCCATCGACACCCGTACGGACGGGATCGACATCGTGGCGACCTGGAAGAAGGACCTGGGCGACTGGGGCGCGCTTCGGGCCTCGGCCGGCTACAACCACAATGAAACCGAGATCCGCAGCATCATCGCCAACCCGCCGCAGCTGAGCGCGCTGGGCCCGACGTTCGTGCTGTTCGACCGGTTGAGCCAGGGCAACCTGACCACGGCGATCCCCAAGGACAAGATCGCGCTGAGCGCCGCCTGGACCTGGAATGATGTGAGCGTGAATCTGCGTCAGACCCGCTTCGGCAAGTACACCGTGAGGCAGAATCTTGCGGCAAACGACCGCAGCTATGGCGCTGAATGGATCACGGACCTGGAGGTCAGCTACAAATTCCGTGACAAGGTGACGTTCGCGGTGGGTTCGAACAATCTGTTCAACAACTATCCGGACGCGGTCGGTATCTTCAATGCTAACCTTGGCGCCGGGCAGTACCCCGGCACCTCGCCGATCGGCTTCACAGGCGGGTCCTACTACGCCCGGGTGCAGTGGGACTTCTGATCGGGATTTGAGGGAGCAGGGATCATGAGCCGGGCGATTTCGACAATGTTCGCGGCCCTGGCGGCCATGATCCTGCTGGCTCTGGGAGGTACGGCGGGTGCAGCTCCCGGGCCGCGCGGTGAGATCCTGTGGGACAGCTACGGCGTGCCGCATGTCTACGGAAAGGACGAGGCCGGTGTCTTCTTCGGCTTCGGCTACGCCACCGCGCAGAACCACGGCGACGTTGTGGTCAAGCTGTACGGTCAGGCCCGGGGTCGGGCTGCCGAGTACTGGGGCGCCTCGGAGATTGAGTCTGACAAGTGGGTTCTCGCCAACGGAATCTACGAACGGGCCAGGGCCTGGTACGCCAAGGAGCCGGCCAGCTTCCGGGCCAATCTGGATGCCTTCGCGGCGGGTATGAACGCCTATGCCAAGGCTCACCCCGAGGCGCTGGATCCTTCGGTGCGGCAGGTCTTTCCGATCACCGGCGTCGATGTCATGGCCCACGGCCACCGCCTGATGAACTATGTCTATGTGGCGCCTCAGGCGCGCACGATGGGCAACGCCGACGCGGGCTCAAACGCCTGGGCGGTTGCGCCGAAGAAATCGGCCAGCGGAAACACCCTGCTGCTGGCCAACCCGCACCTGCCCTGGGCACCGAGCCAGCTCACCTATTTTGAGGCCGACCTCAACGGACCCAGCATCAAGATGTACGGCGCCACCCAGGTGGGCCTGCCGGTGCTGCGCTTCATGTTCAACGAGCGGATGGGCTTCACCAACACCGTCAACGGCATCCTGGGCGCCACCAACTATGAACTGAAGCTGGCTGACGGCGGCTATCTCTACGATGGCAAGGTGCGCCCGTTTACGACCTCGACGACCACGTTCAAGGTCCGGCAGGCGGATGGGTCCCTCAAGACCGAGACCCTGGAGTTGCGATCCTCGGTGCACGGCCCGGTGTTCACCCGCGCCGACGGCAAGACGGTGGCCCTGCGTGTGGCAGGTCTCGATCGGCCGGGCGGGCTTCGCCAGTACTGGGACATGGGCAAGTCGAAGAGCTTCGCCGATTACCAGGCGATCATGAACCGGCTGCAGGTGCCTTCGTTCAACATCGTCTACGGCGACCGGGAGGGGCACATCCAGTACCTCTACAACGGCATTCTGCCCAAACACGCGGATGGCGATGTCGCCAGGTGGGGCGGCCTCGTCCCCGGCGACACCTCGAAGACGCTGTGGACCGAGACCCATACCTACGCCGAGCTGCCCAAGGTCATCGATCCGCCCAGCGGCTATGTGCAGAACTCCAATGACCCGCCTTGGGTGGCGACCTATCCGCAGACGATCCAGGCAAAGGACTACCCGGCCTACATGGCCAACAACGGGCCGATGTCTCTCCGCGCCCAGCAGGCGTCGCACCTGATGGCCGATCCGCCGAAGATCACCTTCGACGACTTCGTGGTCCGCAAGCTGACCAGCCATGTGTTGATGACCGACCGGGTGCTGGACGATCTGCTCGCTGCGGCGGCCGCAAGCGCCGACCCCGACGTCCAGGCCGCCGTCACCGTCCTCAAGGCCTGGGACCGCACGGTCAACGCCGATGCCCGGGGCGCCCTGCTGTTCGAGGCCTGGGCGCGCAGGTTCGCCGGGCCTAACTATATCAGCGACGCCAACTACAAGGTCCGCTGGGACGCCGCCCGACCCATCGACACGCCCTATGGCCTTAAGGATCCGGACCAGGCCGTCGCCATGCTAAAGGCCGCCGCGACGGAGGCCAGGGCCAGTTACGGCGCCCTTGATCGGCCGTTTGGCGAGGTCTCGCGGTTCGCCCTTGGCAAGGTCGACCTGCCTGGCAACGGCGGCTTCGGCAACCTCGGGGTCTTCCACGTCATGACCTGGAGCCCGCTCAAGGACGGCAAGCGCACGCCCGTTCACGGTGAGACCTGGATGTCGATGGTGGAGTTCTCGACGCCGATCAAGGCGGTCGGGCTCATGAGCTATGGCAACTCGACCCAGCCCGGCTCGCCGCACCGCAGCGACCAGCTTGAGCATCTGTCGCAGAAGACCTTCCGCAATCTCTGGACCACCCGCGCCGAGGTCGAACAGAACCTCAAGGCGACGACCCCGTACTGAGGAGACGAACATGACCAGGCGCTTTCTCCCGGCGACCGCGGCGGTCTGCGCCCTCCTGCTCGTTGCCGCCGCACCGGTCGGAGAGCCGGCGTTTGCGCCGGTGCAGCCTGAACTGCTGGCCATGCCGGGCTCGCTGTCCAACGCCTGGGCCGACTTCGACAATGATGGCGACCTCGACATGGCGGTATCGCTGAAGAGCGGCGAGATCAGGCTCTATCGGAATGAGCGCGGTGTGTTGGCCAGCGCAGGCGCAGGCCTGGGCCTGCCGACATCGGGCGGTGAGTTCCGGGCGATCAGCTGGGGCGACTATGACGGCGACGGCTGGCTGGATCTGCTGGCGGGGTCGAGCCTGCCGGAGAAGCCCACTGCCGTCTTCCGCAACCAGGCCGGAAAGTCTTTCGTCAACGTAGCCGACGGGATCGGCCTGACGCTGATGGGCCGGGCTTCACGCCAGAACAACTGGGTCGACTACGACAACGACGGCGATGTCGACCTTTTCGCCACAGACCGGGTCGGACCGAACAAGCTCTATCGCAACGATGGCGGCAAGTTCAGTCAGGTGTTTGCGGACGCCGGGCCCACCGGGGCGCGATCTACAGTCGGTGCATGCTGGCTGGACTACGACAAGGACGGCGACCTGGATCTCTTCCTGGCCAACCAGTCGGGCAAGACCGATTCGCTATGGCGGAATGATGGGACCGCCTTTGTGGATGTCGCGCCGCAGCTGGGCATGGAGAACGCCGGGCGCAAGAGCAATCAGGGCGGGGTGGGCTGCGCGGTCGGCGACTATGACAACGACGGAAATCTGGACCTCTTCGTCCCCAACTATGGTCGCAACACCCTGTGGCGGGGATCAGGCGACGGTCGGTTCGCCAACACTGCGGCGGCTGTGGGCGTTGATCTGGACAATGAGGCCGTGGGCGCCGCCTGGGGCGACTATGACAACGACGGCTTTCCCGATCTGTCGGTGATGTCCTACGCGGGACCGCCCGGCCAGCAGGTTCCGCGCAACAGCCTGTTCCACAATGAGGGCGGCAAGGGCTTCCGTAAGGTGTTGATCCAGGGCGGGCCCCTGGACGTCGGCGATCATGGCGTGGCCTGGGCCGATTTCGACCGCGATGGCGACGTCGATCTGTCTGTGACCAAGGGCTACACGGCGGTAGGCGGGCACTACCTGTTCCGCAACCTGCTGCCGGCCGGGCAGGCGCGGCAGAGCCTGCAGGTGAGCGTGCTCGACGCCAAGGGGCGCTATACCCAGGCCGGGGCCGAGGTGCGGGTCTATGGTGCCGGTGGCAAGCTGCTGGGTACGGGACAGGTCTCGACCGGCGGCGGCTACGGCTCGCAGGGCGCGACGCCGGTCCATTTCGGCCTGCCCGGCGCCCGGCAGGTCACCGTCGAGGTGACTTTCATGAGCGCCACGGGGCGAAAGGTACAGCGCGTCGCCCGCGTGGACGTAGCCGCCTACGCGGGCAAGGTGCTGGTTATCCGGCGCGGGGTCTGACCCCTCTGGTCAGGGCCTGAGCTTCTTCGGCACCATGGCCACCTGCTCCGGGCTGAGCCGGACGATAGACTCAACGATGCAACGGGTCTCGAACCCGTCGCGCGCGATACCGATGTCCAGGTCAATGGGCTTGCAGATGCGGTCAGCGCCCGGCGGGTTGCGGGTGATGATCGGATCCGACTGTGTGGCGCCGGCCAGGCAACCGCCCGCCATCGTCACGCGATAGGTCTGTTTGTCGCCGCCCCTGATCAACAGGGTGTTGCTGTCGGCGATGGTGTGGGCGCGGATATCACGGCTGCGCAGGCACTGGCCCGACGGCAAGCCGGTTCCGCGCTCGGGCGCGGCGCCCAGCAAGGAGTCCTTGGCCGCATAGGCGGCAGTAGAGGCGGCGGCGGCAGACAGGGTCGCCAGGGCGGCCAGGGCGACAATTGAGCGATTCATGAGCGTGTCTCCATAGGGTCCCTCGTAACAATGATACGCGCACCGAGGCTTTTCGTCTTCGCTTTTGCGGCTGGCGAGGCGTGGACAAGAGGGTTACTCTGTCTCCTGTCCTCGGGGGGCCGCGCCAGAGCGGCTGAGAGGTGGGTGAGCCCACGACCCGTCGAACCTGATCCGGGTCATGCCGGCGAAGGGAAGGGTGCATTGCGTTCCTGATCCTCCGCCCGTGGTCCGTCCATCTTTTGGGACCGCATGCGCATGAACAAGCTGATTGGCAAACTGCAACCCGGCAGCATCCCCACGGGCGAGCGCCCGGGGTCGAAAAAGGTCTACCAGCCCGGCGTGCTCTGGCCCGACATCCGTGTGCCGTTTCGCGAGGTGGCTGTCCATCCCAGCGCCAATGAGCCGGCTCTGACCCTGTACGATCCCTCTGGCCCCTACACCGACCCGACCACCGCCATCGATATTGAGAAGGGCCTGCAGAAGACGCGCGAGCCCTGGGTGGTGTCGCGCGGCGACGTGGAGCTGGTGACCAATCCTCGCGCGGTGAAGCCCGAGGACAACGGCTTTGCCCGGGGCGCGCATCTGGCCCCACAGTTCGATGCGCCCCGCCGGGTCTATCGCGCCAGGGCGGGCGCCAACGTCACCCAGCTGGAGTATGCGCGGCGCGGCATCATCACGCCTGAGATGGAGTATGTGGCCATCCGCGAGAACCTGCGTCGGCAGCAGGGCGATGCCTTCATCCGGGACGGTGAGGACTTCGGCGCCGAGATCCCGGACTTCTGCACGCCGGAGTTTGTGCGCGACGAGATCGCCCGCGGCCGCGCCATCATCCCGGCCAACATCAACCACACCGAACTGGAGCCGATGATTATCGGCCGGAATTTCCTGGTGAAGATCAACGCCAACATCGGCAATTCGGCGGTCCTGAGCCACGTCTCCGACGAGGTGGACAAGATGGTCTGGTCGATCCGCTGCGGCGCCGACACCGTCATGGACCTCTCGACGGGCCGCAACATCCACAACATCCGCGACTGGATCGTCCGCAACAGCCCGGTGCCGATCGGCACGGTGCCAATCTATCAGGCCCTGGAGAAGGTGAACGGCGTCGCCGAGGACCTGAACTGGGAGGTGTTCCGCGACACCCTGATCGAACAGGCCGAGCAGGGCGTGGACTATTTCACCATTCACGCCGGGGTGCGCCTGGCCTATGTGCCGCTGACCGCCACGCGCGTCACCGGCATCGTCAGCCGCGGCGGCTCGATCATGGCCAAGTGGTGCCTCAGCCACCACAAGGAAAACTTCCTCTACGAGCACTTCGAAGACATCTGCGAGATCATGAAGGCCTACGATGTGTCGTTCAGCCTGGGCGACGGCCTGCGTCCGGGCTGTATCGCCGACGCCAATGACGCGGCCCAGTTCGGCGAGCTGGAGACCCTGGGCGAACTCACCCAGATCGCCTGGAAGCACAATGTCCAGGTGATGATCGAAGGGCCCGGCCACGTGCCGATGCACAAGATCAAGGCCAATATGGACAAACAGCTGAAGGTCTGCGGCGAGGCGCCGTTCTACACCCTGGGCCCGCTGACCACCGATGTGGCT
>NZ_JBILRO010000049.1:0-16153 GCF_044372605.1 Phenylobacterium sp.
AAGCAGAACTTCGCCCAGGTCACCAACCCGCCGATCGATCCGATCCGCGAGGAGCTGGTCATGAGTCTCGTGTCCATGATCGGCCCCCGACCCAACCTGCTGGGCCGCAACGCCGGAACCCACAAGCGCCTGGAAGTGGCCCAGCCCATTCTCACCGATGAAGATCTGGCCAAGATCCGCGCGGTGAATGAGCTGCTGGATGGCGCTTTCCGCACCGCGACCCTCGATGCCACCTGGGCGGCGGAGGAGGGCGCCGACGGCCTTGACGCGGCGATCGAGCGTCTTTGCCGCGAGGCTACCGACGCCGTGCTGGCCGACAATAACATTCTCATCCTGTCCGACCGCGAGGTCTCCGCGGACCGAATTCCGATCCCGGCGGCCCTGGCTACGGCGGCGGTCCACCATCACCTGATCCGCCAGGGCCTGCGAATGCAGACCGGCCTGGTCGTGGAGACCGGCGAGGCCCGCGAGGTGCATCACTTCTGCGTGCTGGCCGGCTATGGCGCCGAGGCCGTCAATCCCTACCTTGCGTTCCAGACCCTGGAGCAGTTGCGGGTCCGCAACGGCATTGCGCTTTCGGCTTACGAGGTCCGCAAGAACTACATCAAGGCGGTCGGCAAGGGCATCATGAAGGTGATGTCCAAGATGGGTATTTCCACCTACCAGTCCTATTGCGGCGCCCAGATCTTCGACGCCGTCGGCTTGTCGACCGATCTGATCGACCGGTTCTTCACCGGCACAGCCTCGACCATCCAGGGCGCCGGCCTGATCGAGATCGCCAAGGAGAGCGTACGCCGCCACCGCGACGCCTTTGGCGACAATCCGATCTACCGGACGATGCTGGATGTGGGCGGCCAGTACGGCTGGCGGCTGCGCGGCGAGAGCCACGCCTGGACGCCGGAGTCGGTCTCGGGCCTTCAGCACGCCGTGCGCGGCAACCTGCCCGACGCCTACCAGCGCTTTGCCGATGAGATTAACGAGCAGAGCGAACGCCTGCTCACTATCCGCGGCCTGATGCGTTTCACCGACGGCGCCGCGGTCCCGTTGGGCGAGGTCGAACCGGCGTCGGAGATCGTCAAACGCTTCTCCACGGGCGCCATGTCGTTTGGCTCGATCAGCCGGGAAGCCCACACTACGCTGGCGATCGCCATGAACCGCATCGGTGGTCGGTCCAACACGGGCGAAGGCGGTGAGGAGCCGGATCGCTTCGTCCGGATGGCCAATGGCGATTCCATGCGCTCGGCGATCAAGCAGGTCGCCTCGGGCCGGTTCGGCGTGACCACCGAGTATCTGGTCAACGCCGACGACATCCAGATCAAGATGGCCCAGGGCGCCAAGCCCGGCGAGGGTGGCCAGCTTCCCGGCCACAAGGTCGACGCCAACATCGCCCGTGTGCGTCACTCTACGCCTGGCGTAGGCCTGATCAGCCCGCCGCCGCACCACGATATCTATTCGATCGAGGATCTGGCCCAGCTGATCCACGACCTGAAGAACGTGAACTCCAGGGCGCGGATTTCGGTGAAGCTGGTCTCGGAAGTGGGCGTGGGCACCGTGGCGGCAGGCGTCGCCAAGGCCCGGGCTGATCACGTGACGATCTCCGGCTTCGAGGGCGGCACCGGCGCCTCGCCACTGACGTCCCTGACCCATGCCGGATCGCCCTGGGAAATCGGCCTGGCCGAGACCCAGCAGACCCTGCTGCTCAACGGCCTGCGCGCCCGCATTGCGGTGCAGGTGGACGGGGGCCTGCGCACCGGCCGGGACGTGGCCATCGGCGCGTTGCTGGGGGCCGATGAATTCGGTTTTGCGACCGCTCCGCTGATCGCGGCGGGCTGCATCATGATGCGCAAGTGCCACCTCAACACCTGCCCGGTAGGGGTCGCGACCCAGGATCCGGTGCTGCGCGCGCGCTTCACCGGCCAGCCCGAGCATGTGATCAACTACTTCTTCTTCGTGGCCGAGGAACTGCGGGCGATCATGGCCCAGCTGGGCTTCCGGACGGTCGCCGAGATGATCGGTCGGGTTGACCGTCTCAACATGGCTCCGGCGCTGGACCACTGGAAGGCCCACGGCATCGACCTGTCGCGCATTCTCTATGCCGTACCGGATCAGGGCCAGAAGAGCCTGCGCAATACCGAGCACCAGAACCACGGCCTGGAGCACGCTCTGGACCACACCCTGATCGCCGATGCGCAAGAGGCTCTCGAGAAGGGGTTGCCGGTCCGTGGCGAGTACGCCGTGCGCAACATCAACCGAACCGTAGGCGCGATGCTCTCCGGTGAGGTGGCCAAGCGCTATGGCCACGCGGGTCTGGCCGATGACACGATTGCGCTCACGTTCAAGGGCACGGCCGGCCAGAGCTTCGGCGCCTTTGCTGCGCGGGGCGTCAGTCTGACCCTTGTCGGGGACGCCAACGACTATGTGGGCAAGGGCCTGTCCGGCGGCCGCGTCGTGGTGCGTCAGCCCGCGGGATCGCTCCGTGATCCGACCCAGAACATCGTTGTGGGCAATACGGTGCTTTACGGCGCGATCGCAGGTGAAGCCTATCTTGAGGGCGTGGCCGGCGAGCGGTTCGCTGTGCGGAATTCCGGTGCGGTGGCGGTCGTCGAGGGTGTGGGTGACCACGGCTGTGAGTACATGACCGGCGGCGTCGTGGTCGTTCTCGGTGATACCGGCCGAAATTTCGCGGCCGGCATGAGTGGCGGCGTAGCCTACGTCTATGATCCCCGCCGACGCTTCGATCCGCTTTGCAACAAGGCCATGGTCGATCTTGAGCAAGTAGGGCCGGCTCAGGGCGGCGATGATGCGGGTCGACCCGGCCAGCGCTCCGTCTCGGTGGACAACAATGGCATGGGAGACCTGCTGACCTTCGATGCCGAGCGGTTGCGCATACTGATCGAGCGCCATCATCTGCACACGGGCAGCAAGCGCGCGGCCGAGATCCTGGATAACTGGGACAAGGCCCTGCTGTCCTTCGTCAAGGTCATGCCAAAGGACTACCGCCGCGCACTCACCGATATGGCGCGTGAGCGCGCCGCCGCCGCCGCCGTCGCGGCTGAATAGTAAAGTTTACGGGGGACTACATGGGCAAGCCCACCGGCTTCCTGGAGATCGAGCGTCATGACCGGGGCTATGCGCCCGTGGCAGAACGCCTGAAGCACTGGAAAGAATTTGTCGAACCCCTGCCGCAGGCTGAACTGCAGCAGCAGGCGTCCCGCTGCATGAGCTGCGGGATTCCGTTCTGTCACCAGGGCTGCCCGGTGAACAATCAGATCCCGGACTTCAACGATCTGGTCTATCGCGACCAATGGCGCGATGCGCTGGACAACCTGCAATCCACCAACAATTTTCCGGAATTCACCGGCCGTATCTGCCCGGCCCCATGCGAGGCGTCCTGTACGCTGAACATTCCGGATACGCCGGTCACGATCAAATCGATCGAGTGCCAGATCATCGATCGCGGGTGGGAAGAGGGATGGGTCACGCCCCAGCCCTCGGAGCGCGGCACCGGCAAGCGCGTGGCCGTGGTCGGTTCGGGCCCGGCTGGCCTGGCCTGCGCCCAGCAGTTGGCGCGTGCGGGCCACGCGACCACAGTGTTCGAGAAGTCGGACCGTCCCGGTGGCCTGCTGCGGTACGGCATTCCCGACTTCAAGATGGAAAAGCACCTCATCGACCGGCGCATCCGGCAGATGGAGGCGGAGGGCGTCATCTTCCGCTGCAATTTCGAGGTCGGTGTCGACGTCTCGGTCCAGCGGCTGCTGGATGACTACGATGTGCTGGTCATGGCCAACGGCGCTGAGGACCCCCGCGACCTGAACGCCCACGGTCGGGATCTGGACGGCATCCACTACGCCATGGAGTTCCTGACCCAGCAGAACAAGCGCAATGCGGGCGATCCTGAGGACGTGGCGGCGCCCACCGGTACGCTGTCGGCCAAGGGCAAGCACGTGGTGGTGATCGGCGGCGGTGACACCGGCTCGGACTGTATCGGTACTTCAAACCGCCAGGGTGCGGCCTCCGTGGTACAGCTCGAGATCATGCCGCAGCCGCCCGAGCACGAGAACAAGGCGCTGACCTGGCCCGATTGGCCGCTGAAGATGCGTACCTCGTCCTCGCAGCAGGAAGGCGTCGAGCGCGACTTCGCCGTCGCCACCCGCCGCGCGCTGGGGCAGGACGGCCGTGTAACCGCGCTGGATTGCGCCCGCCTGGAATGGGTCGCCGGCGACGACGGCCGCATGCAGATGCGCGAAATCGAAGGCTCGGCCTTTGAGCTGAAGGCTGACCTGGTGCTGCTGGCCATGGGGTTCGTGGGGCCCCGCAAGTCGGGACTTGTCGAGCAGAGCGCCGTCGAGCTGGACGCCCGCGGCAACGTCAAGGCCAACGTGCAGGATTACCGCACCTCTGACGCCCGGATCTTTGCCTGCGGCGACGCACGGCGCGGTCAGTCGCTTGTCGTCTGGGCCATCCGCGAAGGCCGCCAGTGCGCCCGCGCCATCGATGCGCACCTTATGGGGGTGTCTAAGCTGCCGCGATAGCGCAGGTTGACAGCCGGCTCCGATGAGATCACGCTTTTGTGATCGATCGGAGATCTCTGCTATGGACGCGAAGGTGTTGGCGACGGGGCTCATCTTTCTCGCCTTGGTCGGCTGTGCGAAAAAGGAAGAGGCGCCGGCGGCGGAAGCGTTTGGGCCCTTCAGCAGTCCAGGCCAACGCGGCCGCTATGTAGCGGTGGGGCTCTACACGCCGGGCGATATGTGGGAGCAGTTGCGTCCAGCGGTGTCAGCCCAGAGCGTTCAGCCAGCTGCCGTGGACCCCCAGGCCGCCAGTCTCAACGACGACGAGCAGGTTGTCGTTGTGATGGACAGCAAGACTGGCGAACTTCGCCAGTGCGGTAACCTCAGCGGCCACTGCATCGGCTTCAACCCCTGGGCCAAGCCGATTGGCGTAGAGCAGAAATCGCCAGTGAAGCTGCTGAGGACAGCGCAGCAACTCAAGGCCGAGGTCATGGCCGCGCAGGAAGCATTGGAGCGGGACCACGACAAAGGGTTGGCGGCCAGGGACCGCGCCCGCTCTCAGTCCCCCGCCAATTGACGCCAGCCCACGGCGCGCACCCGCGCGGCGCCCAGCACTCCGGTGAGAGGCGTCGCTGAAAACATCCCGGCGAACGCGGCATCGCGCACGTTCAGTCCGCCCGCATAGGCGCCGAACGCCGGCAGGATGATCCGCTGGCCGTCGGTGATGAAGCAGCGGCGACGCACTGTCCCGCGCGGCGCCCTGACGCGCGCCGCCGGGTGCAGGTGGCCGGCCACTTCGCCGGGTTGCAGACCGGGTTGCGGCTCGTGTCGGAAGGTGAGCCCCGCCAGCACAAGTTCGTCCACCGCATCACCCGGCAGGCCCTGCGGCCCGTCGGCGTCGTGGTTGCCGATGACCCAGACCAGTCTGCGACCCGCCGCCAGCCTTCGCAGCCGGTCGGCGTCGTCCGCCGCCAGCCGGTCTTCGCTGCGCCGGTCATGGAAGGTGTCGCCCAGCAGGACAACGGTGTCGGGGACCAGCTCCGCTATCTCCGCCTCCAGCCGTTGCAGGGTCTCGCGCGTGTCATAGGGCGGCAGCATCTGACCGCGCGCGGCATAGCTCGACCCCTTCTCGAGATGCAGGTCCGCCACCACCAGCGTACGGTCCTGCGCCAGCCACAGCGCGCCGGAGCATCGGAGGACGACGTCGCATGCGCCGAGGGTGATCCTGAGTCCTCCGCAAGCGTTGAGGGCGACAGTTCCTCCCCCCTTGGGGGAGGTGGCGGCGAAGCCGACGGTGGGAGCTTCATCCGGAACGCTCGCGGCGACGGAAGCCCCCTCCAGCGCTTCGCGGTCCCCCTCCCCCGAGGGGAGAGGAACTAGAGATTCTGCATCCTGCCTCATCCCATCGCCTCGGCGATCAACTCGTCCTCGGCCTCAGCCAGGATCATGTCTGCCGCCCCGCCGGGAGAGCGCTCCTTGCCAATCTCCAGCAGGATCGGCACCGAAAACGGCGACAGATATTCGAGCGGCGCATGACGAATCCGGCCCTTGATCCGCGCCAGCATCCCCGCCAGACGCGCCACATCCACCAGGCCCGTAGCTGCATCGGCCCGCGCGCAACGCAACAGCAGATGGTCCGGCTGGTGGCGGCGCAGGACGTCGTAGATCAGGTCGGTTGAAAAGGTGATCTGGCGCCCCGTTTTCTGTTCCTGGCCCGGGAACCGCCGCTCGATCAGCCCGGAGATGATCGCGCAACCCTTGAAGGCCCGCTTCATCATGAAGCTCTCGGAGAGCCATGATTCCAGGTCGTCGCCCAGCATGTCCTCGGCGAACAACTCCTCGTAGTCCAGCGCGTCCATCGGGTTCAGCGCCCAGATCGCCAGCGCATAGTCGTTGCAGACAAATCCCATTGGCCCGATGCCCAGACGTTCAAGACGGCGGGTCAGCAGCATGGCCAGCGTCGTGTGGGCCAGCCGGCCCTCGAACGGATAGATCACCATGAAGTTGCGCTTGCCGCGCGGAAAGGTCTCCAGGAGCAGCTCGTCCTCTCCAACGATCCGGGATCGATCTCTTTGGGCCTCCAGCCATTCGCGGACATCGGCCGGCAACACGCCCCATTGGTTCTGATCGAACATCAGCTGCCGCACCCGCTTTGCCAGGTAGGTGGACAGCGCGAACTTCGAACCGCCCCAGGACGGCATCTTGGGATCCTTGTCGTTGGCCGGCTTTACCAGCACATCGAGATTGGTCATGCCAACCAGCGACCACACCTGACCGGCGAACACGAAGGTGTCGCCTGGGTCCAGCATCTCCAGCATGCCCTCCTCGACCTCGCCGATCTTCCGGCCGCCTCGACCGCCGCGCATGGCGATCCGCACCGCCAGCATGGCCGGCGAGACAATGGCGCCGACGTTCAACCGGTGGCGCTGGGCGGTCTGCAGGTCACGCACGCGCCACAGGCCGTCCTGCCCCTGCACGATCCGGCGAAACCGGTCGTAGGTCTTCAGCGCGTAGCCGCCAGTGGAAACGAAATCGACGACCTGCTCGAAGTCCTCCCAGATGAGGTCGCGATAGGGCCCGGCGGAACGGACCTCGTCGTAGAGCGCCAGCAGATCGAAGGGTTCGGAGACCGCGCACCCCATGACGTGCTGCGCCAGAACGTCCAGCGCGCCCACCCGGGCCGGGTCGCCGTCCAGCCGGTTCTCGGCGATGGCTTCGCGCGCGGCCTGGCACTCCAGCATTTCAAACCGATTGGCCGGCACGAACAGCGCCCGTGATGGCTCGTCCAGCCGATGATTGGCGCGCCCGATCCGCTGCACCATCCGCGATGCGCCCTTGGGGCTGGCCAGCTGGATCACCAGGTCCACATCGCCCCAGTCGATTCCGAGATCGAGAGTTGACGTGCAGACCACGGCGCGAAGCTCGCCCCGGGCCATGGCCGCCTCCACCTTGCGCCGCTGCTCGGCCGCCAGGCTGCCGTGATGCAGGGCGATGGGCAGGCTGTCGTCGTTCAGCCGCCAGAGTTCCTGAAAGGCAAACTCCGCCTGAAACCGCGTGTTGACGAACACCAGCGCGATCCGGCTCTTTCTGATCACTTCATAGACCTCGGCCATCGCGTGCTTGGCGGTATGCCCCGCCCACGGCACCCGGCCTTCCGACAAAAGCATGTCAACAATGGGCTGCGCGCCAGCCGGCCCGCGGACGAGGTCGATCGAGGTCGGGGTATGGATCAACGGGTCCCCCTCCCCCGACAGGGGAGAAGAAATGACCTCAACCGCCCGATGGTTCCCCATCCAGGCCTTGATCACCTCGGGATCGTCCACCGTCGCGCTCAGCCCGACGCGACGCATCGCCGGCGCCAGAACCTGAAGTCGCGCCAGATCCAGCGCCAGCAGGTCGCCGCGTTTCGATGAATGCAGGGTGTGGATTTCATCCAGGATCACGCAGCGCAGGTCTTCGAAGTACAGCCGCGCGCCTTCCCAGGCACACAGCAAGGCCAGCTGCTCGGGCGTGGTCAGCAGGATGTCAGGGGGCTTGATCCTCTGGCGTTGGCGGCGCGCGATGCCGGTGTCCCCGGTGCGGCTCTCAGCTATAATCTTCAGGCCCATCTCGGAGATAGGCGCCCCCAGGTTTCGCTCCACATCCACCGCCAGCGCTTTCAGGGGCGAGATGTAGATGGTGTGCAGGCCTCTTGGCGTATTGGCGGGGGGCCGCTGCGACAGGTCGATCAGACTGGGCAGAAACCCTGCCAGCGTCTTGCCGCCGCCAGTGGGCGCGATCAGCAGGGCGTCTCGGCCCTCCTTTCCCTTGGCCACCATCTCCAGCTGATGTGAGCGCGCGGTCCAGCCTCGCCCCGCGAACCAGTTCCGGAACGCAGGCGGCAAGAGTTCGTCGGCAGGTCTGGCGGCGTCAGCCATACGTCATCTATATCACGTTCACTTTCCGTTTCACTGGTGTTGGTCGTGGATTCGGGTTGAGTAACGCCCATGAGGAACAGTCTCGCCGCCCTGGTCGCAACCCTGCTCTGCGCCTGCTCACCGCCTTCCGCCAGCGTCGGCGCCCCGGCCCCGCCAACCGTCCGCGATCCGGCAGGGTTCCCGGCGGCAGACCGTCCCGTCGCGGGCATCGTTTCACCGCAGTGGTCCAGCGGCCCCGACCGGGACGCCGCTGATGAATCCGGGCAGTTGATCCGTGCGCTGGGCATCCGAAAAGGCATGGTGGTGGCCGACATCGGTGCAGGGTCGGGGTACCATACCCTTCGGCTGTCGCCCGCCGTCGGACCGCAGGGCCTCGTCTATGCCGAGGACATCGTGGAGGCCTATGTCGCGGGCCTTCGCCGCGAGGCCGAGCGCCGCAAGCTTGCCAACGTCCGGATCGTCATCGGGACCGCCGACGATCCGAAACTACCTGCGGGGACCATGGACCGTGCGGTGCTGGTCCACATGTACCATGAGATCGAGAGTCCCTACGCCCTGCTATGGAACCTGGCGGGCGCCATGAAGCCCGGTGGTCTTGTTGGCGTCATCGACCTTGATCGGAAAATCGAGAACCACGGGACGCCGCCGGCCCTGCTCAGGTGTGAGTTTGAAGCCGTGGGATATCGCCGGGTCTCCCATATCGATATGGCCGGCGGAACCGGCTACATCGCCATCTTCGAGGCGCCGAAGGCTCGTCCGAAGCCGACCGACATCAAACCCTGCCGGGCCAAATCCTAAGCAGCGCGCGGTGAATCCCAGACGCCGTCCCAGTCGGTCGCAGGCGGTTCGCTGACCAGGATGCGGCAGCGTTCCAGCATCAGGGCGGCGGGCCGGTCGCCCGGCGCCAGGAGGAGGGTAGCCTCGAACGCCGCCACCGCGTCTGCCCAGCGGCCTTCCGCCATCGCCGTCCGCCCCTCGGCATAGGTTGCGAGCGCGGCCTGGCTCAGCGGCGCCTCGGCGGTGACCACCTGGAAAATCTTGGAAGGTTGTGTGCGGCCCCGCACCCGGATGGTGTCAAGTTCGCGCAGCCGGTGCGCGCCGCCGACCGCTCTGGCCGTGTCTTCACAGACCACAATGCCCACGCCATAGGTCTTGGTGATCTTCTCGAGACGCGAGGCCAGGTTCACCGAGTCCCCGATCACTGTGTAGTCCATGCGTTTGGGCGAGCCGATGGTGCCGGCCACCACCTCGCCGCTGGCGATGCCAACGCCCAGCCTGAGGTCGATGCCGCCGCGCGCCGCGCGCCGGGTATTGATCGCCACCAGCATCGCCGACATCGCCACTGCGCTGTCGACCGCGTTCAGCGGGTCGCGATCCGAGGAGATCGGCGCCCCATAGACAGCCATGAGGGCGTCGCCCATGAATTTGTCCAGAAGCCCCTCCGCCGCCGCTACCGCCTCGAACAGGTCGGTGAAAATCTCGTTCAGCATGTCGACGGTGTCGCGCGGCCCCAGCTGCTCGGCCATGCCGGTGAAGTTGCGGATATCAGCGAACAGCACGCTGGCCTGACAGGCAGCGCCGAACAGGAGTTCATCCTCCCGGCCCATGATCTGATCGACCACATTCTGGGTCATGAAGCGGCGCATCGCGCCCTGCATGCGTTTGCCCTCGCTGATGTCTTCCACGATGATCAGCAGCCCGGCTTGCTCCGCGTCATCCGCCATCAGGGGCACGATGGAGATATTGGCCGAGATGGTGTCGCCACGCAGGGTCCGAACGTCGGCGTCCAGCAGGGTCTTTGGTCGCCCGGTGGCCGCGACTGCGGCGATCTCGTCAGGTAGCCAGGGATTGTTGGAGATCAGGGCGTCGCGCGTCTCCGGCGCGCCGGCGGCCTCTGGCTCGACCCCGAGGATCTGGCACGCCGCAGCATTCAGCTTCGCGACATTGGCCTCGCGGTCGAGGGTTACCACACCGGACGACATCGAGCGCAGGATACTGTCGTTGTAGTTCCGTTCAGACGCCACTTCGGCGAACAGGGTAGCGTTCTCGATGGCCACAGCCGCCTGGGCGGCAAACGCCATGATCCTGGCGACGTCCGCTTCGTCGAAGGGTTCGCCGTCGATCCGGTTGAAGGCCTGCATGACACCCAGCTTGCGGCCGTCGCGGGTGATGATCGGTGCGGAGAGCGCCGCACGGGTCCGGTAGCCGGTGGCCTGGTCGACGGCCTGGTTGAAGCGGGGATCGGCGTAGGCGTTGGTTACATTGATGGCCGCACCGGTAGAGAAACAGTTGCCTGCCAGCCCCGAGCTGACTGGAAAGCGGATCTCCCGGCTTTCGACGCCCTCGGCCACCATAGACCACAGCTCATCGGTCTTTCGATCATGCAGAAACAGCGAACTACGGTCCGCGCGCAGGATCTGGGAGGTCACGGTCACGATCCGGCGCAGCAGGGCGTTGAGCTCGATCTCGCTGGCGATGGCGATATTCACGTCGAGGAGCTGGCGCAGCTCGTTGTTCGAAGATTCGGCGGAGTCGACCGCGCCGCCCCAGCGCTCGGCCATGATTACGATCTGGCACAGCAGCAGGACCAACATTCCAAGAGGCATCAGGTCGAGGCTTGGTCCCGTTGACGGCAGCAGGTTGTTTGACTTCAGGTCCTGGTAGATCAGCGATCCGAAACAGACGAGCATCCCCAGCAGGTAGACTGCCGCACCCGGGCGATGACGCCAGGTCGCCAGCCCGACCTGCCACAGGACATAGGTCAGCACCGCAAGCCGTACCCATACCGACCAGAAGGAAACCATGGCGAGGCCGAAGTTGCCGTCGACCAGGACGCCGACGCAGTAGGCGATGAAATCCGCCGCGATCAGCGTCTGGATCGACCAGAATGCCCAGCGCCCGTTTTCCTTCGGAAACAGCAGGGCAGTGTAGGCGACCAGCGCTGCCAGGGCGATGACGACCGTCAGGTACTCTACCGTCAGCATCGCAGTAACCGACAGCCCGGGAGCCGCCAGAAGAATCATGTTGTCGTGCGCGAAAATCGACATGACCGGCACGTTCATCAGCGAAGCCAGACCGAAGTAGAACGAGGCCCGCTCCTGACGCCGGAAGATGAAGATGATCACGCCATAGCAGGCCAGCAGCAGCAGAGAGGTGACCAGCAGCAGGCTTCGCAGCCAGTGCAGCGCGATCCACCGCTCCATGGTCGCTGCCGTTCCAAAAAGCGGCGGACCCGCCATGCCATTGTCCCACTGCCCGAACGTGGAAACATCCAGCGCGAGCTCAAGGGGGCCGCCGTCGGTATCGATGGCCACGTCGTGAGACCGAACGGTCGGGCGGGACGTGGCGGGAGTGACCCCTACCGCGCCACGCTCCGAAAGCACCCGTCCGTTCACGCTGACCCGCGAGGCGGTGTAGATGGTGGGCACATGCAGGATGTAGCGTCCGGCCTGCAGGCCCGTGATCGTAAGCCGGTAGCTACCCGCACCCTGGCTGGGCAGGCCCTGGCCGGTATCTGTCCAGCGTCCCGGCGCCTTCACCATCTGGACAGTCCCCGCCGGGGGGCCGGGCGCGCCGCTCATCCAGACCAGTCGCCACTGCCCGCCAAGCAGGACGGGGGCGGTAAGCGGTCCGTGTGCGGAATAGTCCACCTGTCCGCCGACCGGCTTTGGCGCAGCTCGGTCGATATTCTCGACGAACAGCGGCGCCATCAGCAGGCACATCAGGGCGATGACGGCCATCGCAAATCGCAGCCGGGGCCCACGCGCCAGATTCCGCGCGCGCGGGGCCGTTTGAACCCCGGTCTCTATCGCCTGCGTCACCCCCAAAACCCTCCGCAGCCGTACTATCGCACCGCAAATCGGCGACTGTCACGCGGGCCGTTTGGATCGATTCGCGCTGACCCAGCGTCATGCGCTGTCGGGATTATGGTGCGCGAAACCTTGGGAGGATCGTGATGAAAGACTTCGCCGGAAAATTCGCAGTGGTCACGGGTGGTGGCACGGGCATGGGTCGAGAGCTGGCGCGCCAGCTGATCGCCGAGGGTTGCAGCGTCGCCATGTGCGACGTCTCGATGAAGAACATGGAGCGCACCATTGCGCTGGCCCAGGCGGACGGCGTGCCCCAGGGCGCCCGCATCACGGCGCACCTGGCCGATGTTTCCGATGAAGCCCAGCTCATCGCCTTCCGCGACGCGGCGCTGGCGGCCCACGACATGGATCGCCTGCACCTGCTCTTCAACAACGCCGGCATCGGCGGGGGCGGGTCAATGATCAACACCGACCGCGCCGAATGGGAACGCACGTTCAACGTCTGCTGGGGTGGGGTCTATCTGGGGGTGCGCACCTTCCTGCCGCTGATGCAGGCTGCGGACGAGGCGCACATCATCAATACCTCGTCGGTCAACGGCTTCTGGGCCAGCCTGGGCCCCCACGTGTCGCACACGGCGTACGCCGCGGCGAAGTTTGCGGTGAAGGGCTTCACCGAGGCCCTGGTCACCGACCTGCGGCTGACCGCACCCCACATCAAATGTTCGGTGGTGATGCCCGGCCACATCGGCACCGAGATCGTCGCCAATTCCCGCAAGGTGATCGCCGGCACCGACGATGACGCCATGTCGGCCGAGGAACTTGCCCGCGCGCGCACCCGCATGGCCGCCGCAGGGATCGACGCCGCCGCGATCCCGGACGCCGGGATCCAGGCCCTGGTCGCCGAACAGGCCCGCCGCTTCCACGACGATGCGCCGATGAGCGCCGCGGAGGCCGCCAAGGTCATCCTGGACGGCGTGAAGGCCGACCGCTGGCGCATCCTGGTGGGTGAGGACGCGCACGCGCTCGACAGCATGGTCCGGGCGGATCCGGAACAGGCCTATGAGGCGAGCTTCTACCAGCGGATGGCCACAGAGGCCGGCTGGCGATTGAATGTGGCGGCCAGCCGCGAGGGCTGAAGCTTACGCCGAACCTGGTCACAGTACACCCGGTCCACGGATCACCACCTTGCCCAGGTGGGCGCCGGACTCCAGGTGCGCGAAGGCCTCGCGCGCGCTCACAAAGTCGAAGATGCGGTCGATGACCGGCTTGATCCCGGCCATGGCGATCACGCGGGAGAGTTCGATCAGGGCATTGCGGTCGCCGACCGCGATGTTGCGAAAGCTGGCCCCGCTCCCCTTCAGCTGAAAGAAGTCGATGCCGGGGTTCTCGGTGCTGAGGAAGCCGATCGAGGCGATCTCGCCGCCAAGCGCCACCGCCCGTAAGGACTGGGCGATGGTACCGGGTCCGCCCACTTCCACGACCCGGTCAACGCCCCGCCCGCCGGTCAGGCCGCGCACGGCTTTGCCCCACTGGGGATCGTCCGCGTAATTCACGACCTCGCTCGCGCCCAGGTCCTTCAGCCGCTGGATCTTGTCCGCGCTGGAGGTGGTGGCGACTACTGTGGCGCCCACGGCGCGGGCCAACTGCAGGGCGAAGATCGAGACCCCGCCGCTGCCCAGCACCAGCACTGAATGACCGGCGCGGATCGGCGTGCTGCCGGTGAGGGCCGTCCAGGCGGTGACGCCCGCGCAGGGAAGCGTGGCGGCCTCATCATATGAGATCCCGTCCGGCACGGCGACCAACGCCTCCTGGCTGACCGCCTTCAGCTCTGTCAGCCACCCATCGCTCTCTGCGCCATAGCTGTCGGCGAGGATGGTGGACGGCATCTCGCCGCCGAACCAACGGGGATGAAATGCCCCCATGACCCGGTCGCCCACCTTGAACGACTGTACACCCTCGCCGAGTTCGACGATCTCACCGGCGGCGTCGCTGAGCGGTATCAGGCCCGGGCGGCAGGCGCGGGGATAGCGACCGCGCAGCATGGCCAGGTCGCGGAAATTCAGCGATACGGCGCAGACCCGAACCAGCACCTCGCCCCGCTGAGGCCGGGGCGCCGGTTCGTCACGCTGGCGCAGATCATCAAGGCTATCGAAGCTGTCGAACCGATAGGTTTTCATCAGGCGGCGCTAGGTCCGCTGCGGGATCACCACCGGCAGTGTCTCGTAGCCCTTGACGAAGGTGGAATAGACCCGCTTGGGCGGAGCGACCACCCGGATTTCGGGGAAGCGCTTCAGGATCTCTTCCCAGATGATGGTCAGCTGCAGCTCGGCCAGCCGGTTGCCCACGCAACGGTGAATGCCGAAGCCGAACGAGATGTGCTGGCGCGGACGCTCGCGATCAATGATGTAGTCGTTCGGTCGTTCGATGACCTCTTCGTCGCGGTTGCCCGAGACGTACCACATGACAACCTTGTCGCCCTTCTTGATCTGCTTGCCCCGGAACTCATAGTCCTGCAGCGCCGTCCGGCGCATGTGGGCCAGAGGCGTCTGCCAGCGGATGGTTTCCGAGACCATGGAGGGGATCAGTTCGGGATTGGCGCGCAGCTTTGCGTACTGATCCGGGTTCTGGTTCAGCGCCAGAATAGAGCCCGAAATCGTGTTGCGGGTGGTGTCGTTGCCGCCCACAGTCAACAGCACCACGTTTCCGAAGAATTCGCGTGGCTCCATGTTCCGGGTCGCCGGGCTGTGCGCCAACATCGAGATCAGGTCGCCCGACGGCGGCGCATTGACCTTGGCGTTCCAGAGCTTGGTGAAATAGGAGTGGTACTCGCCGAAGATCGCCATCTTCTGTTCCAGGGTGTCGATCAGACCCTGACCCGGCGCGGCGGTAACCACGTCAGACCAGTAGATCAGCTGGCGACGGTCTTCCTGCGGCATGTCGAACAGGGTGGCCAGCGTCATGCCCGTGAGCTCTTTCGAGACGCGGTCAACCCAGTCGAACTCCTCACCGATCGGCAGGCTATCGAGGATCTGGCCGGCGCGTTCACGGATCTGCGGCGCCATCAGCGCCAGGTTCATCGGGGAGACCGCCGGCGTCACCGCCTTACGCTGGACGTCATGCTTCGGCGGGTCCATGGCGATGAACATCGGCAGCGGATCCATGTTGGACTGGCCGCCGGCGATGGTGATGCCGCCCAGCATATAGTCTGACGAGAACACCTGGTGATTGGTGTCGATCGCCATGATGTCGTTGTACCTGGTGATGGACCAATAGGGGCCCAACTCGTGCTCGGTGCAGTAGTGGACGGGGTCTTCAGCGCGAAGACGCTCAAAGATCGGCCACATCGCATCTGCCTGAAACAGCTCCGGCTGCGCCGGGTTCAGTTTCTCCAGGGGGAGCGCATAGGCCTCGGCTCGCGCCGCTTCCAGCCCAGCAATGTTTCCGTCCGCCGCCATGGTCATTTCCTCACGTTCGTAGTTCGATAGTGAACGCCGATAACCGACATTTTGGAAGAGAAGAATGTTCGGAACCGACTCTTAAGCCTTGGCTTCGATACTCGATTTTCCATTGAGTCGCCGGGGCGCAGGCCAGACATGCAACGTCACATCGAACCTCGTCGCCGCCCTCTCTCGCGTCGACATCTGGTGCTTGGCCTGGGCGCGGGCCTGTTGGCGACCGGGGCTGCCATTGCTCAGGAAGCCGAGGAAGCCGCTGGCCGCAATGCTGCGCCCCGCAAGCCGGCCCCGCGCCGTTCGCGGGCCGCGCCCAGACCCGCTGCCAAACCCGCGACGGCTCCGGCTCCGGCGCCCGCAGCGTCGCATGCCGCAGCATCCGTCAGTCCAGAGCAGGCCATGGCCCGGCTCGTCGCCGGCAATGAGCGCTCTGTGTCCGGCTTTTCGGCCCACCCCAACAACGA
>NZ_JBILRO010000113.1:0-10429 GCF_044372605.1 Phenylobacterium sp.
CGGCAAGGTGGCGGCGGGCCAGGCCCCGTTCGCCACGATCCTGACCTGCGCCGACAGCCGGGTTCCGCCGGAACTGCTGTTCGACCAGGGCCTGGGAGATCTGTTTGTCTGTCGCGTGGCCGGCAATGTGGTGGATGACGCCCTGCTCGCCTCGCTGGAGTATTCGGTCATCCACCTCGGCTCCACCCTGATCATGGTGCTGGGTCACGAACGCTGTGGTGCGATCAAGGCGACCATCGACGCCCTGGCGGGCAAGGGCGATCCGGCCGACGCGGGCACGAAGATCGGGGCGCTGGCCGCCCTGATTGCGCCGGCGGTGCGTGCAGCTCCGGCCGATGCGCCAGACAAGCTGGATGCGGTTGTCTCGATCAACGCCAGCCACGCGGCGGCCGAGATTTTCGTGAACAGCCCGCCGCTGCGCGCCCGTGTGCTCGCCGGCAAGCTCAAGATCGTCGCCGCACGCTACGACCTCGACGATGGCAAGGTCACCCCGGCCAAGGGCCAGGTTGGATAGCAAAAAGCCCCGGCGTCTCCGCCGGGGCCTTCGCCAAAGTCGAAGTCAGGCTCAGGCGAACGCGGCCAGACCGCCATCGCGGCGACGGCGGCGCATCAGCGCGCCGACTCCGCCAAAGCCGATGATCATCATCGCCCAGGTGGTGGGCTCCGGCACGGCCGCCGGATTGAACAGCGTGTAGGACATGACCGAATAGTCCAGCGTGGCTGGTGCGCTGAGGTCCGAGATCTCGAAGCTGGCGAAAAGCGAGTCGAACGAGAACGCGGTGTTGTCAGGCGGGAAGAAGATCACACCGGCCGGAATCTGGCCGGAAGAGGTGACCGAGCCAGAGTTTCCCGACTTCACCAGCGCCATTCCGTTGAAGAAATCGAACACATTGTTGGCTGTCGCGGTATCGCCGACCGGGAAAACCTGGCCACCCAGGCCCAGGCCGAAGGACGTCAGGATGCCGGAAGCCGGGACGGTGAAAAGTTGATCCAGGGTGACCGTCACATTCACGATATCGCCCTGCGCCACCTCAAGGGTGTTCATGCCGTCCAACCCCGAAAGGCCGATCGACCACTGACTGAACGTCGTCGCGCCAATGGTGAAAGGCGGATGGTAGAAGCCGTCGGCGACAACCCCTGACAGGTTGATGTTGTGCACAGTCGCCTGGGCGCTGCCGGCCCATAGGGTGCAGGCCGCCGCAAGCGCGAGGGAGGTTTTCAGAAAGGGTTTGACGAGCATAAAGCTATCCTTGGCTACACTGTAGCCTTGAACATCCCCCGTCCGACCTCAGGACGGTACCTCTCGAATCCGAGGGGTATCTTCGCCTCAGAGGCGATTAGTCCGATGTCTCGCCTAGGCGCCTGGCGCCGTCGCCGGCCGGCCGTAGGTGATCCGGCGCAGCAGGGTTTCCAGCGGCCCTTGCGGCGAGAAACGATCCCAGGCCGTTGCGATCAACCCGCCGCTCAACGCTATGGCCAGCGCAGCGCCGAACAGAGCGGCGTGTCCGAGCGCCCCGAAGAGCCCGAGCCCGTAACCGCCAAAGACAAAGCCGGCAAGGATTCCGTCGGTCACATAGCCGGTCAGGGAATTGCGTCCCGAGGCCAGCAGGTAACCGCGAGGCTTCAGCCGGCGCGCCAGGGCGACGATCGCCAAGAGATAGGTGACCGACAGCATCGGGCCGCCGATCGCCAGACCGACAAACGCCAGACCCTGCACGGCAGCCGGCCAGGTCGCCGCGAACTCGCTGAGGGTCGCCGCATAGGCAATGTTCAGCGGCATGCCCGCGAGCAGCAGCAACGGCGCAGCCCTCTGGAGCCGCGTGAAAACCGGATGACCGGGGCGGAAAAAGTCGCTCTTGGCGGCGGCCAGCCCCGCCGCGAATGCACCAAAAGCCAGGGGGCCGTTGAACAGGGCGATGAAAACGAACGTAGTGGGCCAGTCGCGCAGTCGGGTCGCCGTGGCCTCGAGGTAGCTGCCGCCCAGGCCTGCGCCGACGGACGGCGGGATGCCGCTCTCGCTGACTGCGATCGCCACCAGAGCCAGCGCGATGGCCGCCACCGGCGTCATGCCGAAGGCCAGCCGCATCAGCGCCCTGGCCGACCAGTTGCGCACCGGCCAGATCAGCACGCCCAGGCAGGCATAGAGCACCAGAATGTCCCCGGAAAACACCAGGATCGCGTGGGCGGCGCCGATCACACCGAGGCCCAGCAACCGTCGGGAATAGCGCGCGCCAAACGAGACCCCGGCGCGTGCCGCCGAGGCGGCCTGGATATGCAGGCCCCATCCGAAGATGAACGAAAACAGCAGGAAGAACTTGCCCTGGAAGAACGCCTCCACGGCGAAGAGCGCTATCTGGTCGGCCAGGGTGTCGGGCGCCAAGACCTGCGCCTCGGCCGGCAGCGCCATGAATGGCACGTTGACCACGCAGATGCCGATCAGCGCCAGGGTGCGGATCATGTCGACCTCGGTGTTGCGGCGTTCCGGTTTCATCGCTATCCATCGTTGAGCAATTGCTCAATGCTTTATTGAGCAATCGCTCAATGCTGTCAAGGAAGGTCCGTCATGGAGCGGTCAGACCGAAGTGCGGACGATCGCCGCGGCGCGATCCTGCGGGCGACCGTCGACCTGCTTGTCGAGGTCGGGCTGGCCCGGGCGCGGACCCGTGACGTCACGGAGCGATCCGGTGTCGGCACCGGCCTGCTCAATCACTACTTCCGCTGGTCAGACCTTCGGGCGACGGCCTGGGGCCTGATTTTCGACGATGTGATCCCCAGACAATTCGGTGCGGCACTCAGTCCCGCCGACGCCATGGACCACTTCTTTGCCCAGAATTTCACCCCCGACTCCGAGCCGTTCTGGAGGCTCTGGCTGGAAGCCAGCGAGATGGCCGGACAGGACCCCGCCATGTCGGCCGCCCTCAAGTCCGCGCAGGCGCGCCTCGAAACCGCCCTGGGCGACGTCCTTCGGGCGGGATGCGCCCTAGGCGTCTGGACATTGCCCGAACCAGGCGACACCGCGCTGCGATTGATTGCGCTGCACGACGGTCTGGCGGCCTTGTTGATGACCGCCTCGACCAGTCTCGACGCTGCATCGGCTGAGCGCCACATGCGACGTGCCTTCGCCCTGGAGTGCGCCTGATCGTCAGGCTGGCGCGGCCTCCGCCTCCAGCCGCGTCATCCAGTAGTCCGCATCGAACGACGGATCGCCGCTGAGGTAACGCCACAGCTTCACCCGGTTCACATATTCCAGTCGCCCGGTGTCCTGCTCGAACCAGGGTTCCGGCGTCATCAGGATCGCCGCGACGCTCTCCGGATCTGACGGGGTTTTCACATAGAAGATCGGCCGTTGCGGCGCACGCGGCTCAATCGGCTCGACATCCCAGCGACGCACCTGTGAGCCAGACGCGTGCATGCGGATCTTGAACATGTAGCGGGTGCGGTCCGACAGGTTCACGCCCCCGCCGTGCCAGATGCCGTGATGCAGGAAGAGCAGGGTGCCTGCCTCGCAGACCATGTGCTGTTGCCCGCGGATGTTCTGGTAGCGCCCCAGCGCCACCTCGCTGACCTTGCGCAGGTGGGTGCCGGGGATGAACCGCGTGCCGCCCATGGGCCGGGTCACCTTGTGCGGATAGTACATCACCTGCACATCGAAGGCCTGCCGTGGGTCGATGGTCGAGTCCTGGTGCGTATGCTGACTGACGCTCTCGCCGCCCGAGGCCGCGTGATAGGCGGGCGGAAACGTGATGTGCAGGAAGTGGTGGTCGAACACCGGGTCATCGCCCAGCAGGCTTTGCAGCGCCCCGCGCACCAGCGGCAGATCCAGCAACCGCGAGATGGCGCTGCCCTCGGGATAGGTCTGGCTGAGCGGTGTGCCCGCCGATACCTCCGGGATCGCATTGGCCGCCAGCGCCTTGCCATAGGTTTTCATCAGCCGCTCGCCCGGCTTCGGCTCGGCGACCTCGCCGGCCTCGGCCATGAACTGGGCATTGATGTCGTCCGGCACCACGGCATCGAATCGCAGGAAGCCGCGGGCGACGAAGCGGGCCATCTGGGCGGAGCTGAGCAGGGGCGGGGCCTGGCTCATGGGGTCACCTCAACCAGTTGTTCGAACCAGAATTCGTACTTCAGATAGGCGATGTCGAATTCCTCGCCCCGCGCATGCGGGTTCAGCTGGGATGCCTGGAACAGTCGCCAACCATCCTTCAGCGCGGCCAGACCCGTGGCGTAGGGGACCTCTTCGCTGTCGCCGGCCATATGCAGTTTTTCACCGGTCCCGTCATAGACGGCCCAGGCGATGGTCGGCGCGTCCAGCGCGCTGTTGGCCAGATAGAGGACCAGGACTTTCTGGCGGGTCACGGGTTTTGGCTTCCTTGACCGAGGGCGAAGCTCAGCATGGTGTTCAAGGCCTCCCACGGCACGCTCATGTGCGACTGTCCCGGGAACACCTTGCTCTCGACCTTGCAGCCCGGCGCGCCCTTGAGGGCTGAAAGGCGCCCGGCAAGTTCCGAGGCGTTCTCGACCATGCCAGCGAACGCGCCGAAGTAGGCGCCGCCAGCCAGACACCCGTCATTCGGATCATGGCCTCAGCCCGCCAGATGTTCGTCGAAGAACCGGGCGACGTCCTGGAACGCTACCGCCGATTCCGGCGCGTCGAAGGCGTAGATGTATTCGGCGTGGCTCATCGCCTCGTGCACTTCCAGACGTGCGGTGACGCCCGCCGTCCGCATGGCGCGGTAGACCCGCACAGTGTCGCTCAGCAGGATGTCGCGTGTTCCGGTGACGAAGACTGTGGGCGGGAAGCCCGAGAACTCCCCGAATACCGGCGACACCAGCGGATGGGTCACGCCCGCCGGTCCGGCATAGAGTTCGGCCATGGCTCGCCCTAAGCCGTCGAAGTTCGAGAAGATCCCGTCCACATGGGCGTTGACCTGATAGCTGTCACTGGCGCCGGTGAGGTCCGCCCAGGGGGTGCCCAGCGCCAGGGCGCCGGGAAGCGCCTCGCCAAGCGTCTTCAGCTTCAGCGCCAGGGCCAGGGTCAGCCCGCCGCCGGCCGAGGTTCCGAACGCGCCCATGGCTGTGGCCGGGCGATCCGCACGCAGCGCCTGCCAGACGGCCACGGCGTCGTCGACTGCCGCCGGGAACGGATGCTCAGGCGGCATCCGGTAGTCCACCGAAATCACTTTCATGCCCGAGTGGTGCGCGCCCAGCACGGCCTCGCCGGTACTGGCCTCGCCGCCGTTCAGCGCGTAGCCGCCGCCGTGAAAGTGAACCAGCAGCTTGCCCGACTTGGCAGGATCCAGCGTCGACGGTGTGATCTCGCGCACCGTCACCCCGGCGATCTGACGCAGTTCGGACTTATGCGGGAACATCGCCTTGATCGCCGGCGCTACGCTCAGCGCCTGGGCGTCCATCTGGGCAATCACGGCTTTCCACTCGGCGGCGTTGCCAGGCGCCCAGCCGGCCGGCAGTCCGCCGCCGGCGGCGGCCGCTGCCGCCATCCCCGAGATCGACCGTTGCAGCTGCGGGCTGACGGTGGTGGGCGTTGCAAGCCGCTTGGCGGGAACGTCACGGTGGGTCTGGATCTGGCCGGCGTCGTCCATGGTCGTCTCCTCGTCGCCGCACTCCGGCGGTCAGGACGACATCGTGGACCGAAGGCCCGGGGTCACGCCAGTGGGAATCGCGCCCGATTCAGATCGGTTCGGCCTGTCGCGCCATCGCCCGCTGGAATGCTGGCCGCTCGGTCAGGGCGTCGAGGTATCGCAGACAGCCCGGCTTGTAGCGCGCGTCCAGCCCCAGTGACCGGCCCAGGTAAAGCGCATAGTGCACCGCGATGTCGGCCATGGTGAACCGGTCGGCGCAGAGATAGGACCGACCATCCTCCAGCGCCGCCTCCACGCTGCGCAGCCGCGACAGATACCAGACGGAATAGTCTTCCACCGCCTGTGGCAGCCGTCGTTCCTTTGGCTCCAGGCGGGAGTACCGCAGCACGATCGTCTGCGGAAAGGTCAGGGTCGCGTCGCTTCGGAACAGCCAGTTGATGTAGGCGCCGTAGTCGGCCTCTGAAGGATCCACCCGGAGCGGTGTCGGCCCATGGGTTTCGGCCAGATAGTGGCAGATGCCGGTCGACTCGGTCAGCGTTGTGGCGCCGTCGGTGAGGGTCGGTACGGTCCCGAGCGGGTTGATGGCCAGGTAGCCTGGATAGGTCGAGCGTGGCGGAAAGGCCATGTTGACCAGCTCATAGTCGACGCCCAGTTCCTCCAGCGCCCACAGGGCCCGCAGCGAGCGCGCATCGCGACAATGATAGAGTTTCATAGGCTGACCCCCGTGATCCGACGCGACCAGAGCCGTTGGACGCTGCGTCGGTCAAGTCCCGGTGCTGGATCGGGCGCCGGCAACGGCCTTGTCCAGCGCCAGCGGCAGGTATTGGTCCAACTGGGCCAGCACGGCCTGATAGTCGGCCATGGGTTTCCCCCAGGCGTCAGGAACGTCTGTGGCAGTCCCGGAGGCGTAAAGCGCCAGGGGATGTGTCTTGGCCTTGGCCTGCGGGTAGGTCGCGGTCAGGCTCGCCGCGTGTTTGGCCGTCATGGTCAGTATCAGGTCGGCATGGCGAACGTCTGCGGCCGTCAGCGCCCGGGCGCGATGGGCGAGAACATCAAATCCCCGACCGGCCATCAAGGTCGCCGCGTGTTGCTCCGGCGCTTCGTCGAACGGATCCACGTCAAGACCGCGCGAGATCACCGCCACGTGCAGGCTGCGCCGGCGGATCATGTCGCGCAAAAGCGTTTCGGCCATCAGGCTGCGGCCGGTGTTGCCGGTGTCGACAATGGCGATCTTCAGCGGTTCAGTTGCGGCGCGGACCCATTCCGGTGCAGCGGCAAACCCCAGCATCATCGCCAGCGTGCGGCGTCGGTCGGTCATGGCACAAAACTCCTGTTTGCCTGGTTCGATCACGCGAGTGGCATCCCGGCTATTCGAATTTAACTTGCACGACGCCCTCACCTGCGTCGTGATCATCAAAACGGCGCCTCAAGATGCGTCGAACGGGAGCATCATCATGTCCGACGGCAATACCGAAATCAAAGCCGGGGCTCAGGCCGACGTCTACGCCCTGCCGCTTGAGACCCTGCATCCGGCCCAGGCCGACCTGTTCGCCGCCAACGCCATGTGGCCCTATTTTGAGCGCCTGCGCGCCGAGGCGCCGGTCCACTACACACCCGACAGCGAGTACGGCCCCTACTGGTCGATCACCCGCTACAACGACATCATCGCCGTCGACACCAACCACCAGGTGTTCTCTTCGGCCGACGGCATCGCGCTGCAGACCCTCGAGGCCAAGGCCGAGGCCGACAAGCGTCCGCGCGGCTCCAGCTTCATCGGCATGGACCCGCCGGAGCACGACGTGCAGCGCAAGGCGGTCAGCCCCGTCGTCGCCCCCGCCAACCTGGCCGCCATGGCGCCGCTGATCCGCGAGCGGGCCGGCAAGATCCTCGACGGCCTGCCGATCGGCGAAGAGTTCGACTGGGTCGACCTGGTGTCCAAGGAGCTGACGGCCATGACCCTGGCCACGCTCTTCGACTTCCCGCAGGAGGACCGCCGCCTGCTGACCCACTGGTCGGACATGTTCACCAACCAGCCCGGCCATGGCCCGGCGAAGAGCTGGGACCACAAGCGCGAGCAGGCGGACGAATGCTTCGGCCGCTTCACCGAACTGTGGAACGAGCGGGTCAACGCCCCGCCGAAGTTCGACCTCGTCTCGATGATGGCGCACGCGCCCGCCACCCGGAACCTCAGCCTGCGCGACTATCACAGCAATGTCGTGCTGCTGATCATCGGGGGCAATGACACGACCCGGAACACGATCTCCGGCTCGATCTACGCGCTCAACAAGAACCCGGACCAGTACGAGAAGCTGCGCGCCGACCCCTCGCTGATCACCGCGATGGTCTCCGAGACGATCCGCTGGCAGACCCCCCTGGCCCACATGTCGCGCACCGCCACCCAGGACTTCGAAATGGGCGGCAAGATGATCAGGAAAGGCGATACGGTGGTCATGTGGTACGTTTCGGGCAACCGCGATGATAGCGTCATCATCGACCCCGAGCGTTACAACATCGAGCGCGAGCGGCCCCGACAGCACCTCTCCTTCGGCTTCGGCATCCACCGCTGCGTGGGCAACCGCCTGGCCGAACTGCAGCTGCAGATCATCTGGGAAGAGATCCTGGCCCGCTTCCCGGAGGTGCGCGTCGTCCGCGAACCCACCCGCACCCACTCGGCTTTCGTGAAGGGCTACGAGACCCTGCCGGTAGTGATTCCCAGCCGGAACTAGGTGAGCGCGGCCTTTCATTGGCGGCGTCAATGAAAGGTAACTGGATGTCTCATCCTGAATATCATTGATCTAGGTCAGGTCGAACCCATCTGCGGCCTGCGCATCCGCGCGATCGCATTTCTACCGATCCTCGGAGACCTGATGACCAAGACCCTGCTCGCCGGCGCACTGGCCGCTGTGATGACCGCTGGCGCGCCTGCCGCCTTCGCCGCGACCAAGTCGTGCCCGACCGTCTCGCCGGCTGCTGTCGAGCAGCAGTTCACCGCCTTCAACGCCGCCTGGGCCACCAAGGACCCGGACAAGGTTACCGCGCTGTTTGCTCCGTCGGCCGTGCTGCTGGCCACCGTCTCCAACACGCCGCGCACCACGCCGGCGGCTGTTCGGGACTATTTCGTCAGCTTCCTGAAGAACAGCCCGCAGGCGACGATCAACTCCAGCACCGTCAAGATCGACTGCAACACGGCGACCCGCGTCGGCCTCTGGACCGTGGCGCTCACCAACCCGACCACGGGCGTCAAGACCGACGTCAAGGCGCGGTATTCCTTCACCTACCTCTGGGATGGTTCGGCCTGGAAAATCGACCACCTGCACTCATCGGTCCTACCCGAAACCTAGGACTACACTGGCCCCTGCCGAGACATCTGTCCGGCAGGGGCTTCTTTGTGCCTCACCTAGGGCAGCACGGCCTCGGCCTCGATCTCCACCCGGGCGTTGGGGTCTACCAGGCCCGTCACGCCCACCAGCGTCATGGCCGGATAGTGCCGACCCAGTGTGGCGGCCCAGGCTTCACCCACCATGGCGCCGCCAGTATTGAACTCGGCCATGTCGGTCACATAGGCGCGCAGCAGCACGATGTTGCCGATGTCGCCGCCGGCGGCGCGCACCACGGTGATCAAGTTCTCCAGCGCCAGCCGCCACTGTTCGCCCAGCGTGAGGCCGACGGCGACGGGCGCGTTGCCCGCCCGCGCCAGTTGGCCTGACACCCGGATCGTCGTGCCACCCCGCGAACTCACCGCATGGGCGAAGCCCCGCGGCCGTGTCCAGCCCTCGGGCAGGATCGCCTGATAGTCGATGCCCACGTCACTCATGGTCAGGCGTTTCCTCAGGCTTTGGGCGGTTCAAGACCAAGCGCGCGCTTCATCGCCTTGATGTTGCCGCGGCAGAACTTGGTGAGTTGCTCGGTGGTCGCTTCCAGCGTGGAGGCGTCCTTCGGGTCGAACTTCACGATGTACTCGATGCGGCAGCTGGTCGCGTCGCCCGGAACGACCGAGACCGTCGAGAAGTAGGCGTTCATGTCCGGGCGATCCAACGTGTAGGTGTAGTGCCAGGGCCCTTCGTCGGTCATCAGTTCCTGGATGGTGCGGCCGCCCGGCATGGTCAGGGTGCGCACCTTGCCCTTGGGCGTCACCTCGGTGCTCTCGGCCTCCAGGGCGCCGGCCCATTTGCGAATGCCGGAGAAGTCGCCGATCACCGCCCAGACGGCTTCTGCGCCCAGCGCCGCGTCGTCGCCTACCTTGATTTCATGCATGGTCGTGTTTCCTCTTTAGATTTCGTTGTCAGCAGGACGAACCGCTGCAGGCCGCCGTCCGGTCGCCCATCTTTGACATCTCGGCTGCGTCGCGCTCACGGCGGCGTTCCCATTCTTCGGGCGTCGCGCAGACGCGCTTCTTGAAGTGACTGCCCAGCTGAGCCTCGGTGACGCAGACCTTCTTGGGCTCGGCGGGCTTGGCGGCCTCGACCGGCGGTTTTGCCTCCGCCGGTTTCGGCACCTCGGCGCCCTGCGTCGACAGCGCCATAGCCAGGATCAAACCGGAGATCATCATTTCATCTTCCCCCGCCTTCGGTTACGCCGAAGCGTGTGTACGAACGCCATCCTACACAGCCGTCGCCCCGACCCAAGAGGAACCTGTCCATGTCGCAGCCTGAGGCCCCCACTTTGCAGTCCGCCCTGGGCCAGGTGCGCACCGTCAGTCGCGAAGACGGACGCGCCGTGATCGAATACATGTGCGCACCGCACATGTGCCACTCCGGCGGGGTGGCACAGGGGGGCTTCGTCAGCGGCTGGATCGACGCAGCGATGGCCGGCGCGGCCATGTCCGAATC
>NZ_JBILRO010000018.1:0-25977 GCF_044372605.1 Phenylobacterium sp.
GACGATCTCGTCGGACAGCCGCTCCTCCAGATCGACGTTGACCTGCGGGTGGGCGGCGAGGAACAGGCTGAGCGGTTCCGGCAGGAATTCCGTCAGGGCGTTGGTGTTGGCCAGAAGCCGGACCTCACCGGAAAGGCCGCCAGCGAAAGCCGACAGGTCGTCGCGCATCCGGGCCGCCTGGTCGAGCAGGCCCCGGGCGTGTTTCAGCAGCGTGTGGCCGGCAGGCGTCAGGGTGACGCCCGCGCGCGAGCGGGTCAGCAAGGCCGCGCCCAGATCGACCTCCATCTGCCGGATTCGGGTGGAGGCGGCGGCCAGGGCGAGCGCGCTGCGCTCGGCGCCCGCCGTGATCGAGCCGGCGTCGGCCACATCGCGGAACAGACGAAGATCGATCAGATCGAAGCGCATCCTTCGCCATCCACGAAGCAAAACTGGGAAACTGACGCATTGCGCCGGGAGCACGTCTCAGGATACTTCATGATCTGCGAAGTTTCGAGTCCGGCGCGTGCTTGCCCGGTTCGTGTCTTCGTTGACAGCCCCGGCGTCACGCTTACAACCGCGTCGGGCACAGGTTTTGGGGGAGGCGAGAGCGCTTCGATGACATCCGTTCCACGGGGACCCGCCGACAGGCCGATGTCGCCGCACCTGCAGGTGTGGCGCTGGCATGTCACCATGCTCACCTCGATCCTGCATCGCGTCACCGGCGCCGGGCTCTATGGCGCGGGCCTGATCGTCGCAGCCTGGGCCGTGGCGCTGGGCAGCGGGCCGGAAGCCTACGGTGCCTTCATGGACCTGCTGGGCTCGCCGCTGGGCAAGCTGGTGATGTTCGCGATCAGCCTGGCGATGTTCTACCACCTGGCCAATGGCGTCCGGCACCTGATCTGGGACGCGGGGCATGGGCTGGACCTGAAGAGCGCCAATTCGTCGGCCTATGCGGTGTTTGGTTTCACCATCGCCGCGACGCTGGCGATCTGGGTGATCGCCTTCATGGCGGGAGTGGTCTGATGAACTTTCGCACACCCCTTTCGACGGCGCGCGGGCTGGGCTCGGCCAAGCACGGCGTGAGCCACTGGATCTCCGAGCGGGTCGGCGCGGTAGCGCTGGTGCCGCTGGTGCTCTGGGCGGTCTACAGCTGCATTCTGCTGGCCGGGATGGACTATTACGGCGCGGTTGAGTGGATCGGCAGCCCGGTCAACGCCACCCTGATCATCCTGACGATCGCCATCAGCTTCATGCACATGCAGGGCGGCGTGCGGGTGATCATCGAGGACTATGTCTACGGACACCTCACCAAGGCGGCGGCCCTGATGGCCAATGTCTTCGTCTGCGGCCTGGCGGGCGCGCTGGCGATCTTTTCAATCCTCAAGGTCGCGCTGGGGGGCGCCTGAACCCATGGCGACGTACGAGTTCATCGATCACAAGTTTGACGTGGTGGTGGTAGGGGCCGGCGGCTCCGGCCTGCGCGCCGCGCTGGGCTGCGCCCAGGCGGGGCTGAAGACCGCCTGCATCTCGAAGGTGTTTCCGACCCGGTCGCACACGGTGGCGGCGCAGGGCGGGATCTCCGCCTCGCTCGGCAACATGGGCGAGGATGACTGGCGCTGGCACATGTATGACACCGTCAAGGGGTCGGACTGGCTGGGCGATCAGGATGCGATCGAATACCTCTGCCGCAATGCGCCGGCGGCGGTCTATGAGCTGGAACACTGGGGTGTTCCGTTCAGCCGCACCGAGGACGGCAAGATCTATCAGCGCGCCTTCGGCGGTATGACCAAGAACTACGGCGAGGCCCCGATCCAGCGCACCTGCGCGGCGGCCGACCGCACCGGCCACGCCATGCTGCACACCATGTATGGCCAGTCCCTGGCCAACGCGACCGAGTTCTTCATCGAGTATTTCGCGCTCGACCTGATCATGGATGAGGGCGTCTGCCGGGGGGTGACCGCCTGGAAGCTGGACGACGGCACCCTGCACCGGTTCCAGGCCCAGATGGTGATCCTGGCCACGGGCGGCTATGGCCGGGCCTATTTCTCGGCCACCTCGGCCCACACCTGCACCGGCGACGGCGGCGGCATGGCGCTCAGGGCCGGCCTGCCCCTGCAGGACATGGAATTCGTGCAGTTCCACCCCACCGGGATCTACGGCTCCGGCTGTCTGATCACCGAGGGTGCGCGCGGCGAAGGCGGCTATCTCACCAACTCCGAGGGCGAACGCTTCATGGAGCGCTATGCGCCCACCGTGAAGGATCTGGCGCCGCGCGACATGGTGTCACGCGCCATGACCATGGAGATCCGCGAGGGTCGGGGCGTGGGTCCGAAGAAGGACCACATCTTCCTGCACCTGGATCACCTGGACCCGAAGATCCTGCATCAGCGCCTGCCCGGTATCTCCGAGAGCGCCAAGATCTTCGCCGGCGTGGATGTGACCAAGCAGCCGATCCCGGTGATCCCCACCGTGCACTACAACATGGGCGGCATCCCCACGAACTTCTACTCCGAGGTGGTGACCAAGGCGGGCAAGAACCCTGATCAGGTGGTGCCCGGCCTGATGTCGGTCGGCGAAGCCGCCTGCGTCAGCGTCCACGGCGCCAATCGCCTGGGCTCAAACTCGCTGATCGACCTGGTGGTGTTCGGCCGCTCGGCGGCTCTGCGGGCTGCCGATATCCTGAAAGCCGGCGCGACGCAGCCCGAGCTGAAGCCCGCCATGACGGACGGCCACCTGGCGCGCCTGGACCGGTTCCGCAACGCCGACGGCGGCACGCCGACCGCCGACCTGCGGCTGGAAATGCAGATGGTGATGCAGGAGGACGCCGCCGTCTATCGCACCTCCAAGGACCTGGCCTCGGGCGTGAAGCGCATGGAGGTGGTGAACGCCAAGCGCGCCGATCTGAAGGTCAGCGACCGTTCCATGATCTGGAACTCGGACCTGATGGAGACGCTGGAGCTCGACAACCTGATCGGTCAGGCTGTTGTCACGGTGGTCGGCGCGGCCAACCGCACCGAGAGCCGCGGCGCCCACGCCCACGAGGACTTCCCGGATCGCGACGACGCCAAGTGGATGGCCCACACCCTGACCTGGTTCGACGACAAGACCGGCAAGGTGAAGATCGACGACCGGCCGGTGCACAACTTCACGCTCTCAAAAGACATCGACTATATCCCGCCAAAGTCGCGGGTGTACTGATCCGATGGCGACGATTGACCCGGCGGTGCTCAAGTGGCCGGCGCCTCGACGCTCGATGGGTCTGAAGCTGCTGCTGGTCTGCGCCATGGCGCTGCTGATGAGCATCCCGGCGCTGGCCGTCTTCATGCTGCTGGGTGACCGGACAAACCGGGCCCAGGAGGTGACGGCCGAGGTCGGCGGCCTGGTCGGCGGCGAGCAAACCTTCCTGGGTCCGGTGCTGGCTATCCCCTATTCGACACCCCCGGCGGCCAAGGATCAGGGGCCCGGCGCGGGGGTCTTCGTGGTGTTCCCGGTGACCGGCGAAGCCCGGGTTGACTCTAAATCCGAGGTTCGCCAGCGCTCGCTGTTCAAGGTGCCGGTCTATGTGGCGGAACTGAATTTCACGGCGCGTTTCGATCTGCGGGGCGTCCAGGCGCTGACTCCTCGAGGCGCCACCCTGGACTGGGGCCGGGCTGAGATTCTGGTCGGCGCGACCGACCCGAGAGGCGCCCAGTCCGATGTCACCTTGAGTCTCGGCGGACAACCGCGCGCTGTCGCGCCTGCGGCGGTGCTGACCGGCGCGACCCTGGCGGGCGACGCGGCGAAGATCGAGCCTGACCGCTATGCTGGAGCTGGCGGCAGTCTGCGCTTCTTTGGCGCCAGCGCTGCGGGCTTCGGGCCAGAGACGCAGTTCGACGCGTCCGCCACCCTAAGGTTCTCCGGCGCCCAACGTTTCGCCGTCCTGCCGTTCGCCAAGACCACCCAGCTCAAGGTCAAGGGCGACTGGCCCTCCCCCAGCTTTGACGGCGGGTTCCTGCCGCGCCAGCGGGAGCTTGGCCCGAACGGCTTCACCGCCGACTGGAACGTCCCCTTCATCGCGCGCGGCGTGCCAGCCCAGGGCGACAGCGACTTGATCGAGCGCCTGCAGCCCTCGGCGCTGGGAGTTTCGTTCGTCGAGTCGGCCAATCCCTATCAGTCGGTGGCGCGGTCCCTGAAGTATGCCCTCATGTTCGTGGGCCTGGTGTTTCTCGCCTACTTCCTGTTCGAAACCACCCAAGGCAAGCGGGTGCACCCCGCGCAATATGTGCTGATTGGCCTGGCGCAGGTGGTATTCTACCTGCTGCTGCTGTCCATCGCCGAGCGGATCGGCTTCGACGGCGGGTTCGCCATCGCCGCGTCAGCGACCGTGGGCCTGATCTCGGCATATGCCGGCTGGGTGTTTGAAAGTCGCCGTCAGGGCGTGATCGCGCTCATCTGCTTCAGCGCCCTGTACGGCCTGATCTATGTGCTGATGCGGCTGGAAGACTGGGCGCTGCTGGTCGGCGCCTTCGCAAGTTTCGCGGCAATCGCCGCGGCCATGTTCATCACCCGACGCCTGGACTGGTACGGGAGCGCCGCTCCCTTGCCGGATCCGGCGCCCACGTCGTTGAAGGATGCTGCCTGATGGTCCAACTCACCCTTCCGAAGAACTCTGTCCCCAAGGGCGGAAAGCATTATCCGGCGCCGGCAGGCTCGTCGGGCAAGACCAAGACCTTCAAGGTCTATCGGTATGACCCCGACAAGGGCGTCAATCCCAGCTGGGATACCTATGACGTGGACACCAGCCAGTGCGGGCCGATGGTCCTGGACGTGCTGATCTACATCAAGACCCACATGGACCCGACACTGACGTTCCGCAGGTCGTGCCGCGAGGGCATCTGTGGTTCGTGCGCCATGAACATCGCCGGGCGCAACACGCTGGCCTGCATCCACGGCCACGACGACTGCCCCTCGGACAAGATCATGATCAGCCCGCTGCCGCACATGCCGGTGGTGAAGGATCTGGTGCCGGATCTGACGCTGTTCTACGCCCAGTACGCCTCGGTCGAACCCTGGCTGAAGACCGAGACCCCCGAGCCGCAGAAGGAATGGAAGCAGTCGCCGGAGGACCGCGCCAAGCTGGACGGCCTCTATGAGTGCATCCTGTGCGCCTGCTGCTCCACCTCGTGCCCCAGCTACTGGTGGAACCAGGAGAAGTACCTGGGCCCGGCCGCCCTGCTCCACGCCTACCGCTGGATCATCGACAGCCGCGACGAGGACACCGGCGCGCGCCTGGACGACCTTGAAGACCCGTTCAAGCTCTACCGCTGCCACACGATCATGAACTGCGCCCAGGTCTGCCCCAAGGGTCTGAACCCGGCCCAGGCTATCGCCGAGATCAAGAAGATCCTGGTCGAACGGGTGGTCTAGGGTTTGGACTCAAGTTTAAGTCAACACTTTCAATAACATACGGTCATCCCGGCGAATGCCGGGACCCAGATGGAATGGCGTCGGGGCGGGTTCCATGCACGAACGCTCATTCCAATCAGCCTCCAAGCCTTTGGATCTGGGTCCCGGCATTCGCCGGGATGAGCGGTATTGAGCACAGACCCTAGCGGCCCAGGTCCGATCCAGCCGACTTCCTGACAGCGGTCGAGACGCGTCCAGGTTCAGACGAACCCCCCACGGTCGCGTGCCGGGGGCGCTCGAAACATGGACGAGAAATAATGATGAAACCCAACCCGGCTATCCTAAGAACTGGCGTAACGCAGAGTTTCGGATCGGGAACCTGAGCGGTCCGTTCGCGACCGCCAGCGTCTGGGAGGATTTCAACATGATCAAAGCCCATGTTTCGGCCCTGGCCACGGTTGCGGCGGCAGCGCTGCTGTTTGGCTGCACCACCAATGGCGCGGCGCCGAGCGCCCTGGCTTCCGGCGCACCGTCGGCCGCAGAAACCGCGCGAACGACCCGCGCGCCGGCCACGATCGACAACTTCATGCTGTCGGACACCGACTACATGGGCCACGAGCTCTATCGGATGACCGATGCGAAGGCGATCGTGATCATCACCACCGGCAACGGCTGCCCGATTGCGCGCAACCTCACACCCCATCTGAAGACGCTGCAGGCCAAGTACGGGCCGCAGGGCGTGAAGTTCCTGATGCTGAATTCCAACCTCCAGGATGGCCGCGACGCCATCGCCAAGGAGAAGGAAGAGTTCGGTATCGACATCCCGATCCTGATGGACACCCACCAGCTGGTGGGCGAGCAACTGGGCGTCACGCGGACGGCAGAGTTCTATGTGATCGACCCGAAGACCTGGAAGGTCGCCTACCGCGGGCCGATGGACGACCGGCTGGACTACGGAACCCAGAAGGCTGTCGCAGACCATCCCTGGGCGTCCAACGCCATCGAGGCCGTGATGGCCGGCAAGCCGGCCCAGGCCGCCCCCCGGATGAGCGCCGGCTGCCTGATCGACTTCCCCGGGCGGGCCGCAGCCGCGAAAAAGATATCCTACGTCAAGGATGTGGCCCCGATCCTCGAGGCCAAATGCGTGTCCTGTCATGTGGAAGGCGGCATCGGTCCCTTCGCGATGACCAACTACGAGATGGTCAAGGGCTTCTCGCCGATGATCCGCGAGGTGCTGCGCACCGATCGCATGCCGCCCTGGAACGTGGACCCGCACGTGGGCAAGTGGTCCGATGACAAGAGCCTGACCTCGGCCCAGATCAAGACCGTGGTCCACTGGATCGAGCAGGGCGCGCCGCGCGGCGAGGGCGCCGATCCCCTGGGCGCGAAGCGTCGGGTGGCCGAAACCTGGCCGCTGGGCAAGCCGGACCTGATCCTCGACATCCCGAAGTACACCATCCCGGCGTCGGGCGTGGTGGACTACCAGCGGCCGGTGATGGTGAACCCGCTTACCGAGGGCAAATGGGTCAAGGCCTCGACCTTCGTGGTCAGCCAGCGCCAGGCGGTGCACCATTTCCTGACCGGCTACCTCAAGGAGGTTCCGGCTGACGGCAAGGGCAATGAGAGCCGCTGGGGCGCCTCCATGGGCGGCTATGCGGTGGGTGCGGAAAGTACGCTGTGGCCCACGAACGTCGGTACCTACCTGCCGCCGGGCGGCGCCATCGGCGCGCAGGCCCATTATACCCCCTTCGGCAAGGAGGTGACCGACACCTCCAAACTGGGCCTCTATTTCTACAAGGACGGCGAGACGCCCGAACTGGTGATGCGCAACTCGGTTATCGTGGATCCGACCATCGTCATCCCGGCCGGCGAGGGGCGCCACAAGGAGACCGCCTACATCGACGTGCCGAAGGACATGCTGCTCTACTCGGCCTTCCCGCATGCCCACTACCGCGGCTATGCCTCGGACCTGTGGGTCGAGTATCCGGACGGTGCGAAGAAGCGGCTGCTGGCGATGCCGCGCTACGATTTCAACTGGCAGCGTGAATACACCTTCGCCGAACCGCTGAAAATCCCGGCGGGCTCGAAGCTGATCGCCAACTACTGGTACGACAATTCCAGGCAGAACCCGGCCAACCCGGACGCTACCAAGACTATCGTCTGGGGCGATCAGTCCTGGGAGGAGATGTTCTATACGGCGGTGCGCTATCGCTGGACGGACGAGACCTCGGCCCGGCTCACCAACAACGACGACCTGATCGACAAGACCCGACTGATGGGCATGTTCGACGACAATGTGGACGGCAGGATCCAGAAAGCCGAGCTCAAGGGCGAAATGGGCGCCAACCTGGTCAAGTTCTTCCCGATGGTCGACAAGAACGCGGACGGCGCGATCGACAAGGTCGAATACGCCGCCATGCAGGCGATGATGGGCGGGCGGCGCCGCGAGCAGGCCCAGCAGGCGCCGAAACCCACGCCGGCCCCGGCCCCGGCGGCAGTTTCAGGCGGCGGGCGCTAGCTAACGGGGGCCCTTCCCGGCTAAACCGGTCCAGAGCGGGTTGAGGAAAAGTGGGAACCGGTTTTCCGCCCGCAACCCGCTCTAGACTTGTGAGGGCGATCACGTTTTTCGAGGTTGGATTGAGTCAATCCAATCTCGACGTGATCTAGGAGGAACCCATGCGACTGTTGATTCACGAGAAGGCCTGGCGGCGCGTTGAGGCGTTGATGCCGGCGGGCGTCGAAGCGCTCACGGTCAATGATGCAGGCGAGATCCTGCTGGCGGGGCAGGCCCTCGACGCCGATACGGCGCAGCCCGATATCGTCTGGGCCAATGCGGACGCCTTCTTCAGCCCGGGCGTCCGGACCTTCATGACCGCGGCGCTGAAGTCATCCGCGCTGAAGTGGGTGCAGAGCGGCGCGGCCGGGTTCGATAATCCGGTCTTTGGCCAGTTCATCCAGAAGGGCGCCCGGCTCACCACGAGCCACGGTCAGGCTGTGGGGATGGCCGACTATGTGCTGTGGGGCGTGCTGGACGCGCTGCAGGATGGCGCTGGCCGCCGGTCCGCCCAGGCGGCGGGGCAATGGGAGCGCCGGCCCTTCCGCGAGATCGAGGGCTCGCGCTGGACGATCTTCGGCTTCGGCGCCATCGGGCGCGGCGTCGCGGTGCGCGCCAGGGCCTTCGGCGCCCACATCACGGCCATTCGCCGTAACCCGGCGCTGGATCCTGCCGCGGATCTCATGGCGAAACAGGGCGACCTGCCGGAACTGATGGCGGAAACCGATGTGCTGGTGCTGGCCGCGCCGCTGACGCCGGAAACCCGTCATGTGGCCAACGCCGGGCTGTTCGAGCGGATGAAGCCCGGATCGATCTTCGTGAATGTGGGGCGTGGGCCGCTGGTGGACGAGGCCGCCCTGCTGGCCGCGCTGGATCGCGGTGTGCCCGAACGTGCGGTGCTGGACGTGTTCGAGACCGAGCCCCTGCCTGCCGAAAGCCGGTTCTGGAACCACCCGCGTGTGACGCTCACCCCGCACTCGTCCGGCATTAGCGCGGGCAACGCCGGGCGCAATGACACGCTGTTCCTGGAGAATCTGCGGCGGTACCTGGCCGGCGAGGCTTTGGAGAACCAAGCCTCGGCGGCGGACGTGCTCGCCGGTTAACGCGTCCAGAGATCCTGCAGATCACCCTTGCGGTTCAGCATGCGCACAGCGCGCTTGACCACGGTGAGAAGGCGCTCGCGCCGGGCGATTTCGTCGTAGGTCATGGAGCCCTTGGCCAGGCCCTCCAGCAGGAAACGCCCCAGATCGCGGCTGGTCTGGAACCTCGGGTCGTCGCCGGCCTGCACCAGCGCGCCGAACCGGTCGCCCCCCAGTTGGGCACGGTCGAACTCGCTGCGGGCGCCGGCCAGCCGCTCCCGGAGCATGGCGTCAGTCCGCGACGCCGCCTCCAGTTCAGCGAAGGCCTGGAACGGGGCCTCGTGCAGCATGGACCAGTAGACATCGATAGCGTGCTCTGCCGCATCCACCCCGGGCGCGGTCGGCGCCGAGGCCGCCTTCTCGAACAGACGCGCACGTTGCCGTTCGATGTGCTCGATCACCGCCTCGACGAGATCTTCCCGGGTGGCGAAGTGATACAGCATCGCACCGCGTGTGAGGTGGGCGGCGTCCGCGATCACGGCGTTGGTGGCGGCGTGGTACCCGATTTCGACAAACAGCTGCATGGCTGATTCCAGAATCCGGGCGCGGGTCCGGAGCGATTTCGGCGTGGCCT
This sequence comes from Phenylobacterium sp., assembly GCF_044372605.1. Taxonomy (GTDB): domain Bacteria; phylum Pseudomonadota; class Alphaproteobacteria; order Caulobacterales; family Caulobacteraceae; genus Phenylobacterium. Next base: position 9,632 of record NZ_JBILRO010000018.1, read on the forward strand.
TGGCAAGAGGCGTGCGGTCGTCCATCGGACCTTGTCCGTATTCAATCGAAGTCAAGCCTTCGTCCCGCATCTCGTAGCCGCCTGTCGCGCGCGCCACCATACCGTAGAAGCTGTTCGCCTCCATTTGCCTGAAACTGGTCGCCGAATGGGCGCCGGGTCACCAATCTGCCGTAGAGCGCGGGCTATGAGGCCCACGTTGACAGGCCATGTCGTTTCGTGACAGTTCCACTGCCATGAAAAGCCCCTCGCCGAACCTCCGCGAGCGTCAACGCGAAGAGACCCGCGAACAGATCCTGCGCGCCGTGGGGCGTCAGCTCGAAACCCGCTCGCTTGAAGACCTGGGCTTCGCCGATGTCGCCCGGGAGGCCGGGGTTGGCGAACGCACCGTCTATCGACACTTCCCCACCAAGGAAGCGCTGCTGGGCGCCTTCTGGGCGTGGATCCAGACCGAGGCGTTGTCCAGGACCGAGCCGCCCAAGCCGATGCGGTCGGACCGGCGCCTGCGTGAGGCGATCATCGCCCCGCGCGATGCGCAACGGCCCATGCGGATCCTGCTGGCGTCCGACGCCTGGGAACCCCAGGTGAACGGCGTGGTCCGCACCCTGACCCGCGTCGTGAGCGAACTGGAAGCCATGGGGCACACGGTCGAGGTCATCCACCCCGGCCAGTTCAAGACCTTCCCCCTGCCCACCTATGCCGAGATCAAGGTAGCGATCGGGGTGTACGAGCCCATCCAGGAGCGCTTCAAGGCGTTTGAGCCCGAGGCCGTACATATCGCCACCGAAGGCCCCATTGGACTGGCGGCCCGGCGGATCTGCGTGGAGTGGAAGCTGCCCTTCACCACCAGCTATCACACGCGCTTCCCGGAGTATGTGTCGGCGCGACTGCCTTTGCCGCTGGCGGCGGGTTATGCCTACATGAAGTGGTTCCACAAGCCGTCGGGCCGGTTGATGGTCGCCACGCCCACGATGCGCGAGGAGCTGTCGCGCCACGGTTTCCGCAACATCTCGGCCTGGTCGCGCGGCGTCGACACCGGGATCTTCCACCCCCGGGCGGAGGGTGAGCCCGACATCTTCGAGGGCCTGGCCAGACCCATATTCCTGAACGTCGGCCGCGTGGCCGTGGAGAAGAATATCGAGGCCTTCGTTGCCCTCGACCTGCCCGGCACCAAGGTGGTGGTTGGGCCCGGACCGCAGCTGGATGAATTGAAGGCGCAATATCCGAACGTGGTGTTCACGGGATCCAAATCCGGCGCGGAACTGGCCGCCTACTATGCCTGCGCCGATGTATTTGTGTTCCCATCGCTTACCGACACCTTTGGCCTGGTGATCCTTGAGGCCATGGCCGCAGGTACGCCGGTGGCCGCCTATCCGGCGCCGGGACCCATCGACCTGATCCCGGGCTCGGGCGCGGGCGTGCTGGCCCTGACGGCGACCGAGGGACTGAGGGAGGCCTGCCTGCAGGCGCTGGATCTGGACCGCTCACGCGTGCGCGCCTTCGCAGAGACCTTCTCCTGGCGAGCGTGCGCCGAGGACTTTGTGAAGAACCTGCAGCCCTATCCGGAGGCGGAGAAGTCGCGGTTCTGGCGTCGTCTGCGCCGCCTGGCGCGAGTGCGGCGCAAGGCGCCCGAGGACGCCTGAGCAGGACGTATATGACGAATTTATGACAATCAGTTTGGTGATCACCGGGCCAGTGTGTAAACGCCCTTTCCCGGGCTCGCCGTCGACCCGATTCGACGCGGGAGCGTTCAGCCGCCCATGGCCAAAAAGGTCAACAGGATACGCCCAGAACCGGACCGGGAGCCGCGGAATCAGTATGCGGCCCTGCCCTGGCGTCGTCGTCCCGACGGTGCGGTTGAAGTCCTTCTGATCACCTCACGCGAGACGCGGCGCTGGGTGATTCCGAAGGGCTGGCCCATCAAGCTGATGAAGCCCGGCGTCGCCGCCGCCCAGGAAGCCTTCGAGGAAGCCGGCGTGCTGGGGCAACTGGCGCGCAAGAGCCTGGGAACCTTTCACTACGACAAGCAGCTGAAGAGCGGCCGGCTGCAACACGTGCGGGTCAGGGTGTTTGCGCTGGAGGTGCGGGAAGAGCGGGCCGCCTGGCCGGAACTGGGGCAACGCACCCGGCTCTGGACCACGCCCGCCGAAGCCGCCGGCATGGTCGACGAGCCTGAACTCCGGGCATTGCTGACGAAGTTCAAGGCCTGACGGCGGCGTGCCTCAGAGAAGGCGGCTGCGGATCGCCTGGCTCAGCATGTCGATCAGGCTGACGGCGACGATGATGACCAGCACGATGGCGGCGGTGCGCGAATAGGCGAAGGCGTTCAGGGAATCGAACAGCACCTGGCCGATGCCGCCGGCGCCGATCAGGCCCAGCACCGTGGCGCTGCGGCTGTTGGATTCGAAGCGATACAGCGCATAGGAGGTCCAGAGCGGCGCTACCTGCGGTATGACCCCCCAGTTGATCTCATGCAACTTCGCCGCCCCGGTGGCCCGTACGCCTTCGACCGGGCCCTTGTCGATGGACTCCACGGCCTCCGAGAACAGCTTGGCCAGCACGCCCGATGTGTTGATCGCCAGCGCCATGACACCGGCCAGCGGCCCGGGTCCCACGGCCACCAGAAAGATCATGCCCAGCACCAGATCCGGCGCCGAGCGCACGATGTCGAGGAACCGGCGGACCGGCATCTGAATGAAGGCCGGCGTGATGTTGCGCGAGGCCAGCAAGCCAAGGGGAATCGCCATCAGCACCGCCAGCGAAGTGCCCCAGATGGCGATCTGCACCGTCAGCCACATCTGCGAGACATAGAGACGCCAGTCGGTGAAATCCGGCTGGGTGAATCCGCGCCCCATCTCCTGCATGTTGGCGGAGTTGGAGAACAGCAGCGGGATCTTGCGGATCTCCGCCGGTCCGAACGCAATGGCCAGCAGGACGAACACCCCGCCCCAGAGCAGCAGGTCCGGCGCCCGCTGGAGCAGCGTGCGGCTGGGCGGCGGCGGAACGGGCGTGGGCTGGACACTCATGGCGTAGGCGGGTTTTCGGCGCGGGACTTGGCGGCGTCGGCAGTCACCTTGTCGAACTCGGCCTGGGCCGCCGCGATCTTGGCCTTGTCGCCGGAACGCTTGGCCACCGCCAGGCCCTCGGAGGCCTCCATCTCGCGAACGGGATTCAGGTAGGTGTCGTCGGCGGGACGGAAACCGCCATAGGCCAGGCCCTTCAGCACCTCGCGCTGCTTGTCGGCGGCAGCGTCGGACCCCGTGCCATATGTCAGGAAGAACTGGCGGATCTTCTCTTTCAGCGCCGGGTTCATGTCACGCCTGACGACGATCGAGGACTCCGGCAGCGGGGGCGACGACCAGATCACCTCCACCTTCTCGGCCACCTGCGGATTCTGGCGGGCGGCGAACAGCAGGCCGACGGAGTTGTTCGTGGCCGCATCCATCACGCCGTTGGCGACTGCAAACACATTGGCCTGGTGATTGGCCGCCCGGACCGTCTTGAAGCAGGCCTGGGGGTCGATGTTGCGGGGGGTGAACAGATAGGTCTTTGGCGCGAGCGTTCCGGAGGTCGACTGGGTGTCGCCCATGCCGAACGAGATCGTCTTGTCGCACTTAAGGATTTTTTCCAGCGTGACCCCGCTGCCCTTCCTGGCGATGATCACCGAGGTGTAGGTGCCTTCCCCGCTGGCGTCGACCACGCGGCCCAGGACCTCGCCGTCGGCGCGCTTGATCGCCTGCAGCGCCGGTGAGGCGGAAAACCAGCCCAGCTGCACCTGCTTGAACCGCATCGCCTCGACCAGCGACGTATAGTTGGTGGCGAAATAGGGCTTAACCGGGATGCCGATCTGCGCCGACATATCGTCGAGCAGAGGCTGCCACAGGGGCTGGGTCGAGGCCTGGTTCTCGGCGGACAGGATCGAGAAGGTGAGCTCGGTGGGCGGGGCGCCGACTGCCGGCTGTTCGGCCTTCTCTCCGCAGGCGGAAAGCCCGAGGGCGGCCGCCAGCAGGGTGGCGGTCAGAATGTGGCGGTTCATGTCGGCGCTCCTTCCCAGAAGACGTCCTCGAATTCCGGGCCGTAAATGTCGATAAGCTGTTCGGTCTTCAGGCCGCTGGCCGGGCCGTCATAGACCACGTGTCCAGCCTTCAGGGCGACCACGCGGTCACAGTAGCGCAGCGCATAGTCCACCTGGTGCAGGGTGACCACCACGGTCAGGCCATCGGTGCGGTTCAGTTCGCGCAGGATATCCATCACGCGCCGCGCCGAGACCGGGTCCAGCGAGGCGACGGGCTCGTCGGCCAGGATGATCTTGGCCTTCTGCACCAGGGCGCGCGCGATGGCGCCGCGCTGTTGCTGGCCACCGCTCAGGGTGTTGGCGCGCTGGGTCGCATAGTCCGAAATACCGAACCGGTGGAGCGCCGCCATGGTGGCGTGCTTGGTCTCGTCCGGCCAGAAGCCCAGCGCCGCGCGCCAGAACCCGATCCGGCCCAGCGACCCCAGCGCCACATTGGTGAACAGGCTGAGCCGGCCCACCAGATTGAACTGCTGGAAGATCATCCCGATCCGGGTGCGCGTCCTGCGAACGTCGGCGTCGATCTTGCCGTCCTTCTGCACCGGCCCGCCGAACGCGGTGATGACGCCCTCGCCGGCGTCGATGGTCTGCAGGGCGCTGATCGAGCGCAGCAGGGTCGACTTGCCCGAACCAGAGGGGCCGATCAGGGCGATCATCTCGCCCCTGGCGACATCCAGGGACACGCCATCCAGTGCGCGGCGCTCACCAAAGGTCTTGGAGGCGTTCCGTATGGACAGAACTGCGGCGTCGGACATGTGGGCGGTCGGAGCTTTCCCTTAGGCAGGCTCCGGCTACATGGCACGGCCGGACGGCTCCGGTCCAGCGGGGTTGCGGGGGAAATGCGTGGTAGGCGGGGGTTCGCGGAACGGATGGCGTCGGGCCGCCTGGAACATCACCAACGGAGGCTTGTGATCTGAGGGGGTGGACAGCCGGCGGGGCGAGATCGGTCTGGAAGATTGTTCTGTTTTTGTTCTTTACCAGATGCCCGCCCTGTGTCATACTCAGGTTGATGTCGCCCGCCGCGCGCGGAAGTCTGACAAAGCCAGAATGAGAGGATGTTGATGGCGAGGATACCCAAGGGAGGACCGCGCTCTGCGCTCAACGCGCTCGGAGCGCATTATGAGGCCATGACCTGGGAGCAGCGCCTGCAGAAACAGCGTCCAGCGGGCGCCTCGAATGGACCGTCGGCGGCGTTTAACAAGGCGTACTTTTCACCCTTCGCAAGTCCTGTCGCAGACCTTGATCTGAGGGCGCGCCCCGATTCAGCATTCAGGCTCGGCAATAAGTGGTTTCGGGAGATCGACAACGGGGTGGCGAATGTTTTGCAAGAGGTCGACGACCCCATGGTGTCGCCCCTGGAACGCGCTGCACAGCGGGAGGCGATAGCCAGGGCCCGCTTCATTGCCGACCACCCGCTTGGCGGTCTTGGCTACGGACTGGCCACGCTGGCAAACGCCTCGCCAGGCGGGCGCGATGCGGCGTTGATGTTGGGCGGATTGGCAGACACAGTAACTTCAGGCGCAGCACCTTTCGGGTCTGCTCCACGCGTTCAAACGCCGCCGCCAAGGACAGAAATCCGTCCAACGCCGGTCAGCCGCCCCCAGGTCCGGTTCCGCGACCTGAACGCAAACGGGCAGGCAACCGGCGTGACCGCTACGCTCACGCCGGCCATTATGGGTAAGGGGTCACTGGCAATCCGAAAACTGCAACCGCCCGGCTGGCAAGGCGATGGTGACAAATTCAATGAGGCGCGGGGCCACTTGCTCGGCAAACAGCTGGGTGGCACGGGTAAGACGATGCAGAATCTCGTCACGCAGACCCAAACCCCTTCGAACAACTCATGGATGCGGCGATTTGAGGATCAGGTCGCCAAGCGGGTCCGTAACGGTGAGATCATCGAGTACCACGCGACGCCCTTCTACAATGATGGAATTCTGCCGCCAGAATCGATCTTCCTGACCGCCCTCGGATTAGATGGCGGGCTCACCGCGCGTTTGGTCAGGAACCCCGCAGGACAGCGGAAATGACCATCGAGAACCTGATCAAGGCGGTTCCTCCGCCTTCAGAGCCGTTCTGGGCTTATAAGGGGCCGTGGGGGGCCATAGAGGGGGAAATCGGCGTCACCCTGCCCCCTGACTACAAGGACTACATCGCGACCTATGGCGCGGGTTACTTCATGCAGTTCATGAGCGTCTTTCTTCCGAAATCATGGACGGTGAATCTGCGGCTCGGCGCCCAGGTCAGAATAAAGGCGGGTTCGGCGCGTGACGTGCTGTTGGCAAGCGAAGAAGAACCTCCCTACCCGATCTGGCCTGCCCCCGGGGGGCTCGTCGCGTTCGGCGGAACCGACAATGGTGACGAACTGTTCTGGCTGACGCGCGGCGCACCGCAGGACTGGCCCGTTGTCGTTTGGTACGAGGACAGCAATGTGGAACTGTTTGATTGCGACATGACCGACTTCCTCGCCGGCATAGTCACCGGCGCCATTTTCGCGGATGTATTCGATGAGGACTGGCCTAGCGGCGAGCCCAAGTTTGAACCCTATTCAAACGACGACGTGCGGCAGGCATTGGATGATCCGGCCGAAGCCGCCCATCGCCTGAGGGCCTGGCGAATGTCCTGGACGCAGGCGGCGAACGGGCAGTGGGAGGGGCCGGCCGAGGATTTCCTCAAGAAGACGCCTTGAGCAATCGGCTTTGCGGGAGCGGGGAAGACCCCGCCGCGGGGCCCGCACTTTCCCGGCAACCCGGATAGCCCTCAGGAGGCATCGGCGAACGCTGACTCGACCCCCTTCCCCCCCCCGCAGACCCCGTCATGAATTCAACACTTTACATCGCGGATCATTGCCCTTATTTCCCCGCGCTTCCGGCGGACCCGATGTCCTGAAAAGCGCTGCTAACGCCGGACTTGGTTCAACTATCTGTTGGGGGTTACGTGAATTGCACACGTATCATAAGCCCCTGGACCTGGTCCGCGAGCGGTCACCCGAACGTCCTGTCGCCTTTGCGCGACCGGCGGCGGTGGCGGTAGCGGCGCGCTGGTTCCAGGACAAGTTTGAAGGCGACGTATTCTACGCTGTGAAAGCGAACCCTTCGCCGTGGGTCATCAAGACCCTGGCGGCGAACGGTGTGACGTCGTTTGATGTGGCCTCGATCCCCGAGATCGAGTTGGTGACCACCCATGCGCCGGGCTCGCGCATGGCGTTCATGCATCCGGTGAAGAGCCGCAAGGCCATCGCAACCGCCTACTTCGAGCATGGCGTGAAGGCGTTCGCCCTCGACAGCCATGAGGAGCTGCAGAAGATCCTGGAGGCCACGGGCGGCGCCCGGGACCTGACCCTGATCGTGCGTCTGGCGGTTGTGGCCGAAGGCGCGTCCTACTCGCTTTCCGGCAAGTTCGGCGTGGAACTGCACGAGGCCCCGGCCCTGCTGCTGGCCGCGCGCGCCGCCACCGAAGGCAGGATGGGCGTTTCCTTCCACGTGGGCAGCCAGTGCATGCGGCCGACCGCCTATCAGGCGGCGATGGCTCAGGCCTCGCGCGCCATCGTGCGCGCCGGCGTCATGGTGGACATCGTCGACGTAGGCGGGGGCTTCCCCTCGGTCTATCCCGGCATGATGCCGCCGGAGATGAGCGACTACGTCGACTCGATCCAGCGCGGCTTTGCCGACATGATGGTGCATGAGGAAACCGAACTGTGGTGCGAACCCGGCCGGGCGCTGGTGGCGGAAGCTTCCTCGATCCTCACCAAGGTGGAACTGCGCAAGAACGACGCGCTCTATCTGAACGACGGCAGCTACGGAAACCTGTTCGACGCCGCCCACGTGAAGTGGCCGTTCCCGGTGAAGCTTTACCGGGGCGAGGGCGATGAGGCCCATGAGGTCGAAGGCCCGCTGAAGCCGTTCCGCTTCTATGGCCCCACCTGCGACAGCATGGACCACATGCCCGGCCCGTTCTGGCTGCCCGAAGATATCCGTGAGGGCGACTACATCGAGATTGGCATGCTGGGCGCCTATGGCGTGGCCATGACCACCCGGTTCAACGGCTATGGCGACGCCGAGACCGTCCTGGTCGAGGATGCGCCGATGGCCTCCATGTTCGGGCTGGCCGGTCGCACCATCCGCCTGCCGCGGGAGAACCAGGAGGACGAGCGCAAGGTTGTCCGCCTGTCACGCCCCAAGGGCCGGGCCGGCAAGAGCCGTCGGAAGCGTTAGAAACCGACACATTCGAGTGTCACAAGCGCGGCCGGTCGCTCCGTCCCGGTCGCGCCTTCTTTTGGGACGGGCTTTCACCCCCAGAGCGTGACAGCTTCAAGTGGATGCCGGTTGAAGCGCCCGTCACGCTCTAAACATATGAAGAACGAGCCTTTTTATCCGGATCAGATGAATTCATCTGATCCGGAAAGGCTCTGAAGGGAACTTCCGAAGATGAACGCTGACGTTCAGAAGACAAACCGCAAGGCCGAACTGCTGGCCAACACCGTCGAGCACGTGGCCATCGACGCCTATGACGCTCGACCCATCATCGACGCCATGCGCAAGATGAGCTTCACCAGCCGCGACACCGCGCGCGCCGCCGACATCTGGTCGATGTCGCTGGAAGACGCAGGCTGCTCGACCTGGCTGACGCTGGCCGGCTCCACCTCGGCGGGCGGCTGCATGCACATCTACCGCGACATGATCAGGTACGGGATGATCGACGTGGTCGTGGCCACCGGCGCCTCGATCGTCGACATGGATTTCTTCGAGGCCCTGGGCTTCAAGCACTATCAGGCGCAATCGAATGTCGACGACCGCGACCTGCGCGACCTCTATATCGACCGCATCTACGACACCTATATCGACGAGGAAGAGCTGCAGAACTGCGACGGCACGATCTACGAGATCTGCGAGCTGCTGGAGCCCCGCCCCTATTCGAGCCGCGAGTTCATCCACGAGATGGGCAAGTGGCTGGCCGCCGGCAACGCCAAAAAGCCCGACAGCCTGATCGAGGTGGCCTATCGCGAGGGCGTTCCGATCTTCTGCCCGGCGTTTGTGGATAGTTCGGCCGGCTTCGGTCTGGTGAAGCACCAGGTGGAGCGGATGAAGGCGGGCAAGCCGTACCTGACCATCGACGCGGTGGCCGACTTCCGTGAACTGACCGACATCAAGCTGGCGGCGGGAACCACGGGCCTGTTCATGGTGGGCGGCGGCGTGCCGAAGAACTTCGCCCAGGACACCGTCGTCTGCGCGGAGATCCTCGGCCACGAAGCCGAGATGCATAAGTACGCCGTGCAGATCACCGTCGCCGACGTGCGCGACGGCGCCTGCTCGTCCTCGACGCTCAAGGAAGCCTGCTCATGGGGCAAGGTCGACGTGACGTGGGAGCAGATGGTGTTTGCCGAGGCCACCACGGTGGTGCCGCTGATCGCGTCTGACGCCTGGCATCGCGGGTCGTGGAAAACGCGGGTGAAGCCGCGCTGGGCCAAGCTGTTCGAGCGGGCCGCTTAAGGCCCGGGAAGGGCCGTCAGGGTTCTCTGGCTTGCGCTCAGGCGGGCACAAGCCAGAGGCTCAGATCCCGGCGTACCACTCGTAGCCGCGATCGGGCCAGAAGCCGCCCTTGCCGCGGCCGAGGTTCTCGAAGCTCTCGACCACCTCGATGCGCATCACATACTTGGCATGCTTGTAGCCCAGCTGGCGCTCGACCCGCAGACGCAGGGGCGCGCCGTGGCCGACCGAAAGGGCCGCGTCGTTCATCTGGTAGGCCAGGATGGTCTGGGGGTGATAGGCGTCGATCAGGTCGATGCTCTCATAGTACTGGCCCGTGCCGTCCAGCGTCTGCTCCAGCGCGTCGGCGCAATGAAAGACGATGTATCGGGCGTTGGGCTTCAGGCCGGCCCTGTCCAGCAGCGGACCCAGGCGTGCGCCCTTCCACTTGGCGATGGCTGACCAGCCCTCCACGCAGTCGTGACGGGTGATCTGGGTGCGGGCGGCTTGTTGGCGCAGATCTTCGAGCGACAGTTGCAGGGGTCGTTCCACCAGACCGTCGACCACCAGCCGGTAGTCGGAGAATTTGTTCGCCAGCAGCGCGGCGTATTCCTCCTCCGCCGGGTAGCGGGTTCCGTTGGCGCGGAAGTCTGTGGAGATGTGCTCTGGCGTGAACTCCTTGGCCAGGGCCTTGCGGTCGGTGACCAGCCGCTGTGCCGTCATGGTGAGGCCCTCGGCCTTGCGCAGGACGCCCGAAAACGTGGGATCCGCCGTGAGCCTGTCACAGGCGCTGACCCACAGCCCGGCCAGGCTGGCGCCGGCGGCGCCCAGCCAGCGGCGACGATTGGTGGTGGTGACGGTCATGGCCGGTCTCCCTCGACCTGAATGGCGTACTTGCCGGTGATCATCGAGCGCATGTTGTTCCAGACGCCTGACAAGAGGACCAGGAGCACATGGAGCATAATGAATACGACGACTGTCGCCCGCCGAACAGGTCCGTCAGCCATGGAAGCGTGGCGTTGAAGCCCGGGGACATGCAAAGGCCCGTCGCCAGCATCATCGGCAGCAGGACCACGATCACGGCCAGGTAGGTGAACTTCTGGATCACATTGTACGCCCGCGCCTTTTCGCCCCTGGGGAACTTCAGCTGCGCGTGGGTGATGATCTCATGCAGGATGTGGCGCGGGGCCAACTGCGCGCGCGTCGGCAGCATGTCGCGCCGGATGTGGCCGCCGATCAGACCCCAGAGCCAATAGACCAGGCCGTTGATCACGAAGAGCCAGGCAAAGAAAAAATGCCACATGCGACCGTCGGCCAGGGAGCGATAGCTGGGAATGGTCGCCCATGAGGGAAAGCCGCGTTGCTCACGCATGCCTTCCTCGCCTGACCAGCCCAGCACGCCGGTGGTGTCGAACTGATAGTCACCCACGATGGTGATGCCTCGGGCGACGCCGTCGACCTCCCGCATGGACATTGAGACCCAGGGATCCGCGAAGGTCGATGTCTCCCCCCAGTAGAGCGCGGGGTGGGCATTGAAGATCTGCAGGCCGCTCATCAGCAGCAGGCTGATCGCCATGACGTTCACCCAGTGGGTCAGGCGCGTCACGAGGGTATGGCGGCGTATCAGCACCTTTGTGGGACGAACCTTGTCATCCATCGCATCGAGACTCCCTACAGCCCGCTCACTGTGGCCCAATTGTCGTTCGGTCGCGAGGGTCGATTGGTTACAAAAAATCGGGGCCGTTTGTCCGCCCGGGTTCGGCGACCGCTGGCGGCATTGAGCGGGCGCCCCTAAGCTTGTGCACACAATCGGGAGCAGGACGTGGCGGAAGTTGAAGTCTGGCGGGGCAGCGTCGCGGCCTGGGAATGCGATGGGATGGGCCATCTGAACGTCGGCTTCTATGTGGCCAAGTCAATGCAGGCGCTGGGCGGAATGGCCGCAGAACTCGGCATGCCGGGCGCCTTCGCCCCGGCCACCGAGGCGACGCTGATGGTGCGCGAACAACACATCCGGTTTCTGAGAGAGGCGCGGCCCGGCGCCCCGCTGTCCATCACCGGCGGCGTGATCGGGATCGATGACACCGAAATCCGCCTGCTGTTCCTCATGCGGCACCATTCCGGCGAGCTTGCCGCCAGCTTCCAGACACTCGCAGCTCACGTGACCGCACGTGAGGGGCGGCCGTTTCCCTGGCCGGCGCGGGTCCGGGCGATGGCCGAGCAATTGATGACCGAGGTGCCGTCGGCGGCTGCGCCGCGCTCCATCGGGCTGGACCCCGTCGCGACCCGCGCCAGCCTCAAACAAGCCGAGGCGATGGGCCTGAAGCGGACCGGACTGGGTATTGTCTCCGCTCATGAGTGTGATCCGTTCGGGCGGATGCGCACCGAGGGCTTCATGCACCGGCTGTCGGACGCGGTGCCGCATCTCTTTGCCGAAGGCCGCCCGGGCAAGGACGAGGCGGATCGTCGGGTGGGCGGCGCGGCCATGGAATACCGCCTTATCCATCACGCCTGGCCACGCGCCGGGGATCGTATGGAGATGCGATCGGGATCAGCCGGCGGGGACGCGCGGTTCCGGCGTCTGGTTCACTGGCTGCTGGATCCCGCGACCGGCAAGCCCTGGGGCAGTGCCGAGGCCATGGCCGTCTCGTTTGATCTGGATACGCGCAAGATCATTGCGCTGTCCGACGCCGAGCTGGCGCGTGTGAACGCCGAGGCCATCGAAGGCCTCAGTCTCTAGACCGTCGTCATTTCGCGGAGCACCTGACGCACCAGTTCCGGACGTTCCATGGGCAGGAAGTGCGTCGTGCCGGGCGTCGTCTCGATCCTGACGCGGGGATGCGCCTGGAGTTCCAGCAGCCGGTCATCGATGCGCGCCGTTGTGCCGATCTCGGCGCGCAGCAAACGCACCGGACACTGCGTCGCCAGCAGCGCGGACCAGGCGTCGCTGCCGTGGGTGCGAAAATTGGAGGCCTCCCATGCCGGAGAGCATGTCAGGGTGACCTGACCATCCTCAGTCGGCTGGAAGCCGGCTTCGACATAGTCTTCAATCTGCTCTGGCTGCCACGTGCGGAAGGCGCCGCGCCCGGTGTAGGCCGCCGCTACATCAGCCTTGCCCGGAAACACCGCACGACGTCGCAACGCGCCCTCCGCCAGAGGATTTGGCCCCTCGACCCGGGCCGAACGCGCGGCGTCGAAGAAGACGGGATCGAACAAGGCCAACGACCTTACCCGCTCAGGTGCGATCGCCGCCGCGAGCAGGCTTGCTGCGCCACCCATGGAGTGTCCGGCCAGCACAACAGGGCCGGCCAGTTCGGCCTCGAGGAACGCCAGAAGATCATCGCGCAGATCGCTCCAGTCCGTCCGCCCGTCGATCTCGATGGGCAGACGGGTGGCGCCGTGGCCGCGCATGTCGATCGCGAGAATCCGGAACTGGTCAGCAAGGGGCGCCAGGATGCTGCGGTAGGTGCGGGCGTTGAACCCGTTGGCGTGGGAGAACACGATATCCGGCGCCCGGTCCGGCGGACCGAAGTCGAGCACGGCCATATCGCCCCCGCGCGTCGGAAGCATCGTTCGGCGGGCGCGGGGCTCGGAAATCGGTAGCGTTGACATAGGCCCTGAATAGCGTGGTGACGTTGCGATAGCGAAGCGTCGTCAGGCGGCGCCTGCAGGGGTCGGCGCGCGCCTCAGGATCGCCAGGGCTGGGGCGCCGGCCGCCAGCGCGAGGGAGCCCTCCAGGCAACCGCCCGACACCATGTTGCGTACTGGTTTGTAACATCGTTAAGGTGAACCATGACCAAAGCTGCAGCGACGCCCCCAAAAGCCGCCGACCGAATCCTGGGCGTGGCCGGGGAGCTTTTCTATCGTGAAGGATCGCGCGGTGTGGGCGTCGACGAGATCGTGGCGAAGGCCGGGGCGACCAAACCCACGCTCTATCGGGCGTTCGGCTCCAAGGACCAACTGATCGCCGCCTACCTGGAGGAACAGGCCGCCCGGCTCTGGTCGTTCTTCGACGCCGCCGTGGACGCCCATCCCGGCGACCCGCGCGCGCAGATCCTGGCCTATTTTGACGCCCTTGAGGTTCACACGCAGCGAAAGGGTTACCGCGGATGCGGCCTCTCGAACGCTGCGGTGGAATATCCCGACCCGACCCATGCCGGACGTCTGGTGGCGGTGACGCACAAGGCCCAGATGCGCAAGCGTCTGCGCGACCTGACGCGGGCCATGGACGCGCGCAAGCCGAAGAAGCTGGCCGACAGTCTGCTGTTGTTGATCGAAGGCGTGTTCGTCACGAGCCAGCTCTTCGGTGAGGACGGTCCGGTCGTGGCTGCCCGCGGTGCCGCCGAGGCGCTGATCGACGCCCACGTCCGCAAGGTTCCGTCGCCCGATCCGGCCTGAATCCCCGGGCCGGCGAGACGGCTCTGGATTTCCGCTGCGTCCAGGTCGCATGGTCGACCGCACACCACACAGGACCTCGCCATGAACGCGCCCGCCGCCATCGACCTCACCACCACCGACTGGACCTGTTTTGACGTCTCGATCCAGGACCACGTCGCGCACATCCAGCTGAAGCGCCCAGAGGCGATGAACAGCATGGTGCGGGAGTTCTGGAATGAGCTGCCGCTGATCGTGAATGACATCAACGACAACGCACGCGCGCGCTGCATCGTGATCTCCTCGACCGGAAAGCACTTCTGCGCCGGGATGGATCTGGCCGTTTTCACCGGCGGCGGCACAGCCGAGACGGCCGCCCAGGATCGCCACGTGAACGCCGAGGCCATGCGCCATCATGTGAAGGGATTGCAGGACTGTTTCTCGTGCCTCGATGAGGCGCGGATGCCCGTGATTGCAGCGATCCAGGGCGGCTGCATCGGCGGCGCGGTAGACATGACCAGCGCCTGCGACATCCGCTACTGCACCACCGACGCCTTCTTTGTGATCCAGGAGATCAATATCGGCATGACCGCCGACGTCGGGACCTTTCCCCGTCTCTGCAAGCTGATCCCGGAGGGCTGGGTGCGCGAGCTGGCCTACACAGGTCGCCGGCTACCGGCCCACAGGGCCCGGGAGATCGGGCTGGTGAACGAGGTGTTCGACAGCCACGAGGCGGTGGTCGCCCACGCCCTGGCCACAGCCCGCGAAATCGCCGCGAAGGCGCCGTTGGCCGTGACGGGTTCAAAGGTGATGATCAACTATGCGCGCGACCATAGCCTGAAGGACGCGCTCGACTATATCGCTGTCTGGCAGACCGCCATGTTCAGCGGCCCGCACATGGGCGAGGCGTTCCGCGCCAAGGCCGAGAAGCGCGACGCTGTATTCCCGGATCTGGCGGTGCTGCGAAAGGGCATGTGATCGCCGGGGCATTCTGCGCCGAGGTGGATACCGGGTCGCCGCGGAAAATGCAGCGGATGCAGAGATTTCAGCCTCAGGCGTTGATTTCCGCCCCGGTGAGATCGCAACCGGCGATACGGGCGCCATCCAGCTGGGCGCCCAGAAACCGGGCGCGATAGGCGTAGGCGCCTCGCAGGTCAGCGCCCCTTAGGGACGCGCGGCTGAAGTCCGTGCGGACGAACCGGCCGTCACTCAGGCCCAGCGGTCCCAGCTTGGCGCCGCGCAGGTCAGCCCGCGCCAGTTGCGCCTGGTTGAAGTTGGCGCCCCTGAGGTCGGCGTCGCGAAGATTCGCACCCCGGAAATCGCAGCCGGCAAAGTTGCCGCCCTGGAGCTCGCAGCCTTCCATATCCAGGCCGAAGAACACGGCGTTGGGCGCGTGAAGGCCGGACAGCCTTCGCTTGCGGAGCGACTTCATGGCTCGAAAGTCTGCGGAAGGCAGCCGGATCACTGCGCCTTTGCGACCGCCGGTGTCGCAGTAAGCCTCATGGTCGGAAACGATGTCGGCGATCGAGCGGTTCTGGACGTAGAAGATCGCCGGCGGCGCACGCAAAACGTCGGTCATGTCCGTATCGTCCAGCCGGGCCTGGCTGAGATTTACGCCGTTCAGCACGGCTCGTTTCAGGGACGCGCCGGTCAGGTCTGCGCCACCGAGATCGGCATGGGAGAGGTCGGCGCCGTCGAGGACGGCCCGCATCAGCTTGGCGCCTGTCATCACCGCTTCCGAGAGGTTGGCGTCGGTGAAGTCGGAGGTCATGGCCACGGCGCCGGACATCTGGGCACCGGCGAGGTTGGCGCCAGCCAGGACGGCGAAGTTGAGTTCTCCCGGGCGATGTTCGTGTCGCACTATTTGATAGCCATCCAGCTTGTCCTGCAGGGCGATGCGGCCCTCGCGCAGATCACAACCTGCAAGGTCCGCGCCCGACAGATTGGCGCCGCGCATGCTGGCCCCGCGCAGGTCGGCCCGCTTCAGGTTCACATAGCGCATGTCAGCTTCGCGCAGATCAGCGCCGAACAGGATGGCCCGGCTGAGGTTGCATCGCGCCAGCGTCGCACCGCTCAGACGTGCGCCGGTCAGGTCGCAATCGCGAAGATCGAGGCCCTCAAGCGAGCAGTTGGCCAGATCGGCGTAGGTCAGGTTCAGGCGTCGCCCGCCCGGCCGGCCAGCAAGATACCGCTGGTGAGCGGCCAGCGCCTCGCGCAGACTCTGAGGATCGACAGCCAGATGATGTTGTTGAGAGAGGGATGACATGGGTCCAACCCCTATAACGCCGGATTCCGCTTAAGGATGCGTTGCTTGACGTCCTTAAGGGGCTGACGTTCGGTTGAACGCTACAGCCACCCACGGCGCTTGAACCACAAGACCGGGAGCACGGCGGCGACCACCATCGCCACCACCGCCATGGGATACCCGCCATGCCAGTGGAGTT
>NZ_JBILRO010000173.1:0-7409 GCF_044372605.1 Phenylobacterium sp.
GGCGCCGGCGCCGGCGTCAAGATCACGGGCGTTAACCGGATCACAGACCAGTTTCTGCAGGTCGCATCGTTGTCGGCGTCGTCGGACACCAAGCGCTGGTCCGCCGTCTCGCAGTTTCTCGACAACGCCCAGAGCCTGTTCGGCGATCCGTCGGCGAACGGATTCTTCTTCAACCGGCTGGACAAGGTCTTCGGCGCCTTCTCCACGGCGGCGAATGATCCGTCCTCGACCCTGCTGCGCAGCCAGGCGCTTTCCAGCGTTGAGGACTTCCTGAGCGAAGCGGACCGGATCAACGGCCAGATCGTGTCGCTTGTAGACACCGTCGACACTCAGATCAGCGCGGGCGTCGAACGCGCCAATGGGCTGCTGGACGAGATCAGTAAGCTCAATCTGGAAATCAAGCGGGCCTCTCTGGTGGGGGCGGACGCCTCGGGTTCGGAAAACATCCAGAGCCAGTTGCTGGACGAATTGTCCGGCCTGATGAACATCCGTGTGTCCGGGCGCGGGGGTGGCGGCTTTGACGTGCGAACCGCTGAAGGCGTCCTGATCGCCGGCGATGGCGCGGCAAAGCTGACCTACAACAGCTCCGCCACCACGCCGGGATACATTACCGCGCAGCCGACGGGCAGCTCCAACCAGCAGCCGATCCAGCTCATCAGCGGCCAGCTCCGCGGCCTGCTGGACCTGCGCGATGAGGAGCTCCCCAAGATCTACGATCAGCTCGGCGAGTTCACGAGCCGCGCCGTGGATCAGCTGAACGCCGCCCACAACGCGGCCTCTGCCTATCCGCCCCCTTCGTCGCTCACCGGTCGCGCTACCGGACTTGATCTGCCGACCGCGATCGCGGGCTTCACCGGGACGTCCACTATCGCCGTGGTGAACCCTCAGGGTCTTCTGCAGCGCAAGGTGGCGATCGACTTCACCGCGGGCACGATCTCGGTGAATGGCGGGGCCGGCGCCGCCTTTACACCGGCCAGCTTCCTGGCGGATCTCAATACCGCCCTTGGCGCCTCCGGGAGCGCCAGCTTCTCCGGCGGCGCCTTGTCGCTCAACGCGACCGGGGGGCAGGGGCTCGCCCTCGACGAGGGTACCTCGAACAAGACCGGGCGTGGTTTCTCGCACTTCTTCGGTCTGAACGACCTGGTCAAGGCGAACGGCTTCACCAACTACGCCACCGGGCTGCAGCCGACCAGCAACCACGGCTTCACACCGGGCGGCCAGCTTACCTTGCGGTTGTCGACCCCGGATGGGCGTCCCGAGCGCGAGGTGCCGATCACGATCCCGGCCGGGCCGTTGACGAGCGATCTGCTCAATACGCTGAACAACAACTCGACCGGGGTCGGCCTTTACGGATCCTTCGCCCTCGATTCCAACGGCGTCCTGACCTTCACCGGATCGGCCCCCTCGAACGCCGAACTGTCGATCGTCACGGACAATACCCAGCGTGGCGTCGGCGGGCCCTCGGTCAGCCAGTTGTTTGGTCTGGGAACCCAGGCGCGGTCGGCGCGGGCCGGGCTGTTTGAGGTTTCAGCGGCATTACTGTCGAACCCTACCAAGGTCGCTATGGGGAAGCTGGAAACGACTGTCGCTCTGGGCGCGGTAGCCATCAGCCCGGGCGACGGCCGCGGGGCGCTCGGCATTTCGACCTCGGGAGGCGTCCCGATCCTGTTCCAGGCCGCCGGGGCACTGGGTCAGGTGACCATGACAGTATCCAGATACGCCTCGGAGTTCGGGGGGGCGGTGGGTCGCGCCGCAGCTTCGGCGGAGACGCGCAAGGCCAGCTCGGAAGCCGTCGCCACCGAGGCCAACAATCGCCGCCAGGCCGTTGAGGGCGTCAATCTCGACGAGGAACTGGTCAATCTAACCACCTATCAGCAGGCTTTCAGCGCCTCGGCTCGCATGATTCAGGCGGCCGGCGACATGTTCGACGTCCTGCTGGGTATTGTCTGAGGAGTTCGCCATGGTCACTCGCGTCACCACCTCCGGAAACTATTCAGCGGTGCTCACCAACCTGCTGGCCGCGCAGCAGCGGCAGGCTGACGCCGGCGACCGCGTTTCCACCCAGCGCAATGGTCAGAACCTGAAGGACTACGCCAAGTCCTCTGAACTGCTGACCGCCATGCGCACGGTACAAACTCGCGTCGGGGTATTTCAGGATCAGAACAGTCTGATCGCCGACCGGCTTGCCAACCAGGACGCCTCGCTGGTTCGGGTGGCGGACGCCGCCCAGTCGATCCGAGAGCGCATGGCCGATGCCATCGCCTCCGGTCGCGTCGACGGCCTTGTCGAGGACATCCAGGCCCAGATGAACATCGCTGTCGACAGCATGAACGCCAGCTATAGTGGCAAGTACCTGTTCGCTGGCGGCCAGGTCGACACCAAGCCGGTCACGGCGAGCACACTGGCTGACCTTACTGTGCCGCCAGCGGTGATCGCTGACTTCTTCAAGAACGATGATTTCAAGGTGAAGGCCAAGCTCGACGACGCCACATCCGTGACCGCCGGCGTCCTGGCCGACGACATTGGCACGGATCTGCTGACCGCGCTGCAGACGTTCCAGACCTTCAACCAGGGCCCCAATGGTCCATTCACCGGCGCCATGACCAACGCCCAGAAGACCTTTCTTGAGGGCCAGCTGGCTAGCTGGAATACGATCCGGGCCGATGTCACGCTGATCGCGGCGCAGAACGGCACCAACCAGAAGCGGGTCGACGACGTGGCCACGGACCTTGAAGCGCGCCAGACATCCTTGACGATCATGTTGGGCGATATCACCGATGCGAATATGGCTCAGGCCTCGGCGGATCTGGAGCAGGCTAGTCTTTCGGTGCAGTCCTCCGCCTATGTTTTCCAGACGCTGAAATCGTCGTCGTTGATCAACTTCCTCAGGTAGCCTCGAATATCCGGGCCAGAACCGCTACATAGGCCCCTATGAATGCGGCTGCGGCCATTTCCGACACCCTGAGCGACGGCTTGATCGACGCCGTGCGCGACGCGGTGCGCCTGCCTGCCGGGACACGAATCGTGGCGGCCATGTCGGGCGGCGTGGATTCAACGGTGACGGCGGCGCTACTGCATCGCGCCGGCTATGATGTGGTGGGCGTCACCCTGCAACTCTATGATCACGGTGCGGCGATCCAGAAGAAGGGCGCCTGCTGCGCCGGTCAGGATATCCACGACGCCCGCACTGCGGCGGAGTCCCTCGGTATCCCTCATTATGTGCTCGACTATGAGAGCCGCTTTCGCCAGCAGGTGATCGAGGACTTCGCCGACTCCTACCTGCGCGGCGAGACGCCCATCCCCTGCGTTCGCTGCAATCAGACGGTGAAGTTCCGCGACCTGCTGGACGTGGCCCGCGATCTGGGTGCGGACGCCATGGCGACGGGTCACTATGTGCGGCGCGATGTGGGTCCCGAAGGGCCGGAACTGCATCGCGCGTTCGACGCGGCGCGTGACCAATCCTGGTTCCTGTTCGCCACCACCCCGGAGCAGCTGGACTACCTCAGGTTCCCCCTTGGCGGGCTGCCGAAGCCGTCCGTGCGCGCGGCGGCGACCGCGCTGGGGCTGAAGGTTGCAGACAAGCCCGATAGTCAGGATATCTGTTTTGTGCCGGAGGGCCGCTACACGACGGTGATCGACCGCCTGCGCCCACACGGTGCGGAGCCGGGCGACATCGTACATCTGGACGGTCGGCTTCTCGGTCGCCACGAGGGGGTCACGCGCTACACCATCGGGCAGCGACGGGGTCTGAACGTGGCGGTTGGTGATCCTTTGTTCGTCGTGAAGATCGATGCTGACAGCCGGCGCGTGTTGGTCGGCCCGCGAGAGGCCCTGCTCACCCGCGCGCTCAGCCTGAAAGAAACCAACTGGATCGGCGACGGACCCGATATGGCTGCGGCCTGCAAGGTCCAGCGTCCGGTGCTGGCCCGTGTGCGCTCGACCCGTGAGCCGGTTCTGGGCCATCTGGGTATGGTCGGCGGCGAGCCAGGCGTTCTATTCGGTGTGCCCGAGGAAGGCGTCGCGCCTGGCCAGGCCTGTGTGCTCTATGCGCCGGAGGCGCCATCTCGGGTTCTGGGCGGCGGTTTCATCGCGGGCACGCTCGGCAATCCCTGAGGTCTCGCCATGACCGCAAAGCAGCTCGTGGACATAGCCTGCGACGAGGATCCCCGCGCGCCGTGCCTCTGGGTGCCATCCGACCTGTGGCCGGAGTTCTGCGCCGCAATCCGCCAAAAGCCCAACCTGATCGGTGCCGTCATCTACCGCAACAAGACTATCCGGGACGGCGGCCCCTACAGCGACGTGACAACCAGGCAGCCTTGAGAAAGTCGTCCCCTACATGAGCCAGACCTCCGACCCCGTCGTCATCGCCGCCTACGCCCGCACGCCGATGGGCGGGTTCCAGGGCATGTTCTCCGGCGTAAAGGCCACCGAACTGGGCGCCGTGGCCGTGCGCGCGGCGGTGGAGCGTTCCGGTGTTGATCCGGCGGTGGTCGAGCAGATCTTCATGGGATGTGTTCTGCCCGCCGGTCTGGGTCAGGCGCCGGCGCGGCAGGCGGCCCTGGGTGCAGGCCTGCCAGAATCTGTGGAGGCCACGACGGTCAACAAGATGTGCGGGTCGGGCATGCAGGCCGCCATCATGGCCCATGACGCACTGGCCGCCGGGTCTGCCGAGGTGATCATCGCCGGCGGCATGGAGAGCATGACCGGCGCGCCCTACCTGATGACAAAGCACCGTGGCGGCGCCCGCATTGGCCACGATACCATGTTCGACCACATGTACCTGGACGGTCTGGAGGACGCCTATGAGCCCGGCCGCCTGATGGGCTCATTCGCCGAGGAAACGGCGCGCCAGTATCAGTTCACCCGTGACGCTCAGGACGAATACGCCATCGGCTCGCTCACCCGCGCCCGCACCGCCACTGAGAGCGGCGCGTTCACCCGGGAGATCACCCCCGTTGAGGTCACCGGCCGCAAGGGCACGGTCACGATCAAAACTGACGAGCAGCCGCTGAAGGCGGATCCCGCGAAGATCCCGACGCTTCGTCCTGCCTTCTCCCGGGACGGCACGATCACGGCGGCCAACGCCTCGTCCATCTCCGATGGCGCCGCCGCTCTGGTGCTCACCCGCGAGAGTGTGGCGCGACGCCTGGGCCTGTCCGTCGTCGCCCGCATCGCCGCCCATGCTGCCCATGCCCATGAGCCGGGTCAGTTCGCCACTGCGCCGGTCCCGGCCATTCGGAAGGTGCTGAAACGTGCGGGCTGGTCGGTGAACGACGTCGACTTGTTCGAGGTGAACGAGGCCTTCGCCGTGGTCGCCATGGTGGCGGA
Organism: Phenylobacterium sp.; assembly: GCF_044372605.1. Classification (GTDB taxonomy): domain Bacteria; phylum Pseudomonadota; class Alphaproteobacteria; order Caulobacterales; family Caulobacteraceae; genus Phenylobacterium. The sequence continues at coordinate 5,329 of NZ_JBILRO010000173.1, forward strand.
GCGCGACCTGGGCCTTGATCGGGCGAAGCTCAATGTCAACGGCGGCGCCTGCGCGCTGGGACACCCCATCGGCGCCTCGGGCGCGCGCATCCTGGCCACCCTGCTCAGCGCCTTGCAGGCGCGCGGCCGTACGCGCGGCGTCGCCAGCCTCTGCATCGGCGGCGGCGAGGCCACGGCGATGGCGGTGGAGCTGGTCTGACGCGCCCGTCGCTATTTCATCGCCGCCATGCTGTTGAGGTTCACCTTCACGCCTCCGGGCAGCAGCATGTCGCCGGGCTTCATGTCAGCGGGGCAGGGGCCTTCCCAGGTTCCCGTCATTTCCATGTCATGGGTCCCGTTGGCCTGGGCCATGGACGAGCCGGTGGTCACCGAGGTCGCCTTGACCACATAGCTGGAATTGAAGTTGCCCGTCGCCTTGCCGGTGGTGGAGATCTTGCCGGCGGCGCCCATGTTGCACTCGCTGGCGAAGGACCAGCCGCCGACCCCGGGCGTCACCTCATTCTTCGGGCAGAGCTCCTTGTTCAACTGCTGACCAAAGACCGTCATCTTGGCCTCGGTGGCCTCGTCGAGGCAGATCTTGGAGGTCTGGGTCATCCCTTGCGTCGTGACGGTCTGGGTCCAGAGACCTGCCTTGCGCCGGGGAGGTCCGGTCATCGGGGCCGACGCTGCGGCGGCGGGCGCCTCACCGGTCGCCATCGCTGGCGTTTCCGGCTTCTTCTGGCAGCCGGCCAAAGCCAGCAGGCCGGCGCTCAATATAAGAGCACGATGCATCTTGATCCCTCCTTCAACGATCCCCAGTCTTGAGGCTACTCCGGAAGCCGGGTTTCTGAAATGACTGAACTTCGTGACACAGGCGCGCGCTACGAAATCGACGATCAAGGTTTGACCTGCTGGGCCGACTATCGCCTCGACGGCGCACGGATCTATGTTGACTATGTCTTCAGTCCCCCTGCGTTGCGCGGCACAGGCGCTTCGGGGCGACTGATGACCGCATTGGCGCAGGACGCCCGGGACAGGGGCCGCACGATCACGCCGATCTGCAGCTATGCGGCGGCCTGGCTGAAGCGCAGCGCGGAGTTCCGGGACCTGGTGGGTTAAGGGGGTTGCCTTGACCGTCACCCGCCCACTGGCGTCTCGCCGCGCGGCATCGTAGTGAGCCCCGATGACTGAACCCGTACAATCTGGCGCGCCGTGGCGCCCACCGGCGGATCTGGGAGAAGGGTCCCTGGCTGGCGCCGCGATCCGGCTCCTGCGCGTCGCGCCGCGCGGGATGTGGATGGTGCTCGCGGTGATGGTCGTGGTCGGACTGGGCCTTGATCTTGGCGCACGCCAGCTGGGCGTGCCGCTGGATGGCCGTACAATTCCGCCCGAGACCTGGGCCTATCTGGGTGTAGTGGCGCTGGTCAATTCCGTCATGGTCGGCGTGTTGCTCCACCTCCTGCTGACCGGCCAAACGCCGCGTGGTCTCCAGGCCGGGCTGGTGGCCTTCGTGATCTGGACGGCGGGGACCAGCCTCTATGCCAACGGTCTGATGACCCTCACCCAGGGCGCCCAGGGGGCGCCCCCGGCCGAGCTTCTGCCGCGTTTCCTTGTGGTTGCTGTTGGCGGGATTGGCGGGGTCATCGTCTTCACCCGCCTCTTGCTGTTGCCCATCGCCTGGCTGGTAGGTGATCCTGGTGCGACTCCCGCCGCCGCGTGGGGCCGGATGCGGGGACAGCTGGTGGGCTATATCCTGGCCTCCATGGTGCTCAGCCTGCCGGCGTTGCTCATCGGCATTCTTCTGGTTGGTATCGCTGGCGGCGCCGAGGGTGCCGCGTCACCGGCCGCGCGCCTTGCGGCGCAACTGATGGCGGCCGGGCTGGCCGCCCTCGGCGCTGCCCTCAACGCCGTGATCTACCTGCGACGGGTGGGCGCGCCACAGCGCCTTGACGAGGTGTTTGACTGACGGTGTCGGGCCGTCAATGTCCCAGGTCTTCCGCCACCCATGCCTGGGCCAGCCGTTGGCAGGGCGGTGAACGGCCGTCCATCCGCTGAATCATGCCGACGCAGATCAGATCGTTCTCGGGGTCGACCCAGAACCA
>NZ_JBILRO010000028.1:0-22524 GCF_044372605.1 Phenylobacterium sp.
TTCTGATTCGTCTAAACAGATAGTAAAGGCGTCTGTCTCAATCGGAAAGAGAGCCTTCAGGTCGCGACGAGGATTTTTGCCGCCGTGCACTATCCAGTCACGCTCACCGTCAGCACGAAGTTGCAGGATAACTTCTTGGTCGTCGTTGCTGGCGTTCGGGATGATAGCGACATGCGCAAGCATCTCGCGGACCTGCCGCCGACCGCGCTCTCGAAATTCCTGGGCGCGGTGGACGGGCGAAGGTGCGAGCTGACGTCTAACGTCCGTGATGTAGAACGCCTTATCGAATTCATCTGGGACCATGCTGTCTAGCGAGGGCGTCTCGACTTCCCGGAGGGCCCTCGCCGCGGCGTCTTCGAGAAGCGGCCAAGCGGCCGCTTTTGCGCCGTGACGCACCAAAAGTCTCCTCGTGTCGAGCACCGTCGGCGGCATCGTATTATCTGCAACAATGTTCCCTGAGCCGTCCTCGGTGAGCTTCGCCTTTGACTTGGTCGCCTTCGGTTCGGCGCCCTTGGTCAGTGTTGAGAACAGGGCCTTGTTGATTGGTGCGGCCGTCGGCGAATAAGCCGTGCTCTCGAGATGGAAGAGTCGGGATTTCATAGGTAGCGGGCGAGCCATTGCCGCGAGCAATTTCGAATCTTCGTTTTCGATTGTCATGCGCGAGTAGAAATCGTCCAGCTTGCGGTGCGCGCCATCAACGTCACCGGTCTTGAAAAGCCGCTCAGCCTCGGATTCCGCATCGTGAATGCGCTGCTTCTGTGGCTTGTCGTCAAGCAAGTGCGCAAGCACCCGCGCGGCAGCGACCGCAGCTGGGCCATAGGTCTGGAATGCGCAATCGATCAGGCCGCCGTCGCCAGAGCCGCTGATGGTTACATCCGCTGGTGGCGCGAAGGCTTGTTGGCTCCAATATGTAGGCCCCGCGAAATCTCCGATCGGGAGTTCGCTGCTCCATCCGGTCGCGAGAATGGCAACATGGGCTCGGAGCGTTTCTCCGGATTTGCAGTCGACCTCGACACCACCAGGCACCTCGCGCACGGCGGTGACGGCTGAGGCGACGGACGTAGCGTGCGGGGCGAAATCGCGCTCCCATTGGTTGAGAATTTGTTTGGCGACCTGTGGCGCGGCCGCGCACGTCCAGTTGAGAAAAGGCAGGTTGGTCATCGCTCTCAGCCTTTGAAATGGCCACGCAATAACGTTTGGATGCAGTTCGCGATGCGAAGCTTCGGCATACTGAGCGAAAGATCCAATTGGTTCAACGAGTTGAACAGCGAAGCTAGAGCTTAAAGCGGCAGCGGCGGCGGTGAGACCCGCAACACCGGCCCCGGCAACGATCACCTGCTCCTGCGCATCGCTCAGGTCGCCGTGTCTGACCATTTCGCGGACAAGCGCCAGGCACCTTAGCTGCTGGAAGTAGAAGTTCCCCCGCCTGAAGCGCGGATTCAGTACGAAGACCCGAGGCGAAGCCCGACAGGCTTCGTAGACGCTCATAGAAAACTCAGACATGCCGTGTCCTTGCTGCCGACTTTCGAGACAACGGCTGCAAGTGCCTGGCTCTTCGAAGGTCCCCCTCACCTTTTCTATAGACACAGGAATTGCCGTCAACTTTTGGTTGCGCGATGGATTTCTTGGAGGCGGTGTAATCTGTGGGTGGTCCCCGCGATGCAATTGAGAATTTGGGTTGATGTTTAGATGTGTCGGGTTGCGGTCATCTGTCCGGCCGGTGGAGGCAGGCAAACCGGAGACTCTTTAGAGTTAGACTGCAAGCACGACCAACTAGGCCGGCCCCAGACCGGCCCTCCCGCCAGGTGCGGAAGTAGTCCCGACAAGTCCGTCGGTTACCCAGATACCCCCTCTAGAGAGTGGCTCTCCCGGCGACGGTTTTTGGCCGTAACAGGGACTTTTTGCGCCCTGCTCTCTGGGGCCATACCAGAAGTGTACCTTTCCAAAATCATGCCCATTCACCAGAGCGAGACGCGCACGACCGCGGCTCTCCGGGGGCAACTGAAATTCCCTGGTATCAGGGAAATTATCAGGGAATTGATTCAGGGAGATGCCGCTGACCATCACCCGCGAACATGGGAGATCTGGGAGGTAACCAGCACGTTCCAAACGCGGCAGATGCTGCTGGCGGCTAGCCTGCGCGCTTCCCAAGCTGCGCGACGAGATCGCGCTGCGCCGACCAGCTGAAGGGCAGCGGCTGCGCGGTCAGGCCAGCCAGCGACACCCCATATCCCTGGCGGCCTGCGAGTATCGTTTCAGCGATGTCAGGCGCCAGATACGCCAGCGGTAGAAGACGAGCCGTGTAGTGGTTGCAGAGCCCTTCACGACGCGCGAGGGCCTTGATGGATGGTACATCGCCGCTTTCGAGCTGGCGGCTCCAGGTCTTCGCCAGAACCACGGCGCGAACCAGCGCCCGATCGATCCGGGCCGACTGGCCCGGCGTTCCGTCCGCGGCCTCAAGGGTCACGGCATGCTGGCGCCGGCGCATGTGGAACGCGATGCGGATGCTGGAGGTCGCAGCGTCGAGATGTTTCACATCCTGCCCCGACAGAAGCTCCACACTGAGCGCCGCCTTCATGGCGCGGACCTCGATCTGGTCTTCACTCAGCGTCACACATTGCAGGGCGGCGACCAGGCGATCCATCTCGGCATCCTCCGGACGCCAGGACGGCGAGAGCTTCGGCCTCATCTGTTCGGTCAGGAACTGCTCCAACATGCCGGCTGAGATGCGGTGGAGGGAACCCGCCTCGGCCTTGCCCGTCAGCTTGGCCCGCGAGAGGTAATATCGGTACCGCTTGACCCCGCGCTTGGAATGAACCGCGACCATGGGGTGACCGCGGTCGTCAAACACCAGCCCTTCCAGCATCGCCCGCTCCCCGAGAAGCTTTGTCCCCGGTTGGGTGGCGGTGGCCTGCGCAAGCTTGGCCTGGACTGCGTCCCATAGCTCCTGGCTGACAATGGCTGGATGGGTGCCTTCGTAGCGTTTGTCCTTGTGCCGGGTGATCCCGCGGTAGGCTGGATTGTGCAGCATGTAGTCCAGGGCTCCCCGGCTCATGGCGCCGCCGCCGGCCAGCGAACCTGTCTTGTTCACCCAGCACTTCGCCTCGACGCCGTCCTCGTGCAGCGCGCGGATCGACCCGAGCGTCAGAAATCTGTCGAACGCCGCGCGAACCCGCGTCGCCTCATCTTCAACAATCGCCAGCCTGCCCTCGACGATGGCGTAGCCAAGCGGCGGCCGGCCGCCCATGCGCAGGCCCTTGGCTTTCGAGGCCGCAACCTTGTCCCGGATGCGTTCGCCGGTGACCTCTCGTTCAAACTGGGCGAAGGACAGCAGCACATTCAGGGTCAGTCGGCCCATGCTGGAGGTGGTGTTGAATGCCTGGGTCACCGAGACAAAGGATACGCCCTTGGCCTCGAACACCTCGACGATTTTGGCGAAGTCCGCGAGGGACCGGGTCAGCCGATCGACCTTGTAGACGACCACATTGTCGACCAGTCCCCGGTTGATGTCAGTCATCAGCTGCTTGAGGCCAGGCCGCTCCATAGACCCGCCAGAGTAGCCCCCGTCGTCGTAGGCGGTCTTGATCGCCGACCAACCCTCACCGGTCTGCGACAGGATGTAGGCCTCGCAGGCCTCGCGCTGGGCATGGAGGCTGTTGAAATTCTGCTCCAGGCCCTCCTCGGAGGACTTGCGGGTGTAGATGGCGCAGCGGAGCCGTTGGGTCATCGCCGCCTCGCCTTCAGACCGAAGTACAGATGGCCATTCCACTTCGTCCCGGTGATGCGGCGAGCCACCTCGCTCAGAGACCCGAACCGCTCCCCCTGGTAGCTGAACCCTTCCTCCAGCACGCGGACTTCATGGCGCACCCCGCGCCACTCTTTGATCAGTGAGGATCCGGGCTTCAGCGTTGCGCCAGGCGTCGGCGTGAACGATCGGTCCTCGCTAAACCGCCGACCAAGTTCAGCGATCCGGCGCCGTGCTGCGCCCGAGAGATCGCCATGTCTCCGGGCTTGAAGCTGATAGGCCAGCGCCAAACCCAGAAGCTCCCGGGTCCGGAAGGCCGGCGGCGAGCCGCCAAGTCGCTCGCCCCAGAGTTGGCGAAGCTCGGGCGTTGTCATGACCTCCAACCCCTCCGGAAGGTCACCGGCGCTCACGCGCCGGCTCCTTCAATTATCCGGTAGACCCGGCCCGCCGGAGTAATGTCTGAGGTGACGGTCAAGCCCCGATCCTTCTTGATCGCACCGGACAGGGCGCCGCGTACCGAGTGCGCCTGCCAGCCTGTGGCTCGCATCAAGGCCTCGATCGTGGCGCCTGCGGGATCGCGCAGCATCTCGATTACAGACCCGATCTTGCCCCTCGGCGCCGGCGGGGCGGCTGCAGGTTCTGTCGCCGGTTCAGGGGTCGCCGTTTCGTTCTCCAGTACGCCGATTGCATCGCGGCCCGTGCCAGTAATCAAGAGTCGGCTCGGGCCTTCAGCCTGGGGAATGGAGATCAGCATTCCGCGTCGGATGAGGGCGGTGGCGGTGGGCTTCGCGACGTCTGCGGCGTCGATCGTTCCGTCCTCCGTCGCGGCAGCCCGGGTCAGCAGGTCGCGCTGGGCGGTGTTTAGTTTGGTCATGGCATGTCCTCGTTCCAGATGGCGCCGCAATGCCGCGGCCCCTACCTGCACAAGCCCGGAGCGGAGCCGGGCGTGGACGCACCGACTAACGCTTCCAGCCGGAACGAAGTCCAGTCTCATTGACTCGAATCACTCTGGCTCATCCACTGCCTGCATGGGTCGCTTACAGCGGCTCCGGCAGCTTCATGGAGGGATAGGCGCGCACGGTGGTGCGCAATTGTCCGGAAGCCACTCTCCGCCACCCGCGGGTTTTGAAACGGGGGCGTGAGATGACTTTGAAGATTTCCAGCGATGGCATCCAGGACGGGCTGAAAACGCGCACGCGTCGACGCCGAGAGGAACTGCGCGACATGCAATCCGCCGAGGCAATCCGCCCGGCGCGGAATGACTTGCTGCCCAAACTAGCACTTGAGATGCGTCCCCTAGATTCGCTGCGCGCCCCCGAGCGCGCGGTACGCAAGCGGCTTCCGGCTCAGGTCGAGCGCATCAAGACCTCGCTGGCGACCTTTGGCTTCGTGGAACCGCTGCTGGTGCGCGGAGACGGTGAGATCGTCGCCGGCGTCACGCGCCTAGAAGCGGCACGTCAGCTTGGCCTAAATGAGGTCCCATGCATCAGCGTCGACCACCTGTCAGACGTCGAAGTCCGCACGTTGCGGATTTCTCTCAATCGCCTGGCTGAGCGTGGAGAGTGGGATATCGCCGAGCTGCGCGTCGAGTTCGACGAACTCATTGTCGTGGATGCGCCCCTGGAGGCGACGGGGTTCACGCTGCCGCAGATCGACGCGATTCTGCTCGACGAAGAGCCGTTGCCTGATCGCGACGGCTTGCCGGATGTTGACTCGGAGGCGGTAGCTATCAGCCTGCCAGGGGATGCGTGGCGCCTCGGGCAGCACATGATTGTCTGCGGCGACGCTCGGGATCCTGCGGTCTACGGCCTGCTCATGAAGACCGAGACGGCCCGTCTGGTCCTGACCGACGAGCCGTTCAACGTGCACATCGGCGGGCACGTTACCTCCGGCGACCACCCCGAGTTCGCGATGGCCAGCGGCGAGATGAGCCGTAAGGAGTTCGCGGCGTTCAATGCGGACTGGATGAAGGCATGCCTGGACCGGCTGGCGCCAGGCGGCTTGCTGGCGACCTTCATCGACTGGCGTAGCGTCGAGCTGGTCCTCGAAACGGGCCGAACCCTCGGCCTCGACCTCCTCAACCTGGTGGTCTGGGCGAAGACCAATGGCGGCATGGGTGGCCTGTGGCGCAGCCAGCATGAGCTTCTGCCGGTGTTCAAGAAACCCGGAGCGCCACACACCAACAACGTCGAACTCGGCAAACACGGCCGCTATCGCACCAACCTATGGACCTACCCGGGCGCCTCCAGTCTGGGCTCCGACGCTCGAGACGGTCTAGCAGACCACCCGACTGTCAAGCCGGTCGCTCTCCTCGAAGATGCGCTCCTCGACGTGACCCATCCCAACGATTTGGTGCTGGAGCCCTTCGCGGGTTCCGGATCGACGCTCATCGCCTGCGAGCTCACCGGCCGGCGATGCCGGGCCATCGAACTCGCCCCGCACTATGTCGACCTGGTTGTCAGGCGTTGGCAGGCGCTTACGGGAAAGATCGCCATGCACGATGAAACGGGCGCCAGCTTCGCAGAGATGGAGGCGCTGCGTCTCGCCGCCACGGGCCCTGCCAATTCGGCCGATGCAGACAATGTCCAATAGGGGCCAAGGCGACCCTCCGGGTGGGGAACATTACACGGTCGGCTACGGCCGACCGCCCCGGGCATCGCAGTTCAAGCCCGGCCAATCCGGCAACCCCGCCGGTCGTCCCAAGAACCAGTGGACCCTGAAGGACCTGGCCGGCGAAGTGTTGGCGCAAGAAGTGAAGATCCAGACCGCCGATGGCCCCAGCAGCATGGCGCTGGCGCGCGCCATCCTGGAAACGCTCGCGCGAAAGGGCCTGAAGGGTGACCTGCCCTCGGCAAAATTCCTCCTGTCGATGCTGCCGGATGGTCAAGGCCTCGGGGAGCGGCCGATGTCACCGGAAGAAACCGAAGCGTGGGAGGAAGCGGAGTTTAACCGCATGGCCGCGGAATTGACCAATGAGGAGAAGGCGCTCATCCCTGAAATTCTGGCGATGCTGGCCTCCTTCTTGGACCCGGCCAACAGACCCGAAGACGAGGAGAGCGACGAGGGCTAGACGATCCCTCTCACACCAATCTCCCGCCTCCCTGGTTGGCCGCGACCGGGGAGACCTGGGAGATCTGGGAGGATCTTTCGGCCATTGTAGCCGACGCGGCCTCAAGATCCCTTGGGTTTCAGCATCAGATCATCAACGACCACATAGTTGCTCTTCCGAACAACGTAGCCCAACGCCTTCAGCCGGGTGCCAAGACTGCGCGCAGGGAACGCCGGCCGCTGGCCCTGGTCACGCATCCAAGCCGCATAGGCCTGGTACAGATCCGTGATCCGGATGGGCTTACCCGGCGCCGATAGGCAGCGCTCATTGAGGAAGGCGTGCAGCGAGTTTGAAGCAGATAGGAAGGCCTCTTTGGCCCGTTCACAATCGGCGGGCGGCGCGAACTTTCCGCGGGCACGCAGGCGCGAGAGGCCGGCCAGCAGCTGGTTTAGAACCCCGGAAAGTTCGCTCTCCTTGATGCTTTGGGCCAGGTTCAGATCGACCTCCTCGGGCTTGAACCTTCGGTCGAAGGGGATCACGTGCAAGCGCCGTCGCATTCCCGCAGATGTATCTTCGATCGCCGGCGCGCCGTTGATGGCGATGATTGGCATCACCATGGAGCAAAACGATATGCCATGGCTTGATCGCACACGCCGCGTGTCGATGACCTTGTTCTCCGAGATCTTCTTCAACAGCCCGTCATTCACCTTCTCGCCGTCCTTCGCGTCGTCCTCGATGAACAGCAGCTTTCCATCGAGATTGGGGAGAGCGAACCGGTCGTTGGACAGTGAACCCAGCGAACCTGCCAAAACCTGGGTCCGGCCGACGATCGCCTGGAGGATCGAGAGCAACGTCGACTTGCCGTTGGCGCCGCCGCCCCAGAGGAACAGGATTACCGGGATATTCCGCACGCCTTGAACGGCATAGCCCAGCATCTCGAGCACGTAGTCGATGACCGCCGCGGGAACCTTGGCCGGCGCAAAGATCTCATCCATCATCTTGTCGAAGCGCGGTGATGTCGCTTCGGGATCGTAGTGGACTGGAAGCACGTATCGAAGGCCGCTCTCGGGGCGATGGATTTTCCAGATGAGGTCGCCTGTCTTGGAGACCCAGATCTCCCCGCTCAGTGTATTCACGATCGAGGGCGGCATCTCCGCCAAACCTGCTGTCGCATCCGGGACCAGGTCCCGAATTACCGCCATCGCCTGCGGCACCGTAGTGTTGGAGTTGCCGTAAGAGTCTGGCTCCTCCATCGCCATCCGCCTCAGGGTGGCCCGCAGTTCCTGGTCGCTCAATTCCGCCCAGTGCGTGCCGTTGAACTTGAGCAGTTCACGCCCTTGGGTAACGCGCAGATGAAGGCCGAAGGCATAGACCTTGTTCAGCGCGTCGAGGGCGAGGGCTTCCCCTTCGGTCGAGCGCTTCAATGCAAAATGAGACTGTAGGTACCCGAATTGCTGCCAGAGCCCTGGAAGCGGCATCAGCGTGTTCAGCGAAATCACATTAAGCAGGTGTTGGGGTGAGCTGGGCAGTCGAGCCGCATCTGCAAGGACTCGATAGATCACCTCCGACGGGGTCTGAGAGGTCATTTTCTTCGCCTCAAGCAAGAGGCTCTCGGCCGTCGGAACAGCATCCGAAAAGTCTGCGGAATTTGATATGTGTAGAGTCATAGTCACTCCTCCAGAATGAACTGGAAGGACTAAGTCACCTTCGGCGCCGCCCAAACAAAAGAGGGGCGCAGTCAGCGACTGCGCCCCTCCATGAATGGCAGTGAATATAGTTAAATTCCTCGCGGGCGGACCGTCAAGATTAATCTCAGCCAGAATATACGTTTCACTCTAACCGGGCGGATAGCGCCTCAGGGCTTCTGGATTCTCAAGTGAGACCCTTTGTTTGAAGACGCCTTCCGCATCCTTCGCCAGGACTTCCATGACAGCCGCCAACTCCAGATCGGCCAGGAAGCTGTCCGGGATCCATGATGTCCCGTACGCCGCGCCCAGCACTTGGCCGACCAACGAACCGGTCGTGTCGCTGTCGCCGTCGATGTTCACGGCGAGACGAACGGCCGTCATCGGGTCCGGCTCCGTCGCCACGCACCAGAGCGCGATGGCAGCGGCTTCTTCAGCGATCCAACCCTCCCCAAGGGTTCGAGGTAACTCTGGGGCGGGGCCGCCTGGAATCAGCGCAAGGGCGCCCGCCAGAGCGCGATCGAGTTCCGGCGCCCGGCCCAGGCACCGCGACCAGGCGGCTTCGGCGGCCACCACAAACGGCTGCCCCTGAGCAACTTCCGAGATCCAATCCGCAAACCAGCCTGCGGCGACGATCCCGGTGACGTGACCGTGAGTAAGTGCGGCGGCCTCACAAGCCAGTTCAAAGGGTCGGTTGACGTAGAGCCCGATGGGGCCAACGCGCATGATGCCGCCGGCGCCTTTCGAGTCATTGCGGGCGGCCTGGCCCACAGACCTGGACGTGTCTGCAAGGGCTGAAACGCAGGTCACGCCGGGCGCGCGCCTGGACCACAGCTCAGGAACACCAATCAGCCAGCCGTCGAAGTCCTTCGCCTTGGAAGGGTTCTCGCTCTGCGTCGCGAACCAGCGCCGGTAGGCTCCGTCGATCAAGTTCGGCGGGTGGCAGATACCTCGATGATGTTGCCGAACCGCAGCCCGGATTAGCCCCTCCAGGGTAAAGAGCGTCATCTGCGTGTCGTCGGTAATGGCGCCCAGACGTCCATAGGCCGGTGAGAACTGGGTGATGCCTTCGGGACCGAAGCGGTCGAGGATCTCCGTCCGGCGCAGAAACTCGACCGGCGCGCCGAGGGCGTCGCCGACCGCCCCGCCGAGAAGCAGTCCTCGGCCACGCTCCAGGGAGCTATGGGAGGATCTTTCCGGCTTTCGAGCGTCCGACGTCACACAGTCTCCGGGCTGGCCAGCGCACGTTCGAGGCCGGCGATGTAGTCCATAATCGCCGCCAGCCACGCGTCGCCATGATCGAGCAGTAAGGCGAGCGAGGGATTTTCAGTCCCGATGACCATCCGCCAGCCGACCGGGTTTGGCGTCTCCCGGATAGAAGCGCCAGGAACAGCCGAAGCCAGCTTGGCCTGGTAGGCGTGGCTGAGATCGATACGGCCGACCGCCTTTGCGTCCCAGTGCGCGTAGTCCGTGGCCAGACGCCCATCCGACCCAATGTGGCCCAGCCGGAAGACCCGGTCGCCTGGACCCTTCCACTTCAACGTCATGCCCCGTTGAATGTCGGCGTAGACGCCGAGGGCCTCAGCCTCGGTGAGGAACGCCTGCAGGCGTTCTGGCAAACCAGGCGATGCCAGTCTCAGCGCATCGTAGAAGCCTTCAGCAGAGATCGAGGTGGGCTTGGCTGTCGACGGCGCCGGCGTCAGGCGCGTTGGCGTCATGGCGACCCCCTCCTCCAGCCTAACCACCGCGCGCTCGATCTGGAGCGTTCGCGCGACAACCTTCGGCTGGACAAATACGTCACCGGTGTCTGGCGCCCGCCAGAATGAGATCTCCACCAGCGCCAAGGTGAAGTGAAGCCCGACATGGCGTTGCAGGAAGTCGGTGAGGTGTTCGGCGCTCTCCTGGATGCCGTCGCCGGCGATGATCAACAGAAACCGGCCCAGACGCAGGTTCCGGCTCACGGCGTCGATAAACTTGCCCTCGGCTTCCGGTGCTGCGTCAGGTCCGGCCACACGCCGGAAGAGGTCCAGTTGGGGATCCTTCGCCGCAATGCGGATTGCGCGCTGAAGTTCGCTGTAGGTCCAGCGAGACAGGTCCTTTGCGTAATCCAACACCTGGCCGACGACCTCGCGCCGCGCCTCGGGGTTGCGCCACAGCTTGGTCTCGACAAGCACGATGCCGCCGTCTGTCGTCAGCATCAGGTTATCGACGAAGCCCGATGGAATAGGCAGTTCGGTGCACACTGGAACAAGCGGGACCAGCGCCGGCTCGATCTGGTCGACGGGCAAAAGGGTCGGGTTTCCCTGGATCAGCATCTGCAGCCAGCGTTCGCTGAACTGGCCTTCTGAGCCGGCCTTGAGCGGGAGCGCTTCAAGGGCGGAGACCTGCTCGGCCTCCCCGCCCATACCGCTGATCCGCATCGGTCTTGTGTAAGCTCTCATATGCGTCCCAACAGGCGCCCTAGCGTTTATGACTTATAGTCTATGGGCTAAAGTCAACCCGATACCCGCCATGCACCCATGGATGTGCGGGTCCGAGTCGGCCTCAATCTGCAAGGCCTCCGACGCGAGCGCGGGCTCTCGCAGGAGGAACTCGCCCATCGATCTGACATGCATCAGACCTATCTCAGCGGTATTGAACGCGGCCGCCGGAACCCGTCGGTTCTGATCCTGTCGCGACTGGCGGCAGCGCTTGGCGCTGACCTCGAGGATCTGACCCGCAGGCGCTGAGGTCATGACGGGCGTCGCCGGGCCGTCGCCACCAAGCCAAGCGCTCGAGCGACGGCGGCCGCGTTTTCGCAATGGGTCTGAATGATCTCGGCGCGGCTGACGGCCTCGGCCGCTGCAACACCCTCAAGCGCAGCTTCGATCTCGTCTGCGAGCATCGTCAGAAGGGCGTCGGTGACTGTGTCGGCCATGGCCACACCACCGCTTCCTTCGGCGGTGAAGTCCAGTCGACTTAGGTCAGGCGGTCAGCTTCGGTCGGAGAAGCGGTCGTAACCAACGCGACCTCAGCGTTCCGAGGCATGGTCGAGACCTTTCCGGGCAACTTGGCCTCGTTCACAAGCGACGGCTTGGCGTATGACGCGCATGGCGCGCATCTGGTGGTCAGCAAGGCGTCAACCGGAACGCGGCCCTACGAGTCCGGCGCTTTCGCCTCGACGCGCTCATTCGCGCATGGCCGATTTCAGGCAGAGATCCGGGCCGCGCCAGGCAGCGGAGTGTTGACCGGCTTCTTTCTGCACCGAGACGCCCCACGCCAGGAGATCGATATCGAAATCGCGGGCGAGGATCCCGAACGCATGCTGGTGAACGTTTACTTCAATCCGGGCGATGAGGGGGCGGCGCTCGGCTTTGGCTATCGGGGCTCCCCTTGCCGCGTCGACCTCGGCTTCGAAGCGACTAAAGATTTCCATCTCTACGCAATCGACTGGCGACCAGGCCTTATTACCTGGTCCGTGGACAATCGAATCGTCCACGAGCGCGTGAGCTGGGATCCTACACCGATCCCGCACCTGCCAATGCAGCTGCACGCGAACCTGTGGGTCCCCCGCTCCGAAGAGCTCGCCGGGCACATCCAAGAGACGGCGCTGCCGGCTGAAGCCACCTTTAGGAACATTTCCATCCACGCCTGACCGGCCGACCGGTTCGTAACCGGCAGCAGAGCAGACCGTCCGGCGTCCGCTATGTATCGCGAACTCGCGTTCAGCCGACGCCGGGCACGATGCCAACCAGCAGACCTTCCGCCCTTCGCCTTCGGGTCAAAAGCAGTTGAATGCCAACTTCTGAGATGCGCCACCTGCGTCCACCAAGTCGGTCGCCGCAATTTTGGAACGCAGAGAGAACAGCTTCCCTTGAGGTTATCTCAGCGCCAGCGCAGAATGCCCGCCACGACTGAGCGCTTCATCGTCCGCCCCGACCGGGAAGGTTTCGCCATCATCGACATGTGGACAGGTGAGCCCGCACTCATCGCCATGACCCCACAAACCGGAATCTCAGAAGAAGACGCCCAGCATACGGCGCAATTGCTGAACCGCCGCGCCTTGGCGAGTGACCGAACCGTTCGTCAGTAGCGGGTGTCGAGCCACAATTCCCATCGTCCTGACCACAAGCGAGGTCGTGCTCAATCCGGATCGTTCGCGGAATGACCTGGAGGGCGTCGGGCACAATTGCCCCAACCAGTACAAGAACAAGGTCCAGTCGGGTGAGGAGTTCGTCTACCATCGCGGGGTCCACCGGAAATCCGGCGCTCGCGGACAGCCGGAGTACTTCGGCCGCGGACGGATTGGCGAGGGTCGCCCCGATCCGGCGACGGCAGGACCATCCCGTCGGTCATGGTTCGCAGGTCACGCGCGTGCGTCACCTTCCCCCCGGCAATGGCCAGACATCTCAAGTGCGCCGATCGAGGCGAGTCGAACGTGTCTGTCTCCGCAAATGGGCTTGGCGCCACAGAAGGGCAATCTCCTGACGGCGCGCAGAAGCTTATATCACCTATCCTGCCTGCTCGACAGTGACTCCGATTTGTCCGAGATGTGTCCTCACGATGGATGTGGACTTATCCTACTTTCTTGAGCTGCGGCTGCGCGTGCGTGGCAATACAGAAGCCACCGCGATCATTGATCGATGTCTGAGATTGATCGCCCAGGCGCAAAGCGCTGACCAAAAGACCTATGAACGCATTGAGATCGAGGTTTTGCAGCTCGCCGACGAATTGGCGCTACGCTTTGGAGCGCCAAAAACGGCAGTGCTGCAGTAGCGCGGGATCAACCGACGTAGTTGCCAGAGATAGGTGGGCTGCTCACACCGCCGCTGAGGAACCAGGCCGATAAGTAGCCGACACCGTTACCGCCGTACCGCGCTCGGTTGAGACCTCTCGCCAGCACGACGCCCACCTTGCTTGTGCTTCCACCCCATGGCTAGCGCGCTAGACGCGAACGCGAACAAGGCCATTTCCGCACCTGCTCACGTGCGTGAAGACGCCTCCACTGGAAACAGCGTCTGACATGCTGACTCGTTTCTGCGGCAGTGCGAACAAACAGGGCCATCCTCGCCTAAGTCCTACGAAGGAAATGGCCGCTCCTGTGCCTAACCGGTCAGCCGCGGGCATAAGGTCGTGTCGTCGTGGAAAACTTCGGCGCCTCGGTAGCGCCGAGACTGCGACGATCCCCAACATCAATTGCAAACCCAGCCCGGATTGCAAGTGTGTGTGCGCGCAACTCTGCGTCAATCGAGTCTTGGGATAGTTTTGTTTGATGTGCAATTGACGGTTGTTGCTCAGAGACCCTAGGCTGGTGGTCTGACGAACGCGGGTTGGCGGATCGGGGGCTGGGATGGTTTCGGGCAAGGTGTTGGTCCGTGCGTGCGCGATGGCGCTGGTCCCGCTGTTGGTGGCGAGTGCGGCGTGGGCGTTGCCGTCGACGAAGGTGGGGACGGCCTCGCTGATCGCTCCGGGGGCGGCGGACACCTACTTTGGCGCTGCGACGACGGCCACGAATGGCACGGGTGCCAGTGGCCGGGCCAAGGAAGTTGTTGAGCTCAGCCGTGCGCTGAAGGGCGACCCGGACCTGATCTACGAGCATGTCCGCAACAGTGTGAGCACGACCTGGACCTATGGCCTCAGCAAGGGGGCGATGGGGGTGATTGTGGACCGGTCGGGCACGGCGTTCGACCAGGCGCAGCTGATGGTGGAGCTGCTCAGGGAGGCGGGGCTGTCGGCCTCGTACAAGCTGGGGACGATTACGCTCAGTGGAGCGCAGTTCGAAGCGTGGACGGGGATTACGTCGGCGAAGGCGGCGTGCCAGTTGCTGTCGAGTGGTGGGATCCCGGCGGTGATCAACGGGACCACGACGGCGGACTGCTCCTACGCGGGCAATGTCTCGACCATTGAACTTAGCCACGCGTGGGTGAGCGTGGTGATCGGGGGCGTGAGCTATCTCTATGACCCGGCGTATAAGGACCATACCTTCAAGGCGGGCCTGAACCTGGCCACGGCCACGGGGATCACCTCGGGGATGGCCACGGGGATCTCGGCCAGCTCGGGCACGACGTCGGGGGTATCGTATATCTCCAGCTACGGCGCGGGCACGCTGGCCAGCAATCTGGCGACGGCGGCGACCACGCTGGAGACCGCGATCAACACCAGCGCGCCGTCAGGCGGCATGGCCGATGTGGTGGGCGGCAGGGCGATCAATGCGCAGACGATCCCGGCGGCGGGTCTGCGTCAACTGACGTTGCCCTACACCACCAATGTGCAGCGCACGATCTCGGGTGAGATGCCGAACCAGTACCGGGTGAAGCTGACGCTCAGCCTGACGAAGGCCAGGCCCAGTGGCGCAACGGACACCATCTTCAGCAACAGGATCGTCTACGGTGACGAGGTCTATGGCCGGCGGCTGACCTTCGAGCCCAACTTCGACACCACGGGGGCGGGCTTTACCGGCGCCCTGAAGCTGACGGATGATCTGGGCGCGGCGCTGACGCTCGCAAGCTTCAGCAACACGGATAATCCCAACTTCAGCAAGGGCGCGCTCACCGTGGCGGTGGACCTGCCCTACGCGGCGGCGAGCGGCGCCTATATGGATGGCTCGGTGGCGCGCGGCGTGAACTATGCGCTGCCCTTTACCGTGGTCACCGGCTTCGGCGAGACCGGGCGGGGTCTGGTGGACAAGTGGGGCCAGCGGCGCGATGCGGCGATGCCCACACCGCCCACCACCTGCGGCAAGGAATGCTTCGTCTCCTACAAGGCCTGGAAGGGTGATGGCCGGCGCGAGACCCTGGCGGCGGCCTGGCTGGCGCAGGCCAGTCGGGCGGGCCAGCTGCATGCGGCGATCGGCAAGGCGGCTCTGGTCCAGCACTATGCGCTGGGGGTCTCGGCGGCGGATACGGTCGTCTATGCGCCGTCGGGCGGCGGCTACTGGATCATCGACAGCTTTGATCGGCTGGACGTTGAGACGGGCCTTAGCCTCACCAGCGTAACGGCCGACGCGACCGCCCGGCGCGGGGCCCTGCTGGCGGCGGCGAACACCATTGCGGCGCTCAAGGGCAGCGTCTCGGCGCAGATCTCGGACCTGCCCGATGTCAGCACGGTGGCCGGCCGGTTTGAGTGGGGCAATGCGCCGGTGGCGGCGGAGGATGTGGCGGGCGGGACGATCCGTCGGTTCTATGAGTACACCACCACCACTCACGCCGCCAACGCCATGGCGTTGTCGAAGACGGAGTACTTGACCACGGGCGGGGCGGCCTCACACGGCGATGCGAACGCGCCCACGCTGATGACCAGCGAGGTGACGGGCCGCAGGCAGGCGCTGGCCAATGCGGTCACGGCCTATGTGAGCGCGGGCTTCAAGGTGGCGACCTCGGAGGAGGCGTTTCTGGGCCCCGGCAAGCGGGCGGGCGCGTTTACGCCCATCGGTGGGGGAAGCTACATCCACGCCCAGACGCCGCAGCGCGGCGGGGCGATCACGGCGGTGAAGTATGACGCCAATGGCGATCCCATCGAGATCGCCAGCTTGCTGGTGAGCCAGGACGGCTATGCCGACGCCGGCGGCGGGGGCGCGCAGACCTTCCATCAGAACGCCTATGATCCGGCGACGTCGGCCGATGTGGTGGCGGGGCGGTTTGTGCAACAGCCCACAGGAACCGTGCTGGTGAGCAGTCCGGCCAAGGTGAGCGTGGGCCAGGGGGACTTCCCCTTCTCGCTCTCGGCAGGGCTGACCTGGCGGGGCGGTGATGTGCGCGAAGAGACCTATGGTCCGGGCGCGCACCGCGAACCTCAAGGGGGCTGGACCACCAACTTCACCAACAACCTCACCATCTCCGGCTCGGGTCTGGAAGCCATGGGCGAGAGTGATCCGCGCGCCGCCATCGGGACCATCGCGGCCTTCTATGCGGCGCAGGATGCGTACAAGACGGCGCAGTCCCTGAAGCGCGATATCGCCGGCCAGCTGATCAATGCCTGGTGGCTGAACACGGTGCGCCAGAACGTGGCGACGGTGAGCCTCGGGACCAGTACGCGCCAATGGATCAAGCGGCCCAACGGAACCTGGCTGGCGCCGGGCGCGGCCACCTATGGGACGCTGACCCAGACCGGGGCTCCGGTGATCACGCCACGCCATCCCACGGGCTACTGGCCCTGCACCACCAACAACCTGACCTACATCCCGACCCGGGGCTGGAGCTATGCCGGTGTCAGCTACACGGTGACGGGCGGCCAGGGCGACCAGCAGGTCTTCGGAAACTGGACCAACCAGACGGTGGACACGACCGGCACGCCCTCCTGCGCCGAGCAGCGGGGCTTCCGGATGACCAGCTGGACGTGGACCAGCGGCGCCCAGCTGACCCTGACCTATGCCCGGCCTTCGGGCTACACGACCCAGATCGAGGTGCTGTCGGCGATTAACAACAACCTGGGCAAATGGATCCGCTTCACCAATGGCGGCTGGGGCGGCTTCTATGCCTCCAATGCGTCGAACACCAACCTGATGAACGTGGCGGTTTCCACGACGGGCGCGCAGGTGACGCACACCGATGCGGTGTCTTCGGCGACGAAATTTGACATCACAACCGTAGGGACCGGCGACTTCGGGAAACTGCGGATCGACAAGGTCTACGCCGCCGACAGCGCGACCATGCCCGCCACGCAGTATGTCTATGACACCCTGGGCCGGGTGAAGCAGACCAAGGACAAGCTGGTGCTGGCGGGCTCTCGCGCGCCCACGCAATACTATCTGGCCGAGGGGATCAGGTCGGAGATCCTGGGCCCGCTGGGCTATAGCTCCATCACCTATGCCGATGAGGCTGGCCGGCCGATCCGCAGCATCGATGGCGCGGGCGTGGCCTCGACGGTGGCCTATGACGGCCGGGGCCGGGCGATCCTGACGACGAGCCCCGACGGCGACCGCACCCAGATCGAGTACAATGTCAGGAACCTGCCCACCAAGGTGACGCGGCTGGCGCGGGTGGGCTCGGCGGAGGCGGGCCAGAGTCTGGTCACCGAGACCGGCTGGCATGCGACGCTCAACGCGCCGATCTGGACCAAGGACGCGCGGGGCGCCCAGACGGACTACATCCCTGACTCCATGGGTGGATTTGCGAAGGTGACCTATCCTGCGGCCTACTCGGGCGCGACCCGAGACGAGGCCAATCAGTACGCCTATGGCGACGGTCAGAACATGGCGATCACCACCGCCATGGGCCAGACCGTCTCCATGACCTATGCCAATGGCACCTCGATGGACACGCTCACCAACACGGTGGGCTCCATCTCCGGGGTCTATGACAACATCACCTACTCCAGCCTGGGCGACCCGACCAAACTGCGCACGCCGCAGGGCGCGGAGACCAACGTCACCTATGATGCGCTGAGGCGCACGACGCTGGTGATCGAGAGCTACACCAAGGTGCTGAGCTGCTCCAGCTACGCCAGCTCTAGCCCGATGGTCTGTGCGGCCGGGGCCACGGCCACCTTCGACACCACCATCCCCCGCAATGCCAAGCGCACCACCTATGACGTGCTGGGCCGGGCGTGGAAGGTGGAGCTGGGGACGTACTCGGGAACCACCTTTACGGCGCTGGAGACCTATACGTCGGAGTTTGATCTGGTGGGTCAGCGGATCAAGCAGACCGGTCCGTCCGGCGTCATCCAGATGAGCTATGACGCAGGCGGGCGGCCCACCTGCACCGCCATCCGCATGAACTCCGCCGTCTATGACGCCCTGCCGGCCGACGCGTGCCTGCCGTCCAAGGCCGGTGTCTTCGGGCCGGACCGGATCACGCGCGCGGGGTATGATGCGGCGGGGCGGGTGGTGACGACGGAGGCGGGTGTGGGCACAGGCCTGCAGCAGGTGACGGCGCGCTATGGCTATAGTCCGGGTGGCCAGCGCACCACGCTGACCGACGCCAATGGCAATACGTCGACCTTCGAGTACGACGGCTATGGGCGGCTGAAGAAGACACGCTTCCCGGCCAGCCCCCGCGGCTCGGGGACCTCGTCCACCACCGACTATGAGCAGTACGGCTACGACGAGAACGGCAACCGCACCTCCTTCCGCAGGCGCAGCGGCCAGACCATCAGCTATCAGTATGACCTTCGAAACCGCATGACGGTGAAGGATGTGCCCGGCGGCACGGCGGATGATGTCTACTACAGCTACCTCAACAATGGGCGCGAGACGCGCGGCCGGCTCGGCTCCTCCACCAACACCGCCTACGACACGATGGTCTTCGACCAGGCCGGGCGGCTGACCGGTGATAGGGGCTTCTACGCCGTCTACGATGCCGAAGGCCGGCGCGTCACCGCCAACTACGGCTCAGTCTATGGCCAGCTCTACTATGACGCTGTCGGCCGGCTCTCGGACTATCGGTACAACACCGTCTATGGCGCGCCGCAGCAACAGGGCCTGAACATCACCTACGGCCCGCTGAACCGCCGCGCGGCGATCACCCGGCCTAACGGCATCGTCACCAGCTATACCTACGACACGGCGGGCCGACTGGCGGGGCTGTCGCACAGCGCCACCCCGGCGAACGCGGGCTCGTATCAGAGCTTTAGCTACAACCCCGCCGGCCAGACCATCAGCCAGGCCCAGGCGTCGGATCAGTATGTGTGGTCGGGTCAGCCCACCACCACCACGAACTTCACCCATGATCAGCTGAACCGCGATGCGGCCATCGCGGCGGCGTCTGGCTATGACGCGGCGGGGAACCTGATCTCCGACGGGTCGCGCACCTTCACCTATGATGTGGAGAACCGGCTGCGCTCGGTCACCGGCGGGCCGTCTTCCGTCACGCTGGACTATGACGCCTTCGGGCGGCTGGGCACGGTGACCACCGGGGGCGCGGCCACCTACTACCGCTATGCCGGGGCGCAGCTGGCGGCGGAATCCTCGGGCGGGGTACTCCTGCGCAGCCACGTCAGCGGCGAGGGAACCGACGAGCAGTGGATGAGCGTGGAGGGCAACAGCCCCACGCCCTCGCCCGTCTGGTACCTGCAGGACCGGCAGAGCTCGGTGATCGGGGTGTCGGATGCGTCGGGCGCCATCACGCCTTACGCCTACGGCCCCTATGGCGAGCCGCAGTCCTGGTCGGGCTCACGCTTCCGCTACACCGGCCAGATCGCCATCCCCGAGGCCCAGCTCTACCACTACCGCGCCCGGGCCTATGATCCGGTGATGGGGCGGTTTCTGCAGACCGATCCCATCGGGTATGATGATGGGCCGAATATCTACGCCTATGTCGGCGGGGATCCGGTGAATGGGACCGATCCGAGCGGGACGGAAGCGTTTGCGGTCTATACAAATCTAAACACAGCGATACGGGATGCGAGAAGTGATATCTACGCACTTGCGCAAGGGTCAGGATTTACTCGAGAGTACGGTACATCATTCTATTTCGGGTTAGGTGGAAGAGTAACTTATAGCACTATAGTCGAAGGACCTTTGGCGGGACCTAACAGAGGAACCGTATCGCTACAGACGATGAGCGGGTTTGACGTAGCATTTTCTACGAGAGACGCTTCGTTTATGTTTGCAGCAAATAAATTGGACATGCATTCACATATATTTACATCTTCGCCGTCTGTGGATGATAGAAAAACCGCCGATAAGTTCAATACAACTATTATAGTGGTTGCTAGAGATGGCTCTATGAGCGCATACGCGCCGAGAGATGGTCAGGATTTGGGTGGGACTGGAATAAAAGTTTACAAAGATTTTACACCAGTTACACCAAATATATGTTCACCAATAATATGTGGATCTTCTTCACTTTGGGATTTTATAGATCGGCGTTTTGATCCATATGGAAGAGCGAATGATCCATACTACACTATTCAAGTGTATCCTGGATTAAACCCAATTGACTCAGTAGAAAGTGTATATCGATTGTTAGACTTGGAGTGCACAAGCATAATGTGCCTTAACTTCAACAAAGACTAATGAAGTAGCGAGATTGGCATACATATACGAAAAATTGATAGTTTGAGCATATTTGTGTCAATTCATGAACATATATAAAGTATGGGAGCTATTATTGCGATCTATAGCAACGATGCTTATAGCAACATCTATTTTATTTGTTGCTTCATGCGGGAAATCTGAGTCAACATTCGGCGTTGAAAATTCAAGGCGGCATAGGTGCACATCTCCCGTTGAGCAAAATAGTAAACTCGACGGGGGCCTAGTAGATTATGAATACACTGCGGAAGCTATATCTGAAGCGATAGCGCGCGAACACTATGGCAATGATTGGAAGAAATACAGAAATGTGGATGTCATAGATAAGATTGATCGATGGGGAGTTACGCTGGAAAACAAAAGAAAAGCGTATGGTGGGACGCTTGTTTTCGATATCGAAAAATGTAGCGGACATGTTGTAGAATTGAAGATGGTGGAATAAACAGTGAAAATTATAGTTACGGAGAAATCGCGCAACTTATGCGGTGACAGCAAGAATCCGGTGACAGGTCCACACGTCCCCCACCACCACGACCAACTTCACCCATGAAAGTCGGGACACACACGACTTTTGCGTATCCCGCCGCTCCTAGAGTGAACCCAGCAGGTCGCCGGAAACTCCAGCCCGGGAAATCCGGTGACAGGTCCAATATTCCCTCTTTGTTCCGGTGCTGTTATGATCGGGCATGGCTCGCATCGCCCGCATCATCGCCCCCGGTTGCCCGCATCACGTCACCGCGCGGGGGAACCGGCGCGAGCCTATCTTCTTCGAGGACGGGGACCAGGAGCTCTACCTCGACATCCTGGCCGAGCATATGGCCAGGGCGCGGGTTGAGGTGTGGTCCTACTGCCTGATGCCCAACCACGTTCACCTGATCCTGACGCCGCAGGACGAGGCCGGCATGGGCCGGGCGATGGGGGCGGCGCACCGGCGATGGGCGCAGTTCGTGAACGCCAGGGGCCGCTGGCGCGGACATCTGTTCGACGACCGCTATGCCTCGGTGGCCATGGACGAGGCGCACCTGCTGACCGCCGTGCGCCATGTGGCGCTGAACCCGGTGCGCGCGCGGCTGGTGGCGCGCGCCGAGGACTGGCCGTGGTCGAGCGTGCGGGCGCACCTGGCGGGTGAGGATGACGGGGTGGTGCGGGTGGCGCCGGTGCTGGAGCGGTGGGCCGCTTCGCCGACCTGATCGCGGGCGATGCCGACGAGGCGGCCTTCGGCGCGCTGCGAGCGGCGGAGCGGATTGGACGGCCCCTGGCCAACAAGGACTGCATCGACGGACTGGAACACGTGCTCGGCCGCACCGTGGCCCGGCGGGCGCCCGGGCGGAAAAAGGCGGTTGCAGAGGCGGAACAGCCGGGGTTGTTCTAGCGTGGCCAGAGAGGGGAATGGTGGACCTGTCACCGGGTTAGAGACTGAGCGGCGACGGCGGGCCTGGCGCCGGAGGCGACTAGGTCGTGTCGTACAGCGCTCGGCATCCCTCAAGAAGCGCCACGGCTCGATTGCCGTTTGTGGTCGAAAACCTGAGCTGTCGGACGAGATAGGCATATGTGGTCGCCGCAAGTTCCCGCTGGCCCGCCGCGGCGGCCGACGCCCACACCCGGGTCGCGCGAACGGCCACGCCCCGTTCACTAGCGGGCTCTTTGGATGGAACAGCAGGCTGAACTCGAGGGAGACGGGATCGAGCGAGCGGGGACCGGGGTCGCAATCGCCGTAGTCGATTAATACCGGCGCGCCGTCGGCGGCGACCAACGCATTCTCGCCGTGCAGATCACCGTGCACGACGCACCACAACGTCTGCGCGGGTCGGGTTTCGAACTCAGCCGTCCAGTCCAGGCCGTGCGCTTGAACGACCCTTTCGAAGTCGGCTGGCCACAGCACGCGTTCGCGGATCTGGCCGATGGTCTTCTGGGTCTGCGGAACTGACGCCGACCAGGGCGCGGTCAGCCGCTCTAGGCGGGCGGGCACCTCGCCGGCCGCTTCGTTGTTCCATTGGCTGGCCGCGAACGCCGTGAAATCGAAGCCTTCGGCCAGCTGATAGAAGACGCCAGCGCTATCCTTGGCACCGAATTCGCGCATATCGAGTTTTCGCGG
>NZ_JBILRO010000235.1:0-5365 GCF_044372605.1 Phenylobacterium sp.
TCCTGAATCCGGGCAGAGGCAAGCGACCCCGCCATCAGGCCGAATCGCTCACGAATCCCTTCACTCTAGCGAAGCCCGCTGGATCGAGAGCTGTCGAATGCGCCGCCGCCCACAGGCTTCAGCCTTCCCGGCCCAGGCCCTCAAGGTCACTGGTGTCCATGGCGTAGCGATGGAAGGCGGCCCGCAGTTCACGCAGTTCGTCCGCGCTGACCCGGCCGGGGCGCACATGAATCTCCAGATCGCGGCCCCGGCTGTTCACCCGTTGCACGGCGCCGATCTTGCGCACCCAGCCAAAGAAGGCGGTCTCATCACCCGCCGAGTGAAAGATCGGGCCGCGCACGACCAATAACGCCAAGCTCAGCTCCACACGTCGAGATGGAACAGCTTCTTGTGCTCCTCGATGGCGTAGCGGTCTGTCATTCCGGCGATGTAGTCGCAGACCACCCGCGCGCGCCCGGCCTGATCGCGGGGTTCGGCGCGGGCGAACCATTCGGCCGGCAGTACGTCGGGCTCGGCCATGAACAGCTGGAACATCTCGGCCAGCATCCGGCGCGCCTGGCTGCGGGTGCGGTTGACCTTCCAGTGGCGATACATCCGCTCCAGCAGGAACAACCTCAGCTGGGCCAGATCCTCCAGCATATCGCGGGAGAAGGCGACCAGGGCGTGTCCCAGCACCCGGACCGCTTCCGGAGACGTCACATGCCCGGCCGCCGCCCGCCGGCGGGTCTCGGTCAGCACGTCGTCGACCATGGCCCCGATCATCCGCCGAACAGCCTCGAGCCTAAGGATGCCGGGTTCGCAGGTCGGGTAGTCCCGCCGGGCGCTGATCACGTGCGGTCCGATCAGCGGCACCTCGGCCAGCTCATCGAGATTGAACAGCCCCGCCAGCACCCCGTCGTCCACGTCGTGGTTGTTATAGGCGATGTCATCGGCCAGGGCGGCCACCTGGGCCTCCGCCGACGCCCATGTGTCGAGGCGAAGCCCGTACTGGGCGTCAAACTCCGAGATGGCGCTCCAGGACGGCTTCGCAAGCTGGTCGATAACCGGCCCGTTGTGCTTGATCACCCCCTCCAGGGTCTCCCAGGTGAGGTTCAGGCCATCGAATTCCGGGTAGCGGCGCTCCAGCCGGGTGACCACCCGGAACGTCTGCACATTGTGATCAAACCCGCCGTAGCCCTGCATCTGGATCTGCAGTTCGTCCTCGCCGGCATGCCCGAACGGCGGATGGCCCAGGTCATGAGCCAGCGCGATAGTCTCGGCGAGATCGGCGTCCAGCCCCAATGCCGTCGCCAGCGAACGGGCAATCTGGGCAACCTCCAGCGAATGGGTCAGGCGGGTGCGGAAGTGGTCGCCCTCGTGCGCCACGAAGACCTGGGTCTTTTCCTTGAGCCGGCGAAAGGCTGTTGAGTGGATGATCCGGTCGCGGTCGCGGGCGAAGTCCGTCCGGGTGCGGCTATGGGCCTCCACGACCTTCCGGCCGCGCGAGGCGACGGGGTCTTCGGAATAAGGCGTGCGGCTTGGTATGGAGGATGTCATCAATTCATTCTATAACACGGCCACTTGGTCGAAGCCGTCCACGCCCTCATATAGTCCAGCAAGGACATTCGTCTAACAGGCCATGACCACAACAGACCTCACCCTCTCGCCGTCCGCGGCCAAACGCATCCACGCCATCGGCGCCGCCGAGGGCCGCCCCGTGATGCTGCGGGTGGCCGTCGAGGGCGGCGGCTGCTCGGGCTTCCAGTATCAGTTTGACCTTGTCGACGTGGTCCAGCCCGACGACATGAAGATCGAATGTGACGGGGCCGCTGCGGTCGTTGACGAAATGTCCCTGGCCTTTCTCAAAGGCTCCGAGATCGACTTCATCGACGAACTGGCCGGCGCCGAGTTCAAGATCCGCAACCCCAACGCCAAATCGAGCTGCGGATGCGGGGTCAGCTTCTCCGTCTAGCGGCGGGTTATCTAGAATTGGGGGCCGGTTTTCCGCCCGCAACACGCTCCGAACATATGAGGGCGCCCGCTCTAGCTTTCGCGGCTATCCGACAGCATCTTCAGCATCTCGCTGGTAAAGATCGACCCGGTCAGGCGGCCGCCCCGCTCGGCGCCCGGCACGCCGTCCGTGCCATTGAGAATCAGGGAGATCAGCGCCTGTTGCTCCTGCTGGCGTGTCAACAGGTCGCCGGACGCCACGCGGATGAAGCCCTCGTCCACAGCAAGCTCGCGGGCGCTGGGGTTGATATCGCCAGAGCCGCCGCCCCGCGTCAGGTTGGCGTACACCTCACCCACGGTCGCAGCACGGCCGTCGCGGTAGAAGATCGAGCGATTGGCGCGCGCTGCGTCGGGAAACAGCGAGGCCGCCGATGCGCCCGGCTGGCTCTGCACAGCCTCGATCAATCGCGCCGAGCCCTGCGGGCCCAGAAAGTGCGCCGCATAGAGTTCGCCGCCGGTGGGCGCGCGCCCCACGCGGCCCTTCAGGTAGGAAGCGTGATCCGAGGTCAGCTCCCCGGCCATCAGGGACGCGGCGTGCGGGTCCAGTCGCAGGTCCAACACGGCCTTGCGCGCCTCGCCACTGACCCGGTAACGACCGTCAGAACCGCGGCTGATCAGGTCTGCGTACTGGCCATAACCGTGCCGCGCACCATGCTGTTTCAGTGTCGACAACCAGGTCTGTTCGACAAACTGGAACAAGCCCGCCGCCGAGGAGGTCGAGGCCTGCGCCTTCGGATTGAAACTGCTTTCCCGATGCGCGGTCTTCATCAGGAATCCGAAGTCCACCCCCGTCGCCTTGGCGGCGCGATTAATGGCAGCTTCAACAATGCCCCGGATACCCTGGACGCTCATGGGCAGGAACATCGGCGATCATGGTTAACGATGGGTTAGTCATAGGCAAAATCTGCCGCGCCGTCTCGGAGACGCCCGCTACTCAATAGCTCTTCGGCAGACCAAGCACGCGTTCGGCCAGATAGTTGAAGATCATTTCGCGGCTGACCGGCGCGATGCGGGCGATCATGGATTCCCGAAGGTAGCGCTCCACGTCATATTCCTTCGCATAGCCCATGCCGCCGTGGGTCAGAATCGCCGCCTCACAGGCGTTGAAGCCCGCTTCGCCGCCCAGATACTTGCCCGCATTGGCCTCGGCCCCGCACTCGCGACCGGCGTCATAGAGTGCTGCGGCCTTGAAGATCATCAGATTGGCCGCTTCCAGGTCCGCCCAGCACCTGGCCAGTGGATGGGCGATACCCTGGTTCTGGCCGATGGGCCGACCGAACACCACTCGCTCCCGGGCATAGGTTGTGGCTCGCTTGAGCGCCGCACGACCCAGGCCTACCGCCTCCGCCCCGATCAGCACCCTTTCGGGATTCAGCCCCTCCAGCAGGTAGTAGAAGCCGCGGCCTTCCTCGCCTACCAGCGCATCGGCGGGCACGTGCAGGTCATCGATAAACACGGCGTTCGACTCGATGGCCTTTCGGCCCATCTTTGGGATCGGTCGCGCCTGAATCCTCTCCCGGTCAAAGTCCACGTAGAACAGGCTGATGCCGTCCGTGGGTTTCTTCACCTCCGCCTTCGGCGTGGTGCGGGCCACGATCAGCATTTTGGTCGCGCGCTGGGCCATGGAGGTCCACATTTTTCGGCCCGAGATCACATAGCCGTCGTTGGTGCGCACGGCCCGTGTGGTCAGGCTGGTGGTGTCCAGCCCCGCATCCGGCTCGGTGACGCCGAAGCACATCCGGTCCTCCCCGGAGATCAGGCGTGGGATCAACCGCTGCTTCTGTTCCTCGGTGCCGAACCGGGCCAGCGGCATGGGGCCGAAGATGTTCAGGTGCAGCGCACTGGCCCCGGAAAAGCCTGCCCCGCTTTCGGCTACAGCCTGCATCGCAATGGCGGCCTCGGTGAGACCCAGGCCCGATCCGCCGAGTTCCACCGGCATCGCCGCGCCCAACCAGCCCCCTGCCGCCATCGCGGCGACAAACGCCTCGGGGAAGTCGCCAGTCTCGTCCGTGCGCCGCCAGTACTCGGCGTCGAAATCCTCGCAGAGCCTGAACACACTGTCGCGGATCGCCTGCTGTTCGTCGGTGAACCAGAAACCGTTCATCCGCCCCCTCCCCGATGAATTCCGAAGCGCCCTGGATCAAACGCCGCAGCATACGGCCCCGGATCGCGGTCGGTCACAAAGGCCGCCACCATACGCGCGACCAGCGGCGCCAACAGCCAGCCATTGCGCCGCGCGCCAGCGGCCAGCACAACGCCCGGCGCGGCGCCGGGGCCTACCATAGGCAATCCGTCAGGCGTAGCAGCCCGGACACCCACCTGAACCTTGAAGGACTGATCTCTCAACGCCGGAAACAGTCTGAGCCCGGTAGCAAGCACCGGATCGACCACCGACTGATCAATGTCGACGTCGGACAACCCAGGTTCCATGGTCGCACCGAACACCATATCGAGCCCCGGCGCCGCATATACCCCTTCACCACGAACCACCGTGCCTTCGGCCGATCCGTTTACCCGAACCAACTGGCCCTTGATCGGCGCAAGCCAACCCAGCTCAGGCGTCAGATGGGGCAACGCCCAGCCTGTCGCCACGACCAGAATATCGGCCCCGCCCCGCTCCAGAACCGCGCCCTCCCGGAAAACCACGCCCGCCCCAGCGGCAGCGGCGGTCAGGCGGTCAAGCGCCGGGCGCGGATCGACCCGCCAGTCCTCCCGCGTCAGCAACGCGCGGCGTCCGGTCATCGCAAGCCCGGGGGCGAGCGCCCGCGCCGTTTCGGCGTGGAGCGCCATCGGCGCAAGGCCCAGGTCGCCGAACCCCGCCTCGACCTGATCCAGCCAACCCTCGCCGCCAACAGCCAACGCACCCGACCGGTCCAGCACAATGCCCGCCCGCTGCGCCAGTTCCGGCCAGAGGTTCCTGGCCGCCATCATGAGGTCCAGATGCGGCCGCGAAACAGGATCCAGCACCGCCTCGAACACCGGCCCGATCATGCCGGCGGCCATCCCGGAGGCATTGCCGCCGCCGCGATCCCACACGGTCACCGCGCAGCCCGCGTCTGCCAGAGCCAGCGCTGATGTCAGCCCGAACACGCCCCCCCCGGCGACAGTGACTGCGGGCTTTCTGCTCATGCCCCTAACGAGACGCTGCGGACGGGAAAATCAAGGGCGCTTGTCAGACGGTCGCCAGGACCACATGGCGATTGCAGCCTGCATCGTGGCCGCATAGGTTCGGGTCCGGAACGGTTCGCATCGGCCAAAGCGCCGGGACATTTCCCCGATGACGCACACCGGGCATAGACCTGCCATCGGGGGATTGTAGAAGACGCCGTACGCTTTGAGGGGGACGCCTTAAGTTGATACGCGATTTTCTGGTCTG
>NZ_JBILRO010000239.1:0-5281 GCF_044372605.1 Phenylobacterium sp.
CTGAGCTACGAACCATGGAGGGCCAGTAGCACGGTTCAGGCTTGCCGACAATTTGGCGACTTGCAGCCACCCTCAGGCCTCCAGCCGTTTACGCGGCTCGCCCACGGCGACGTAGAGGATCACGAGGGCTGCGACCAGGAAACCGATCGAAGCGCCGAACACCACGCTGTAGCCGTAGAGGTCGGCCACCAGTCCGCCGAGCAGGGGGCCGAGCGTGGCGGTGAGGCTCTCGGCCGTTGCGGAGACGGCGATGCGCATGGGTAGGTCGTCGCGGTCGCCGAACTCCAGGATCATGGTCTGGGCAGCCATGTTGTACCCCGCTTGGGAAGCCCCTAGCCCGAAGAACGCCACGAAGATGGCCGGGGTCGAATGGAAGTTCATCAGGACAATGGTGGCGCCGATCCATCCGGCGATGGACAACAGCAGAACCAGACGGAAGCCGGTCTTGTCGCCCATGTAGCCCCAGAGCAGGTTTGAGAGCGTGTCGGCCCCGAGGAAGGCCAGGGAGAGCAGGCCCAGCGTGGCCCCCGTCATCTCGATCTGCTGGCCGACGTAGAGGATGAAGAACGGCGTTGCGATCCGGGCCGACGTAGCCAGCATCTGGACGACGATGAAGTAGCCGTAGGCCTTGTCTTGCCGGATCAGATCCGGGAACTCGCGAAGCCGATCCCGGAAACGGCCCTCGGCGCGCACAGTTGGCGGCTCGGGCTCCTTGAGTAGAAGTTGCAACGCCCACAGGCCCAGGCTGGTCAGCACAAAGGCGAAGACGAAGGTGGTGGAATAGCCATTGCCGAAGATGTTCGGGCCGATGAAGTACTTGCCCGCGACGAACGCCAGGATCGCCGCGATCGCGCCGCCCGTGGCGTTGCGCCAGGCCTGCAGGCGACCGCGACGGCTGAGCGGAATCACCTTGGACATCAGCAGGCTGAACACCACGCGCTGGGCGCCCATGAAGATGCCGAACATCATCATGAAAAACAGCACGGACCAGACCAGCGGATTGACCGGAATGGGGTCGCTCCAGGGCATCGAAACCGCGAATGTCTTGTTGGGAATGAACCAGCCCGAGAGCGCGATGCCAAGGATGGCGAGGCGCCCCATGCTGCCCATCAGGACCGCAGCCGGCATCACCTTCTTGCGATGCTCGATCTTGGTGCCGGCGAAGATAGGCGAGATGATCCCGCCCACCTGTTGCAGAGCCAAGCCCAGGCCCACGATGGTGTTGGAACCGGAAATCTGGAACAGATAGGCGGGCAGGAAGGTAGGCGCATTGACCAACCTGAATCCGGTCATGCCCAACATGCCGTGCAGGTAGTTTCCGAGATAGTTCCGCTTGAGATTGTCCCAGACGAACTTCTCGTAGGCGGCCTCGCGCTCGGCGAGATCACCCTCGGCGGGACTGTCGCTCTCGCTTTTGGCTTCCATACCCTGCCGCCGCTTCGCAGAGGTACCTGCGCGGCGTCCTGTACTGACTCACATTTCGAAAGTCCGGTCTGCTGCCGGCGTTCGCCCTATGCTAAGGGGATTTGGCGTCGGCGCAACGGGGAAGGCGTCATGCCCACTGTTTGGCGGCGTATCCTCGCCAGACGATCGCGAAACTTGCGCCCGCGCCGATCAGTCCCAGCAGGATCGACGCCGAGAGGGGAAGACCTGCGGCCGTCATTGCTGCTGCAGCCAGGCACACGGCGCCGCAGCCGAGATCCCAACCGCCCTCTGTCGCCACATGGAACCGCAAGGGGCAGGGCGAGGCCTTGGCAAGATTGTAGACGGGGGTCATCAAGGCTGGCGCCCAGAGCCCAACGACCAGGGCACCCAGGGCATTGGCCGTGACGGCCAGCCAGGGCAGGTTCATGCTCTCGGCCCGCAGCAGCACGACGCCGATACTGACGACCGTGGCGATGATCAGAGCGCGCCGACCGTGTCCCGCGTCAATATGGCGGCCAATCAACAGGCTGAACACTGCGCCCACGGCCGCCGCCAGGGCCATTGCGGCACCATAGGCCGTATAGCTCTCTGACAGCGACACGAAGAGGGCGATCATCCAGACGTGATGATAGCCTCCGGCGAAGATGCCGTCGGCGAACATCAGTCGTGCGCCCAACCGCGCGGCCCGCCAGGCGCCAGGCGCCTGGCGGGCGACCCTGACGTTGGGGCCGCCAAGAAGGGGGAGCGCCGATAGCGCCTGGAGACATCCGGCCGCGGCAAAGAGGATCACCGGGCCGCCTGTCACCAGCACCCAGCCTCCCACCAGCGGCGCCAGGATGCCGGACAAAGCGCCCATCGCCTCGCGGGCGCCGATCTGACCGCCGCGATGTTCGGCGTCGCCGAGGCTGGCGAAGTAGGCGTGAAAGCAGGTCCAGTAGATGACGCTGCCCGGGGTCGCCACGGCGAACCACAGGAACAGCATCAGGTCCGGCCCCTTGACCAGGGAGAGGATGGGATAGGCGGCGGCCTCCAGCAGGATGGCGACGATCAGCAGAGGTTTCAGTCCAAACCGCGCAGCCAATGGCGGGACGATCGGGCGTACGACGAAGCGCGCCGCGACGAGGCCCGCCTGGATCACAAGCGTCGCCGGGACAGAGAAGCCGGCGCGCAGCAGAAAGGCGAGAATGAAAACCCCGCCGGCGCCCGCTGCGATCGCCTGGATGGCGTAGTGAACATTCACGCGATTGATCGCGCTGTTGCCGAAGAAACTCATCGATGGAGCCTGGAACAGAGACGCAGTGAGAGATCCTTCGCCGGTGTCCGGCGGTGGGCCTCGGGGGCTAGGCGGGGGAGATCAGGCCCGGAGGCGCTCTGTTCACATGCGTCGAGTTAGGCATGGCGACTCGCAGGCCGCAAGCCCAGGCTTTGCCGGTCGGATCCAAATGCTTATGCTTTGAGACCGCAGCGACGGAGCCGGGCGATGAATTTCGGGCGGGCGTTTGACAGTGTAGCGGATCTCTACGCTGAGGTCCGGCCGGGATATCTGCCGGCGTTGTTCGACGACCTTGTCGCAATGGGCGCATTGGGGCCGTTGAAGGCGGTGCTGGAGGTCGGCTGTGGGGCCGGCCAGGCGACAGAGGATCTGGCGAGGCGATCAGGCCGGGTGGTCGCGATTGACCCCGGCGAGAGGCTGATTTCGAACGCCAGACGCGGGGTTTCGGCAGAGAGTGTCAGCTTCATTGTTTCGACATTCGAGAATTTTGACGCAACGTCAGCGTCCTTTGACCTGATCGCGTCTGCCCAGGCCTGGCACTGGGTCGATCCGGAAGTCGGGTTCACCAAGGCGGCCAGCATGCTCCGGCCTGACGGCTGTCTGGCGATCTTCGGGCATGTGCCGATGATGGTGCCCGAGGCGCTGCAGCCGGCTTTTCGCGCGGCATTCGACACCTATTGGCCAGGAGCCTGGGGGCAATCGCCGCCGCAGAGTTGGTATCTGCCGGAGGGTCCTGTCTCCTCGATGGTTGCGGCGACCAGGCTGTTTCGGCCCGCAGAGCACCGGGGCTACAGCTGGACCTGGACGTTCGATCCGGATCTCTTCGGCCGCTATCTACGGACCGATTCCAGCTACCATGTTCTGGCCGAGGCGCCTCGTTTCGCCCTGTTCGACGCGCTGTCGGCTGCGATCGCGGATCAGGGCGGAACATATGATTCCGCCTGGGAGACCCACCTCTATGTGGCCCGGAAGGCCTGACGACGCGCGAACTCAGATCCGCTTGTATTCCATCTTCGAGCCGTCCTCGAGCTTGCCGCGCAGCGCCAGCCAGTTGCCCGACGCGTCGTAGAAGTCGTCGATCTCCGCGTCGCCCCGGATCTGCCAATGCCCCGGCGCCATCTGGGTGCAGCGAACCTTCAGCAACTTGCCTTCCTGCTGGTTGAAGAGGGGCCGGGTGAAGTTTGCGGGGTTCCAGTGGCTGAGTGGCACCGCGTCTGCCGGGCCGCGCTGGGCGCCCGCAGGTCCGGTGATCTGGACAAAGCCCGGCATGGCGCGGGCCGAGGCCCTGGTGATCTTGCCGTTGCCGTTGGTGGTGGTCTCGACACTGGCCCATTTGCCGCCGACCCACTTCTCCACGGCGTTGTGCTTGTACTTGTAGACCGGGACCGGCCCGACCTTCACCGTCATGGCGACGTCGGCGGTGATGGTGCGATTGGCGTCATCACCGCTGAAGGTCATCACGTGTTCGCCCACCTTGGTCCCGTTGCGGAAGACCTGGAAGGCCAGGCGCGCTGGCGGAGCGGCCAGGGCAAAACCGGGTGACAGGGCCAGACCGGCGCCGCCCAGGATCAGCTCTCGGCGTCCCAACATAAGGCTCATAGCGACTCCACTGGAAATCGGACTTCGGGTGGCACGATAGACCCAAGTCTGTGGCGATCTGGTGGCAGGCGTCAAACTTCTGTAGCGCGGAAGATCCGCCGGCCTGTGGCGTCGACGGCGCAGAAGGGATCAAGGCAGCAGGCCGCGCGACCGGATTCTACGTATCCGGCATCGTGCCACCAGAGGCCAGGGGCCGGGGCCCGGGCAAAGCTTCGTACCGGCGCGGCGGCCATCGCCGGCATCTTCGAGAAAGGTCCGAGGATCGTCGGAATGTCGTAGACTTCGCCGTTCTTGATCACATGCCGGACCGCGGCAGCGTCCTCGATGCGCTGCAGCGGGTTCCCATCGGTCACCACCATGTCCGCCAGCATGCCAGGCGCAATCACACCCAACGGTTGGTCGAGGAACTCGCCGGCATAGCGGGTGGCGGTGGTGAGCGCCTCGGCGGGGGTCATGCCGTATTTCACCATGGCGCGCAGGTTCATGTGCAGGCTGATGCCATTGAAATCGATGGGTGAGTCGGTGCCGGTGACGACGCGACCACCGCCAGCCAGGATGGCGCGAAGATGGGCGACATTGGCAGCCAAAGCCGCCAGCGGGACCGAGTTGTCGGCTGACGCGGCCTGGGTCGCGCGCAGCAACAGGCGGGCATACTCCCACGGCGGATAGAGGGCCTTGGTCCGGGGATCATCCACCAGCGACCGATCCACACCGTAAAGCGCCGAAGATGTAAACAGTGTGGGGGTGCGGCGTGCGCCGCTGGCGGCGAACAGGGCGGTAACGTCCTGATAGCTGACGCCGAGCTGGCTCACGGTGCGTGAGTAGCCTGTTCGGCTGGTCGCGCCGATATGCTCCATGCCGTCGAGGCCGAAGGCCAGCGCCGGATAGTGATAGTGGCCGGTGACGGGGATCCCCTGGGCGTGCGCCCAGGTGGTGATGTCGCGTTGGTCCTGAAGCGGCTGGCGCACGTATGACTTCAGCAGA
>NZ_JBILRO010000175.1:0-7306 GCF_044372605.1 Phenylobacterium sp.
GGCTGGCGTCCGCCGGCGTACGGCTGGACCGGTCCCGCGCGTACGCAGCCCTGCGCGACGAGCGAGACATCGCCACCGGTGTGCTCACCTTGAACCAGCGCTCGCCGGACCGTACGGACGCCACGCCAACTGGCCGTATTGGCCTGCGCTATGGCGTTTCGGAGGCGCTTTATCTGCGCGGTGCGGGATATGTCGGGTTCCGCCCGCCGACCCTGAATGAGCTGCACCGGCCCTTCCGGGTGGGCAACGACATCACCGAAGCCAACGCGTCGCTGAAGCCGGAGACCCTGCAGGGCTTTGAGGCTGGCCTGGGAGGGGAGGGCGCATTCCGCTGGAGCGCGAACGTCTTTCTCAATCGCCTGAGCGACCCAATCACCAATGTCACGATCGGGCGAGGCCCGGGGACGTTTCCTGCGGCGGGATTCATTCCGGCCGGCGGCACGCTTCGCCAGCGCCAGAACGCCGGTGAAATCAATGCCTGGGGTGTAGAAGCCGAGACCTCCGGCGACATCGGCTCCGTCGCCTCCTGGCGGGCGGCCGTGGCCTACACCGACGCCGAGGTCCGTGGCGGCCCTCGCGCCCGGCAACTCGATGGGCTGCGACCGGCCCAGACACCGAAGTGGACGCTGACGGGCGGGCTTGAAGTCCGTCCTGCCGCGGCGGTCAACCTGTCGGGCGATCTGCGTTACGAAAGCGCTCGGTGGGAAGACGACCTGAACACCCGTCGGCTCAGCCCTGGCATGCAGCTTGACGTTCGCGCCAGCTGGGCGCTCCGCCAGGACGCCGAGGTCTACGTGGCGGCTGAGAATCTGCTCGATGCAAAGCTTGAAGTCGGCGAAACGGCAGATGGCGTAGAGAGTTTTGCCGCCCCGCGAACTGTGCGCCTCGGCTTCAGCTTGCGGCGGTGACGGCAACGTCCGCGCACGAAAAAGGATCCGCGAGGGGCCCTCATCCGAGAGGCAGCTGGGGCTCGGGCGGTCATGCGCCCAGGCTGGCCGAACCGAAGGCGGCGATCAGGCCAAGCGCCATCAGAAAGGCCGGCGCGAAGCGGTCAAGCGCGCGTTCGAAGCTAGTGAAAGTCATGACACACACCTTGTGGTTTCTGCGAAGAACCCCGGGGGAGCGGGGCTGTCCGTGTTGACAACATCGATATAGCGCAATCTGAGCACTGCACAGATACCCGATTTCACAGATCCGTTATGCGTTTTCGCATGTTTTACCAGCCGCTTGCGGAATGCGGCGCTGTAGATGCCAACGTGCTATGGCCCGAACTGCACAAACTCCAGGTCGCCCTTGAACTATCGCCACGCCTTCCATGCCGGGAACTTCGCCGATCTGGTGAAACATGCGGCGCTGATCTGCATCATCCGCAAACTGGTGGCGTCGGGCGGGCCGTTAACGGTGATCGATACCCATGCGGGGCGGGGCCTCTACGACCTGGCCGGGACCGAGGCTCTGAAGTCGGGCGAGGCGCAGGCCGGCATCCTGCGATTGATGGCGGCTTCAGTTGCGCCGCCCGAATTCACCGGGCTGGTCCGGGCGGTGGGCGCGCTGAACGACGAAGGCGAGGTCAGGCGCTATCCCGGCTCGCCCTGGCTCATCGCCGAGGCTCTGCGGCCCGCTGACGCCTACATCGCCTGCGAGATGCACCCCCAAGAGCATGATGCGCTCCGGGTGGCGCTGCGAGGGCGGCAGAATATTCGGACCATCTGCGGCGATGGCTATGCGACGGTGGTTCCACAATGCCCGACCCATGGGCGGGTGTTGGCTCTGATCGATCCTCCGTTCGAGAAGCCCGACGACTATGGGCGGATTGTTGACACCCTCGTTGCGTTGCGTCGGCGCAATCGCGCCGCTCAGGCGTTGGTCTGGTTGCCGATCAAGGACCTGGAGACGCTGGACGCGTTCCTTCGCGATCTCGAGGATCACCTCGCAGCTCCAATGCTGGTGGCGGAGACCCGCATCCGCCCCCTGACCGACCCGATGAGGATGAACGGCTGCGCTCTGGTTCTGGTAGACGTCGCGGGTCTTGAGGCGCCGCTGGAGGCGATCTGCAGCTGGGTTGCGCAATCTCTGGGCGCTGGCGGCGCGGCACGTGTTTATTCGCTCTCGCCACAATAGTTTCGCATCCACGTCGTTTTTCGCGCGTTATGCTGCAGCGCACAATTTCATCCGCTGTGGAGACCCTGATCCATGTCAAACCTCGAGGCCTTCAACCGTTCCCATTCACGGATCAGTTCTGCCGTGATGATGAGCGCGATGTCACCGCTTTGGGCCTACTACAGCGCCGTCGCCATGGGCGGGGTAGCCTTCTGGTACGCGACGCGATGGACCCGCCCGGTCAATCTGGAGGCCGTGTTCGCAGGCGCGACACCCCTGACACCGGCGGAAGTTCAGCCGCCTTTGGAGGTCATCGAGGCGGTGGCCGACGTTGCGGCCGATCTGCCGGAGGTGGCGCAGCTTCCGGAACCTGAGCTGCCCACTGTTACGGCCGAATCTGTGATTGAGATGCTGCCAGAACCGGAGCCACAGCCGTTGCAACAGGGGGCCGCGGAACCGGTCGCCGAGACGGTCGCGGAATTGGCCCCGGTCCCGGAATCGGTTCCGCGCCTGAAGCTTCGGGCCCGGAAGGCCGCGACCGTCGTACCCGACCTTGAAGCCTGACGTGGCGCCGATGCTCCCGGCGCGTTAACAACGCCGCGTGCTGAAGCGTATCCTGGACATCATCGTAGCGCTCGCAGGGTTGGCCGTGGGCTGGCCCGTGCTCCTGGCGCTGGCCCTCGCCGTGCGACTGGATAGCGCAGGTCCGGCGCTCCACTGGTCCAGGCGGGTCGGGCGGGGAAACCGGCTGTTCCTCATGCCGAAGTTCCGATCGATGCGGACCGAAACCCCGGACGTAGCGACGCACCTGCTGGAGGATCCTCAACGTTGGGTCACGCGGATCGGGCGGGTGCTGCGGAGGACCAGTCTGGATGAGTTGCCCCAACTTTGGAGCGTGTTGGTTGGAGACATGAGTCTGGTGGGGCCAAGGCCCGCACTGTTCAACCAGGACGATCTGATCGCACTGCGTACCCAGGCTGGCGTGGATCGATTGAGGCCGGGTGTGACGGGTTGGGCGCAGGTGAACGGTCGCGACGACCTGCCGATACCGGAGAAGGTGCGGCTCGATGCGGAGTATCTCGTACGGGGTTCACTGGCCTTTGACCTGAGGATAGTCGCGGCCACCCTGCGCGCGGCGCTTTCCGGGCGGGGCGTGAGCCACTGAACGAATGCGACACGGAATCCGTTGACGCACAAGGGATGACGCCTTCAATCTGCACCCACCCACAGGGATCCGGAAAGCAGACACCATGGCAGTATTCATGAGCAAGGGCGCGGTTTTGGCCGTGGCAATGGGGATCGGCGTGGCGATCGCCGCGGGGGGGACCGTGGCCAATAGCCAGCCGGCGACCAAAGCCGTAGCGTCACCGGGCGCCAAGGCCGCGAATATGCGGCACGAGAATTTCGAGAAGCTGGGTGAGGCCTTCAAGACGGTCATCGACGAAACCAAGAAGAGTGAACCGAACAAGGCCGTAGTGACGAGCGCAACGAAGACGATGAATACGCTGGCGACCGCATTGCCCACCTGGTTCCCGCGCGGCAGTGGCGTAGAAGCCCGGGCCAAGAGCGAAGCCAAGGCCAATATCTGGACCGATGCGGCAGGATTCTCGGCGGCGGCTGCGGCCTCCCAGCTGCAGGTTTCCAAACTGAACCAGGCGGCGATCTCGGGCGATATGAACGCAGTCCGCGCCCAGATTCGTGCGACGGGCGGGTCCTGCAAGGCTTGCCACGACAAATACCGGCTCGAAAAGAAGAGCTAAGGATGCCGCAAGCGCCGCCCGAAGGCGTGAAGGTCAGGCTTTGGGACGGTCCGGTTCGGATCGTCCACTGGCTGTTGGTGGCGTTGATCGGCTTCT
Organism: Phenylobacterium sp.; assembly: GCF_044372605.1. Taxonomy (GTDB): domain Bacteria; phylum Pseudomonadota; class Alphaproteobacteria; order Caulobacterales; family Caulobacteraceae; genus Phenylobacterium. The sequence continues at coordinate 3,957 of NZ_JBILRO010000175.1, forward strand.
CATGGTGGGCGTCTGAGGATCACCTGGATTGGCATCAGTGGAGCGGCTACGGCGTGGTCGGGCTACTGCTGTTCCGGATCTACTGGGGGTTTGCCGGCGGCGCAGCTGGCCGGTTTGCGAGCTTCGTTCGCGGCCCTCGGGCGACACTCGCCTATCTCAAGACGGTGTCTGCGCGCACGCCGTCAGTGACTGCGGGGCATAATCCGCTGGGCGCGCTCAGCATTCTGGCGCTTCTTGGGTTGTTGGCGGTGCAGGTAACCACCGGCCTGTTCGCCGTGGATGTGGATGCCTATCAGGGCGGGCCGTTGTCGCACATGGTCAGTTTCGATCAGGGCCGGCGCCTTGCCGATTTTCACGAGCTGAGCTTCCGTGGCCTGCAGGCGCTTGTGGCGCTTCACGTCGCGGCGGTCGTCTTCTATCTGGTGTGGAAGCGTACGAACCTGATCGGACCGATGATCACCGGTTTTCGGTGGCTGCCCGTCGACCCGGGGCTGGCGCGCGCGCCTCTCTGGCGGCTGGCGCTCGGCGTGGCCCTGGCAGGGGCCATCGCCTGGTTCATATCAAAGGGACTGAGACTCTAGCTGCGCGCGGCAGCGTCGCGCAGGGAATTGAGCCAGGCGTCCTCGCGCATCTTCTCGGCGTCGCGAAGCTGGACTTCCGCTTCACGCACAGCGGCGTCGTGCTTGCGCCATTCAGACACAGCGCCCTCACGAGCGGCGCGGGCAGCCTCAAGGGTCGGGTAGCGCGCCAGCACCGCGCGAGTGGAATAGTTCACCGGCGGTCCTACGGCTTCGCGATCCGGATAAAAGCCGGTGATGGAATCAGCGGTCTCGCTGTCGACGTGGAAGACGTCGGCCCAGCCCGCATGGTGGCGCATCAGGGCCCAGGGTCGTTCGATCAGATCGCTCAAGATAGTCTCCGTCGAAGGTGTCCTGCCGATTCCGCGGACAGCGGTTGATCCCTGCCTTTAGCGCGACCGTGCGCGCCGTCCAACGCCGCGTTGGTGGTTTTTGCTTTCATGACGCTGCGGCGTGGTGTGAAAGCCGCAGGAATACCGTCGAATTCCGCCAGCGAGCCACCTCTTGAGCACCATCGTGATTGACCGCCAGTTCCGCGGCCCCCCCAATTCCGGCAACGGCGGATATGTCTGTGGTTTGCTGGCAAGAGGCCTTGAGGGTCCTGTCACGGCGATGATCCGCGCGCCGGTGCCGCTGGATGAGGCTCTGGAGTTCGAGACTGGCCCCACGGGCAACCGCCTGCTGGGCCCGGAGGATGCGGTGATTGGAACGGGGGCGGCGGCGACGCAGCCGATCCCTGATGCGCCAGTGATTCCGACACTGGCGGCGGCGCGGGCGGCCAGCGCGGGCTACTTTGGCCACGCAAACCGCGTTCACCCGCCATGCTTCACCTGCAGCAATGAGCGCGAGGAGGGGGATGGCCTGCGGGTGTTTCCTGGCCAGCTGGCAGGTGCTGAACCGGGCGTCCTGGCCTGCGTCTGGACGCCGCACGCGGCGTTCGGCGGAGCTGATGGCCTGATTCCGCCCGAAGTTGTGTGGGCTGCCCTGGACTGCCCCGGTTTCTTCGCCTGGATCGAGAAGGAAGGCCGTCACGGCGCCTTGCTGGGCACCATGACCGGCGAGATCCTGACGCCACCCCGGGTGGGCGAGGACTACATCGTCCTGGCCTGGCCGATTGCACGGGAGGGTCGCAAGGAGACGGCCGGGGTCGCGTTGATCAACGCCGAAGGTCAGATCCTGGCTCGTGCGCATCAGGTCTGGATCATGATGCCGCCCCGGCCCCCGGTCGCCGCCTGAGCCTTGCTTCACAGGGCCCGGAGTTCCAGAAATGGGGCGTAAGGGAAGGATGTGTCCATGAAGGCGGCTTCGGTCTCGGATTTTCGGGAGATGGCCCGGCGGCGGCTGCCCAACATCTTCTTCGAGTACATCGACGGCGGCTCATACGCTGAGGTCACCCTCGGCCGGAATGTGACGGACATGGAGGCCATTGCGCTGCGCCAGCGTGTGATGCGCGACATGAGCAAGCTGGACACCTCGGTCGAAACCCTTGGTCAGCACCTCAGAATTCCGGTGGGTCTGGCGCCGGTAGGCATGGCCGGGATGTATGCGCATCGCGGCGAGACGCAGGCTGCGCGTGCGGCTGCGGCTGCCGGTGTGCCGTTCTGCCTGTCGACGGTGGGCGTGTGCTCCATCGAGGAAGTGGCCTCGACCGGGACGGCTCCATGGTTCCAGCTCTACATGCTCAAGGATCGCGGCTACATGCGCGAGCTGCTGGGACGGGCCAAGGCTGCGGGCTGTCCTGTGCTTGTGTTCACGGTAGATCTGCCGGTTCCGGGCGCGCGATATCGGGACCGACGCTCGGGTTTCACCGGCGCCTCGCCGCTACGCCAGACCCTGACCCAGCTTCGGGACGGGATGACCCACCCGGCCTGGACCTGGGACCTGTTCATGCACGGGCGGCCGCACACGCTGGGCTCTGTTCAGGGCGCGGTTGGAGACGGCCGACGCGTCACCGACTTTCTGGGCTGGATCAGCCGGAATTTCGACCGGTCTGTCACCTGGAAGGACTTGGACTGGGTGCGTGAGGTCTGGGATGGACCAATCGTGATCAAGGGGGTGCTGGATCCGGACGACGCGCGAGATGCGGTCAAGGCGGGCGCCCAGGGGCTGGTGGTGTCCAATCATGGCGGCCGGCAACTCGATGGAGTGGTGTCGTCCGTGGAGGCGCTGCCGCGGATCGTGGACGCGGTGGGCGCCGATCTCGAGGTCTACATGGATGGTGGTATACGTTCCGGGCTGGATGTTCTGAAGGCCATGGCGCTGGGGGCGAAAGCCTGTTTCGTGGGACGTCCCTGGGCCTGGGCGCTGGGCGCAGGAGGCGAGGCGCAGGTCACGCGGATGCTGGAGATCCTCAGCGCGGAACTGGCGGTCGCCATGGTTTTGACAGGGTGTAAATCGGTCCGCGAGGCCGGGCCGGGTTTGCTGGATCGACTCTGAGCGCATGACCATCCTTTCAAAGCGTATGACCTCCCGCACGCGGTGGGGCCTGATCGTGATGGCTACGTCGTTGCTGGCGTTCCTTGGCCTGGGCGCGGCTATGCTGACCGGGGTGCTGGAGGCGCTGGATCGCGATCTGTTGCTGGCGCTGCGTGGACCCGGTGGTCTGGGTGATCCGGTCGGCTCGCGTGGCATCGAGGAGGCCGTGCGCGATCTGACAGCGCTGGGCGGCACGACACTGGTCGCCGTGACGACCGTTGCGGTCAGTCTGTTCCTGCTGGCGCAACGGCAGGGCCGCCATGCGGTAGTCCTGGCAGGCGTGGTTCTGCTGGCCTG
>NZ_JBILRO010000177.1:0-7256 GCF_044372605.1 Phenylobacterium sp.
CCGGGGTCCGCGAGACACAGCGTGGGACTCCGAAGATCCCGAGACGCGCGTCCGCATAATCGAAGAGCGCCTCGGTCTGGAAATCGCACTTGGCGCAATGCTGGCCAACAGCGTTCTTGGGCGAATGGGCGGCGTACTGCGCAAGGAAAGCAGCGCCGGTGCCTCTGACACCGTAAGCTTCGAGATTGTGCTGGCGCATGTACCCGACGAAGTCAGCGCGCCGGCAGACGCGCAAGGCCGTGCCGCACATATTCTGGTAGTCGATGACAACGCCACCAATCGCATGGTGGCCCAATCTCTGGTGGAAATGTTTGACTGCACCAGCGAGACCGCCGAGGACGGCGAAGAGGCCGTTGAGACCGCCCGCTCGGGACGTTTCGACCTTATCCTGATGGACATCCGGATGCCGCGGATGGATGGGATCGCCGCCACCCGCGCGATCAGGGCGCTTTCAGGGCCGGCCGGCGCCGTGCCGATCATCGCGCTGACCGCAAATGCGGACCCCGAAGATGCAGCTGGCTATCTGGCCGCCGGGATGAACGGTGTGGTCGAAAAGCCAATGAAGCCGGAACATCTGCTTGCGGCCCTGCAAGATGCGCTCAACCCAGAGGGCGCGGCGGCCGCAGCCTGATCTGACAGATACAGTTTCACGCGCAACTTTTTGGCCGATCGACCCTCTATTGCGTGCAAGTCCGCAATGCCATAGGTCGCGATCCAGGGTTCTGAGGAAGATCTATGTCGGAGGCGAAACCGGACGCAGCGCCGACGCTTGACGCGGTGCGCCAGCGCATCGACGCCCTTGATACCGAGTTGCTGCGGCTGATCGATGAGCGCGCATCCCTGGCTCGGGTGGTGGCGGCGGCGAAGCGGGCGGCAGGCGACGGCGGCAAGTTCGGGCTGCGCCCCGGTCGTGAGGCTGCGATCCTGCGGCGGCTGATCGCCAGCGAGCGCAAGGCGGCCGATGCCGGCCTCATCGTGGGCGTCTGGCAAGAACTTATCGGCGACAGTCTGGCCGGGCAGGGACCTTTCCATATCTCGGTGTGGGGCGCGCGCGATCCCGGGCGCGGTGTCGAGCTGGCCCGGCAGCGCTTTGGCGGCGCGCCCCCATTACAACAGGTAGCAAAGCCGGAAGACGCTCTGGCTGCGGCGCGCACCCCCGGCGGTGTGGCCGTCTGCGCCCTGACGCCCGACAACGCCTGGTGGGGCCGGCTGCTGGCCGAACCGGCGCTCAAGGTCTTCGCGGCCCTGCCCTGCCTGGCGGCGTGGGGTCCCATGTCGGCTCTGGCGGTGGCTGCGATCGATGTTGAGCCGACCGGTGGCGACAGTACATTCTGGGTCACCGATGCGCCCGGCGCGGCGCCAGCTATCATCGAGGCCCTGGGTCGCGACGGCGTGGCGGCGGACATCCTGGCCTCGGCCGGGGGTTTGAAGCTTTTCCAGCTCGCCGGGTTCTATCAGCGCGACGACGAACGACTGGCCAGGGCGCCAGGACGCCTGAGCGGTGTCATCGGGGCTGCGCCAACGCAGCTGGACGTGTAAGAGGACGCTAACCCGCCGCCCGACACAACACCGGCAGACCGCATGTCCGATCCTCGCGACCTTACTGACCGCGCTCACGCGCCGAAACCTGTTCCCAAGCCAGGGATCCTGGACATCCACGCCTATGTGCCCGGCAAGGCCAAGTCGGACGGCGTTGAAACCCCAATCAAGCTGTCAGCCAACGAGAACATTCTGGGTGTGAGTCCCAAGGCTCGGGCGGCTTTTGCCGAGGCCGCCGACCTGCTGCACATGTATCCCGACAGTCGGACCACGATCCTGCGCGACGCCATCGCCTCGACCTTCCGGCTGGAGCCCGAGCGCCTGATTTTCGGATGCGGATCAGACGAGGTGTTTCAGCTTCTGAACCAGGCGTTCCTGGAGCCGGGGGACAACATTGTTCAGGGCGAATACGGCTTTGCAGCCTACGCCATCGGCGCCCACGCCTGTCAGGCTCAAGTGAAGCTGGCGCGGGAGCCCGGCTACCGGATCGATGTGGACGAGATCCTGAAGGTCGTGGATGAGCGTACACGGCTGGTGTTTCTGGCCAACCCCGGCAACCCGACGGGCACGTGGATCGCCTTCTCAGAGATCGAGCGTCTGCATGCCGCCTTGCCGCCGAGCGTCGTTCTGGTGCTGGACGCAGCCTACGGTGAGTTCGTGCTGGACGACCGGTTCAGTGATGGCCTGGATTTCGCCCGTGGTTCCGACAATGTGGTGGTGACCCACACCTTCTCGAAGCTCTATGGGCTGGCCGCACTCAGGTTGGGCTGGGGCTATGCGCCCTTGGCCATCGCCGAGGCCGTTGACCGCATTCGGCTGCCGTTCAACACTTCCATCCCCGGGCAACTGGCTGGCGTGGCAGCGCTTGGGGACCAGGATTTCCAGGACCGTTCCATCGCCCACGTCGAGCAGTGGCGGCCCTGGCTAACCCAGCAACTCGGCGGCCTGGGCCTCGAGATCGTCGGGCCGTCGGCCACCAATTTCCTGCTCATCGGGTTTTCGAGCCAACCGGGCAAGACGGCCGCCGACGCCGACGCCTTCCTGAGCGCCAGAGGCCTCCTGACGCGGCGGGTCCTGAACTACGGGCTGCCGAACCACCTGAGGATCACCATCGGGCTCGAAGAACACAACCGCGCAGTCGTCGCGGCCCTGACGGATTTCGTAGGGGCCTAGTGGCGTTTTGCGGCGACCTGGTCCAACAGGCTCTGCGCTTCGCCGACGAACTTCTCCACCACTTCGGCGGCGAAGGGATTCTGGGTCTGGATCGCTGTGAAGAGTTCGAAGGTATCGGCACCGATCAAGGCGCATAGCTCCAGCAGGTGCTGGTAGGACGCCGTCTTCAACTGCTCGTCGGGGATCCCCAGATTGACCAGCGAGCGACCGATCAGGTGGGTGAGCGCCTGAACATAGGCCATCTCCCGGTCATGCTCCTCCGGCGTGGTGACGGTGACGGTCAGGCCCAGCGCGCGGCCGAAAGCCACAACTTTCTCAGACCGCTCGCCCCGGATCGGGCACACCACCAGACGCAGGCCATCAAGCCCGGTCCTGGCGCTCTGCGGACCGAACAGGGGGTGGGTCGCCACCAGGTCGACATGCCCGGGCAGGATCTCGGTCATCCAGCGCGCCGGCAGCATCTTCACCGAGCCGACATCGATGACCAGGGCGCCTGGCATCAGATGCGGTGCGGCGGCGCGGAACACCGCCTCCATCGCAACGACGGGCACGGCGAAGATGACGATCTCGCGGGCCGCGACGGCCGCCAGGCTTGCGACATCCACGCCGAGTTCGCGGGCGAGCGATGCGGTGGCTGGCGCCGGATCACAAACAGCAACCTCGAAGTGCGCCTTCAGGGTCTGGGCCGCCAGCTGTCCGAATTGTCCGAAGCCGATAAGGCCGACGCGTTTCATCGCGGCTCACTAGCCTGCCCCGCCAGCCGGCGCAAACGGGCGAAAGTGCGTGGAACGGCCACAATCATGCAATATCCAGGCAACAGTCGGGGTGTGAACTCCCCACGCATTTTCAGGGAGAGCAACATGCGCACATTCATCATCACCACGGTGGCCGTGGCCATGCTGGCGGCAGCCGGGGCGGCTTCGGCGCAGATGCCGGCGCCGGCCGACATGATCAAGGCCTGGGACAAGAACAGCGACGGTGGCGTCAGCAAGGACGAATGGGTCGCCGCCGGCCGTCCGGCCGAGCGCTTCGAGATGGTCGACGCCAACAAGGACGGCAAGGTCGTCGCTGCAGAGCTGGAGGCCGCGATGGCCGCCATGCGCCAGCGCAACGGCGGCTGAGATGACGCGGGCCAGCTTCGAAGCCGCGACCGCACGGGCCGACGGTGACGCCCTTGCACTGGCAGCGGGTCTGCGCCGGGAGGTGACGGCGGAGGGGCTGCAGGGGCTGGCCGCGCTATGGATGTATGTAGCCATTTCACAACCTGAGCGATTGTCCGAGATCTACGACCGCTCGGCGGAAGGCTGGCGGGGTGAGGCGGTCAAGGCCGCGGCGCTTGCGGGGGACCAGGCTCCACGCGAGCCCATCCCACCTGCATTCTGGACCGCCTTCTGGGCGCTGATCGACACGCCGCCGGGCACGCTGGGCGCGGGTGGCGTGACGCAGCGCACAGCCGCGCTGCTGGGTCATCTGTCGCCGGGGATGACGGCGCGTGTGGCCCGCACGGCCCTGGCCTATCCTGGCTGCGCGGAAGCGGCGGCCCAGGGCTATCCGGCGAAGTTCACCATGGCGTCGCTGGCCGTTTGTCCGAAGGTGTCACTGGGCGGCGAATTTCACAGCCTGATCGTCGATAACGGCTTCGACCTGGAGGTGCTGGACCGCGAGACCCTGGGGCTGGCCGACCTGCCCGCGCCGCTGGACTATCTCAATGCGCGTATCCTGCAGTGCCATGACCTCTGGCACCTGGCCGCGGGCTACCGGACCACCGGCCTGCATGAGGTGGCGATCTCCGGCTTTCAGCTGGGCCAGTTCGGACACAGCTATTCGGCGATGTTCCTGGCCATGGTGCTGACCCGCGCCGCGTTTGATCGACCCGAGGCGGCGACACTGCTGCTGGACACCATCCTCGGCGGCTGGGTGCACGGCCGCGAGAGCCCGCCGCTGCTGGGGGTCGCCTGGGAGGCGATCTGGGACCAGCCGGTGGACGCCGTGCGGGCGCGCCTCGGGTTGAAGCCCTATGCCTCGGCCTGGCCGGCGGATCTGTTCGAGCAGCTGGCGGCGGCAGCCTAGAGCACGACAGCTTGAAGTGGATACCGGTTCAAGCGCCCGTCGTGCTCTAAACATTTGATAACGAGCCTGTTTATCCGGTTCAGAGGATGCCATCTGAACCGGACAGGCTCTAGGGCGCCAGGAACGCCTCAACCAGTTCAATAGCCTCCACGAGGGTCATGCGCTGCACCTCGACGCCGGGGGGCAGGCCGGCGAAGAGGCGGGTGGGGGCGGCGGCGTCCAGCATGACGAAGACGCCCTTGTCGTCGGCGCGGCGGATCAGGCGGCCGAAGGCCTGGGCGATGCGGGCCCGGGCGATGCCGTCGTCGTAGCCCTTGCCGCCGAACCGAACGCGGCGCGCCTTGTGCAGGATGTCGGGGCGGGGCCAGGGGACGCGGTCAAAGACCAGCAGGCGCAGGCTACGTCCCGGTACGTCCATGCCATCGCGCACCGCATCGGTGCCCAGCAGGCAGGCGTCCTGCTCGGCGCGGAAGATGTCCACCAGCGCGCCCACCTCCAGCGGATCGACATGCTGGGCGTAGAGGGCCAGGCCCTTGTCGGCCAGGGGGGCGGCGATGCGCTCATGCACCGCGCGCAGGCGCCGGATGGCGGTGAAGAGGCCGACGCCTCCGCCGCCGGCGGCCAGGAACAGCTCGCGCAGGGCCGCCGAGACCTGGCGGGCGTCCTCCTTGTTGACGTCGGTGATCACCAGGCAGCGGGCGTGGGCGGCGTAGTCGAAGGGCGAGGCCAGCTTCAGCGTCTTCGGACGGTCAGGCAGGCGGGCGGCGCCGGTGCGCATCTCGGCGAGCGCGAAGGGGTCGTCGAGGGTGGGGTCCGACAGGGTGGCCGAGGTCACCAGCACCCCGTGGGCGGGCTTGATCACCGCATTGGTGAGCGGCTCGGTGGGATCGACCCAGTGGCGGCGGCAGGCGGCGTCCACCACCCGGCCATAGAGGAAGGTGGCGTCGAACCAGTCCACGAAGTCCGGGTCGTCGTCGGCGTTCTCGTCGATGGCCTGGAGCATGGAGCGCCAGGCGGGCAGCTGCATGCGGGCGCGTCGATCTAGCCCCCTCAAAGCGCCTTCAATTCTCGCACGCTCGGAGCCGCCGAGGCTGGCGGCCTCGTCGTCCATCAGGGTCTCGAGCGCGCGGGCCAGCGCCAGCAGGGGCGCCTCGATGCGAGCGAGCGCGCGGGCGGCCTCGCGGGCGGTGGAGCGGACCAGGTCCAGGGCCGGGCGGGCGGCGCATTCCATGCCCACCTCGGAGGGGGCGGCGCGGGCGCGCAGCTGCTCGATCAGGGCCACCAGGAAAGCCTCGACCGGGCCGATGGGATTGACCTCGCCGTTCGGCGGGGCGATGCGGCCGGACCAGCCCTCGCCCGGCAGGGCGGCGGCGGCGTGCAGCACGTCGGTGAGCTGGGTGCGGGCCTCCTCGCTGTCGCCCAGCATGTCGAGCAGGCGTGCCTCAAGGCCCCTGCCCCGTCGACCGCGCCCCTCGGGCCCACGCAGCCAGCGGCGCATCTCGGCGGCCTCCTGGCCCGACAGGGCGGCGGAGAAGGCGCTGTCGGCCGCGTCGAACAGGTGGTGGCCCTCGTCGAAGACGATGCGCTTCAGATGCGTGGTCTCGGCGTCGCCCCTGGAGCCCCGCGCCGCCCGGGCGCCGTCGAAGGCGGCCTGGGTCATGACCAGGGCGTGGTTGGCGATGACGAGGTCGGCCTTGCGCGAGCCGCGGATCGCCTTCTCCACGAAGCAGGCGCGGTAGTGCTGACACCCGGCGTGGACGCACTCGCCGCGCCGGTCGACGAGGTTGGCGGGGCTGGCCTGGGCGGCGGCCGGCACGGCGAACAGGGTCGACAGCCAGGCCGGGAAGTCACCCCCGGTCATGTCGCCGTCGCGGGTGGCGCGCGCCCAGCGGGCGGCCAGCCCGAGGCCCACCAGGTCGCCGTTGCCCAGTTGGGCGGCATTGGCCATGTCCTGGAAATTCAGCAGGCAGAGGTAGTTCTCGCGGCCCTTGCGCACCACGGCCTTCTTCGCGCGGGCGGTTTCATCAGCGTAGAGCGCCCGGCTCTCGCGCTCGATCTGGCGCTGCAGGGCGCGGGTGTAGGTGGAGATCCACACCGCCGGGCCATTGGCCTCGGCCCACAGCGAGGCCGGCGCCAGATAGCCCAGGGTCTTGCCGACGCCGGTGCCCGCCTCGGCCAGCATCATGCGCGGTTCGCCCTCGCGCTCGCGGGGCTGGAAGACGTGGGCGGCTTCGGCGGCGTACTGGCTCTGGGTGGGGCGGGCTTCATCGAGGCCCGCGCGGGCCAGCACCTCGACCAGTCGGGCGGCGGCGGCGTCTGCCTCGATGGGCTTCGAGCCCGGCTCGCCGGGAGGCGCCTCGGCTTCCCACTCGGCCATGCGCGCCCAGACATCGAGGCCCGAGGTGCGGAACATGTTGCCCGGCAGCTGGCTGCGCAGCGCCCCGATGACGGCGGCGCCCCAGGCCCAGCCGCCG
>NZ_JBILRO010000178.1:0-7253 GCF_044372605.1 Phenylobacterium sp.
CAGGATATCGTAGTAAGCGCTCCGCTCGATGCGGATCTGACTCGACATGCTGTAAAATCGCTGCGGGCTATTCTCCGAGCGGGCGAGCGCGAGGTCGGCGATAGCGCGCGCAATCCGCCCGTTGCCATCATCAAATGGGTGAATGGTGACGAACCACAGATGCGCGACGGCGGCCTTCAAGATGGGGTCGAAGGGCGCGTCACCGCCAAACCAATCGAGGAAGGCTTGCATCTCGCGAGCGAGGCGGTCCGCGCTGGGCGCTTCATAGTGGACGCGTTCACGACCTATCGGTCCTGACACGACTTGCATGTGACCCGAGGTGGCGTCGCGCCAGCCGCCGACGACAATCCTGGACATGCCGCTGCGCCCGGTTGGAAACAGGGCCGCGTGCCATGCGAAGAGCCGCTCCTGGGTGAGCGGCATCTGATAGTTCTGGGTGGCGTCGAGCATCATTTCGACGACACCTTCGACGTTGCGATCTGCTGGCGCGAGCGCACCAATGTCCATGCCAAGGCGGCGAGCGATCGAAGAGCGAACCTCCTCCTTGTCGAGAAGTTCGCCTTCGATCTCACTGGACTTGAGAACGTCCTCGGTAAGTGTTTCGAGGACGGCCTCGGCGCGATGCTGGAAGCCGAGGGTTTCCATGCGGCCAAGTAGCTTGCCTTGCCGCAAACGCACGGCAGCGAGCTGCTCTTGTAGGCGCTTTGCGTCCCACGTCAGTGTGGGCCAGCCGTCCAATTCATGGATATAGGCCGCCATAATCACCGCTCCTTATGCGGTGATTATGGCGATTATTCACCGCAGACGCAAGAATATTCCCCGCACGCTGTACGGTGAATAGGGCAGATATTCACTGCACTCAGTCAGGGCAGGAGGACCAGCGAGAAGGAGCCGGCTCTACCCTTCGTCTTCCGGCGGAGAAGTCGCCTCTGCACGCTGTCGGCGTTTAGGCATAAGGCGATCAAGCGGCCCCTGAACCTCACCAATCGGCGAGCCGGGACTCTCCTTTTCCACGAGGCGAAGCGGCGCCTCTTCCAGGCGATCAAGCGCTATTGAGAATAGACGCTTGGCGAATTCAGGATCGATGTTGGCGGCCTCGCGACGATAGCCTTCATAAGCCTTGGCGACGGAGGCCTTGTACCCGTAGTCCTCAGCCAGGCGGAAACGCTGGCCGATCTGCCGGGTGAGCAGCCACGCCAGCCAGACGGGCGCTGACACGCTGAGTGCGGTGAAGGTGACGTTGATCCAGAGGATGCCGTAGCGGATCGAATGGTCCTGCATAAGGCCATGCACGAATTCGACACGGTTGTAGGTAATGTAGCCACCAAGAGCGAGTGCGACTGCCAGGAAGAAAGCAAGGAATCCTGTGGTCAGGTTAAGGGCGTTGGCGCGGTCAGCAAAGGCTTTGCCAAGCCCCATGGTGGTCGCCGCACTGTAGGCCGAATCCAGTTTCATCATCACTTCGGCGGAGGTGCGCTCACGTTCTTCGAGAGTGGTGAGAATTGCTGCGGCGCGCCCCAGCAACGCATCCATCTCTTTGTCGGCTTTGGTCAACCGCAGAGTCGTATCGGCGTAGGCTGAACGAGCCTCCTCCAACGATTGCATGTCGGCCGGCAAAGACGCGGCGATACCATGCGCGCCGTTAATCTCGGCGATCTTGGCATCGAGATCGCCAGCATCCGCCCTGGCCTTCTTGACCCCATTGTCAATCTTGCGGAGTTCCCGGACCAGGTAGGCCGGGAGCAGTGTCTTGTCCTCGATCGCCTTGAGATCGATCTGCGGGATGTCGTATTTGCGAAGGATGAGGTCCACGCCTTCGAGGAGGCTGGAGATGGCAACGTACGCGGCAGCAGCATTGCCGGCGATCTGAGGAAGCGAGTTGCCGCGAACGTACTCAACGCGCTGTGGAAGCAATTGCAGGCGGCCGAGGTCGCTGTCAGAGACGATTTTCCCATCGATACGTTGAACAAGCGATTTGCTGTTCTGAATGAGGTCGACCAAGTCCGTGCGGCTGAGCGCAGGATGGTTCCAACCCCATTGCTCCATCATGCTGTTGTCAGCTGGGAGAACGCTGACGAGCTGCGTAGACAGGGCGTCGAGAGCGCCAGCCAGTTCGTTCAAGAATGGTGTTGCGTCGGCCATTTCCACCCCTCGATCAGGTGTAGCCGATACCACCAGTGATCGTCCGTCAACACTCTGAGATAGCAGGTACGACAATGTGTCCCCAGGATTGTTGAGGGGAGCGCTGAACGCAGTTGGGCCGCATTTCCGAGCAGCGAGTCGCTTCAGGTGTTCTTGAAAGTTGGAGGTTTTGGAGATGGCACCGTGGGCAGAGAGGAACCGCTGGGCTGCCTAACGGCATAGTTGACGCCGCCCCCCTGACACCGCCCGCAGCAAGCCTGTGGTCGCACCCCGCATAGATGACTGACTTCGCTATACCCCCGCTGGCTGCGGTGACAAGGCCGTCCGCCGGTTGGTGTCTAGGTTTGAAATCGGCCCGCGTTGACAAGCATTCCGTCTGATCGCCGAAACGGCTATCATAGCGGCATGACAAAGGGCCTTTGACGCGATAGCGACGGCTGGGTTCGCGTCGGCTACGCGGATGGGAACGAGCGCGTTGTCACGCGCGACCAATACGAAACCCAGGGCTACCAGCCCCCGTTCGAAGAGTTACCGCTGGGGGACACCGATGCCTAAAGGCCCTCGCGGAGAGAAGCTCCCCGTCGACCTTGTCTAGGGATCCTACCCCAGTCAGGACCTGCCGCTGGCCGGAGTCGGCACGGGGCTAAAGGATGAGCGCTCCGGGACCTTCTACCCCTTCTGGGATCTGGTACGAGGCCTAGGTTCTGTACCCATAAAGCTTGCCGGCAAACTTTATGGGTGCAGAACCTAGACGAGGACCTACTCGAAACAGGCGGCAACGGCCTCGTTGTCGGCGCCGGCCGCGGTTCGGCAGTCCTGCAGCCGCCGCCAGTTGTCGAGAGCCTTGATCTGCTGACGCTGGGCCTCGATCAACGACTTATCCTTGGTGCTGTAGTCCACCTTAAGGGAAATCAGCTGAGCGGGGACGGAGATCACCGCAGTAGCGATCTTCACCGGCAGCCTGACGATTTCCAAGAACTCGCTCGGCCGCTCGGCAGTCCAATTTACGATCGCGCCGTCGGTGAATTGCACGTCGTTGACCGTCTTTACGAAGGCCGAAGAGTTCATCGGGATGAATGAGGTCGGACCCGCTTGCGGCAGCGCCACGAAGGCCATGTCGATCGGTTGCCAGCAGCTGTCGGAGGCGCAACCCGGAATCGCCTCCTGCTCCAGGCGGATCATAACGGGTGTCGGCGAGCGATAGAAGAGCGCGCCCTGGGCAACGGCCCCGTAGGTATCGCCCCGGGCCACCGGCCCAGCGGCACCGACTGACGGCAGCACAACCTTGATACGGAACGGGAATTTTGCATTCCGCAGCTCCTGGTTAGTGTCCTCAACCTCGCCCGCTGCGCGTACAATATCGGCGGAGGGCTGTGCCGGCGGCCCGTCTTCCAGTTGCGGCTCGAACGTATCGGCCGCGTCGTCCACTTTGCTCTGGCGCGGAGCCACGCGTCGCTCGATGGGTTGGTAGCTGGAGCCGCCGTCTGCAGTAGAGGTCGGGTCGAAGATCCGGATGAGCGTCTTCGGCAGCTTGGCGCAGGGGACTGGCGGATTGGCGGCGTTCGGCGCCATCGGCGCGCCGGGCCCACCAAACCCGCCCACGCCCGCTAGGGCGCCAGCGGCTTCGACGATGATGTCGGCGGTTCGATCGGCGGCGACCACGTTGGTGGAGCTCAGCAGGCCAGCGGGGGTGACCTTGAGACTGAAGGTGTCGTCGCGGAACGGGTTGTGCACGATGCGCGCGATGTAGCGGTGGCGGATGTCGGGCTGTGGGGGCAAGAGCTCCAGCTTAGCCTCATATGTGCACTCTGCCCCGGAGATCTGCGCTACGGTTATCGCGGCAGAAAGCTCGTTGAGAGCCTTCTCTGCCGCATCGACGCCCCTCTTGGCCACAGCTTCGTCGGCCTTCGCAATGGAGGTCTTCACGGCGGCCGCGGCTTTGGCGGCCGCGGCATCGGCGGCAAGGGCGGCCTCAACGGCTTCCGCCTGCTTGCGTGCGGCCTCCGCGGCGCCGAAACCCTTCTTGGCTTCGGCGAGCGTCGCCTGTTTGCCGGGCAAAGCCTTCTTCATCTCTGTGAGATCGATCGGCGAGCGCGTAGCCGTCAGTTTCATGGGCCGCATCGGCAGGTAATAGGTCACCCCTTGAGAGGCTCCGACGTGCGGCCCGTGGCTGACCGGCGTCGAGCGAACGGTCGTGCAGGCGGCGGCCAAGCCTACCACCGCGGCGACACAGCCCAGCCTCGCTATCCTTGCTGCCACGCGAGTCAAAACCGTTGCTTCACGGCGATTGTCAGAGACCATATGAACTCCCCCAGTCCCTGCCCTGCGCGGCCGACCCACGCCGGGCGAATTAGTTTGCGAGGCGGCGGGCCTCCGCCACAGCCGCGCCCACGTCCAAAAACACACCGATCGGCTTGTTGGCGTCAGTCTGGACGGGCTGCCCCGTGCTCTTGAGAATCTGCCGGACCTGGCTATGCGTTAGGGTCGGGTTGACTGAAAGCATCAGCGCAACGGCCCCGGCGACCTTCGGCGTCGCGCCCGAGGTGCCGCCGAACCCGTTACGGAACTTGGCGTCGCCAGAATGCCCTAGCGTCAGGTCATGAAGCGGATCGCCCGGCGCGCATATGTCAACGGATGGCCCGTAGTTCGAGAAGTCGGCGCGGGGGTTGTCGGTCGTATGGTAAGCGGTCGCGCCGACCAGGATCGAGCCGGTGGCCGCGAAAGCCTCGCCAGAATCACTTCGATCGGCGCGCTGATTGCCGTTGCCGGCCGCCACGCAGACAATGCACCCTGCGGCTATGGTGTCTCGGATCGCCTGGGCGACGGACGGCACCTGTTCGTAGTTGCCGTGGTTCTCGGACTCGACCTCGTAGATCACCACCTTGGGGCGACCGGCCGACGACGTCTGCTGGACGTACAGCAGGCCGGCGATCCAGTAGTCGTCGAAGTCGGAAGGCCCGTCGCACTTGATCGCCCAGAGCTCGGCCTCTGGAGCGTAGCCGGCCATGCCGGCGCCGTTGGCCCGCGCGCCGGCGATACCCAGTACCGCCGTGCCGTGGTCCGCCGCGTCGCCCCAAGCGACATTTGCGCTGCCGTCGACGACATTACGCGTCTTGGTGATGCCCTTGCGCAGTTCATGATGGGTGACCCGGAACCCCCAGTCGCAATCGGCCAGAACCACCCCGGCGCCGCGCGTGAGCGCCCAGGCCGCCGGCACGCGCGTGCGATGGAGGTACCACTGGTTCTCGAACCCACCCGGCCCCACGACCACCTGATCGGAGGCGCCGACCATGGGCTCCTTGACCGGCTCGGGAAACGGCGGCCGTGGCCGTGGGACGATCACCGCGTCCTGAACCTCGGGGGTTTCCTTCAGCGCCGCCTTGACCTCCTCCGCCGATGTTCCCGGTGGAAACTTCAGGCGCACATAGCGCTGCTGCTCAAGCTGCTGCTCGGTGGCGGCTTCCAGGCCGCCCGCCGGCAGGGGAAAGGGCGACTTGGCCTCAAGCATGCCGAAGCGTCGCGCGACTTCCGGGAACGATTCCGCACGCTCCGCCGCCGCGCGCTCTGTGGCCTCCCTCGGATCGCCCGACGCCAGCACTATCTCGACGATCACGTCGCGTGGTGCGCTTTCCGCCGCGGCGGACTCGGTGACCGGCCCGCCGCCGGTGAGCTCGGCCGCCCGGCCATCGTCGCCCTCGAGCTCCGGGCTCTCCAGCCCCGTGGGTTCGTCGTTTTCTTCAGACATCGCCGCCTCGCTTGGCTCTGGACCGCATCATCCGGCCGCGACTTGGAGTTCGTAGCGCGCAAGCGTGAGCGGTGCGCGGTAGCCGAGTTGCTGGATGGGCAAAAGGAACGCTTCGACCTGGGTGTCGCCGAGCTCTCGCACCGCCTCGGTGGCCTCCAGGGCGAAGTCGGCGCGGAAGCTGCGGTCGGAATAGCCGACGACACCCAGCACGCCGACATAAGCCGCCTTGGTGCGATCAAATCCGCCCGCGCCGCGCTTCTGCAGGTAGACCGCCGCCATCACGCCCCGAACCGGCGTTTCTAGGTCCACAAGGCGAAGAAAGGCCCGCGCGTTTGCCGCCAGCGGACGCGACCCCGGTCCCGGCGGCGATGGGCCAGCGTCGAGCACGGCCAAGGGACCCGATCGGTTCGTGGCTGGAGCGAGAGCTTCGGCGGGAGGTTCGGGCGGGCGGCGGGCTGGCGACACCACCGCCGCGCTCGGCGGACCAGGCTCAGAGCGCGGCGGCTCGTAGCGATAGCCCAGGTCCTCGGTCCGCCTAGTCTGCGAGACCTTGATCGTTCGCGGCGGACCTTCCGGCGTCGCGAAGACGAACTCCCGCTCGAACATTGGGTCGGTCCAGGGTTCGGTGGCGGCGTGGGTTCCGTCGTTGGGCGTACGCCAAACCTCCCATAGCCGGTCCAGGTTACCGTGATGGGCGAAGAACAGCGGGTCGCGAGCGGCCGTGTCGAGCGCGCCCATATCGCCGCCCACCGCATTGTGGATCGCGCCGTGCGGCGTGCCCTCGATCGCCGAGCGCGACGCATACTCCGCGGTTGGCCCCCATCCGCCCATGCCGACGTCCAGCAGTCGGCCGGCTGCGTTGCGCCGTCCGCGGAAGCTGTCGCGCGACATGGCGGTAAGGTCCATGACGTAAGCCGGCACGGGGTCCATGCGTCTTCCAGGATGATCCAACGCGCCCGTGCGGAACGGCGCGGGGATCGATGCCGTGAGCGGCCAGTGCCAGTAGGGCAGTGCGAAGGTCGCATCCCCAAGC
Organism: Phenylobacterium sp.; assembly: GCF_044372605.1. Taxonomy (GTDB): domain Bacteria; phylum Pseudomonadota; class Alphaproteobacteria; order Caulobacterales; family Caulobacteraceae; genus Phenylobacterium. The sequence continues at coordinate 6,921 of NZ_JBILRO010000178.1, forward strand.
GCCGCGCGCAGGCTCATCTCGGTAGAGGCGAGGTACGCCCGGTGCCAGGGAAGAAACCACCAGGTGCCGTGGATCTCCTTCTTCGGGCCCGACGGCAAGCTGGCGCAGTAGTCGCGATGCTCCACGGCGTTGCGGAACCATGTGTTCGATGTCCCCACCGCGCGCGACTTCAGAATGCGGACGGCTTCGGCATACTTCTGAAGGTCGTCTCGTCCCAGGCTGATGATGGTGTTGACGTCACGGCGAACCGGGATCGTTTGGGCGAAGGCCCGCATCGCCACCCCGCCCAGCACGAGCGCGCCGCCCACGGCCGTCGTTTCGAGGAATGCGCGT
>NZ_JBILRO010000204.1:0-6410 GCF_044372605.1 Phenylobacterium sp.
GCGGGCGGCGCGTGAGTTGCGTAACGGATATTATGTGAACCTGGGCATCGGCATCCCGACGCTGGTGGCCAATCACATTCCGGAGGGCGTCAGCGTCACCCTGCAGAGCGAGAACGGCATGCTGGGGATGGGGCCGTTTCCTTACGAGGGAGAGGCCGACGCCGACCTGGTCAACGCCGGCAAGCAGACGATCACGGCTCTGCCCTCCAGCTCCTACTTTTCGAGCGCGGACAGCTTTGCGATGATCCGCGGCGGCCACATCGACCTCAGCGTTCTGGGCGCCATGCAGGTGGCGGCCAACGGGGATCTGGCCAACTGGATGGTGCCCGGCAAGATGGTCAAGGGCATGGGCGGAGCCATGGACCTGGTGGCCGGCGTCAAGCGCGTGGTGGTGGTGATGGAGCATACGGAGAAGTCCGGCGCGCCCAAGCTGCTGGAGGCCTGCACCCTGCCGCTAACCGGCCAGAAGGTGGTGGACCTGGTGGTCACCGAGCTGGGCGTGTTCGACGTTTCCCGGGGACGGTCTCCGCTGACCTTGCTGGAGATGGCGCCGGGCGTGACCCTTGACGAGATCCGGGCCAGGACCGGGGCGAAGTTTGAGGTCGCCTGATCCTGCGGGGCTTGTAACCTTTCGCGGTCGGGGTTCGTATAGGCCGGTGACGTCAACCCACACGAGTGACCCATGACTTCCAAGCTGATCTTCGCCCTGACCGCATCGGCCCTGCTGCTCGCCGGCGCCTCCAACGCCGCTGCGGCCACCAGAACCGCCGTTTTTGCGGGCGGCTGTTTCTGGTCGATGGAGAAGGGTTTCGAGAGTACGCCGGGCGTGATCAGCGCGGTTTCCGGCTATTCCGGCGGCGCGTCGACCCGGCCGACCTACGAAAATCACACGGGCCATCTGGAGGCCGTGAAGGTCACCTATGACCCGGCGAAGATCAGCTACGCGAGGCTGGTCGACAGCTACTACCACCATATCGATCCGACCGACCCCTATGGCCAGATCTGCGACAAGGGCCCTTCGTACAAACTGGCGGTGTTTACCGCTGACGCCTCGGAGCGTGCGGTCGCCGAGGCGGCGCGCGCCAAGTACGAGAAGCAACTCCGGGCCAAGATCACCGTGGTCACCCGCGCCGCGGTCGCGTTCTACAACGCCGAGGACTATCACCAGGACTACTACAAGAAGAACCCGGTGGCCTACGAGCGCTACCGGATTGGCTGCGGTCGTCCTCAGGCGCTCAGGGCGGTGTGGGGCGGCCAGGAAGCCCGCTGACGGGATCTCGGGGACGCGGGGCGAAGCCCTCGCCGATGAACATCTCCACGCGGCGCTTGCGGCGATTGTCGAGCCGCACGCTGCCGATCTCCAGGCCCGAGGCGGCGGTGAAGTCGGCCTGCATCTCGGGCCGCCGCCAGCCCTCGTAGGAGACCATCAGCACGCGCCGGCCCAGGGCCGCCGTCAGCGGCGCGGTGGTCTCGGCCTGATTGCGCGGCCCCTCCATCAGGAGCCAGCTGGTGAGCGGCGGGCCCCCCATCCGCAGCCGGTCGCGCCCGTAGTAGGACATGGCGTAGAACAGGAAGCGGTTATTCACGGCGATGGCGCTGAGGTCCGGCTCGCGTTCGGCGCGGTCGAGGATCAGCTGGGTCATCTGGTCCCAGCCCCGGGCGCGTTTCAGGCCGTTGGCCAGGCCTGCCTTGTCGGCGACGGCGGGCGAGATGACGCTGACCAGAAAGAAGGCCGCGACCGCCGCCTGGATCGCGATGGCCGCAATCAGCCAGCGCCGCGCCCGCCAGCGCACCAGCCAGGCGGCGACGAGGATGGCGCCTGCCAGATAGCCGGCCCCGGACCAGTTGGCGTTGGCCCGGCTGATAAAGGCCTGACCGGTGACGATCAGCAGCGGCGGCAGGGCGAAGCACATGAGCAGCAGGTCGTTCTCGCTGATCCTGCGACGGGCGAACGCGAGACCGACGCCGAGCAGCAGGGCGACGAACGGGATCGGGCCAAAGACGCCCAGCTGTGACCCCAGGAACAGCCCCATCTCCGACAGGTTGAAGAGCTGGACGCCGCTCCAGGCCGCATTGGCCGCCGTGTGCTGGAAGGTGGCGAAGCCGTGGGTGGCGTTCCAGGCGAGATTGGGCGCCAGAACGATAGCGAAGGCCAGGATCGCCGATACCGCCGCCGGCCATGTCCACGCCGCCCGCGCGGCGCGCGAAAACGCCAGATGCAGACCCAGCCCGATCACAAAGTAGATCGCCGCATACTTGCTGAGGAAGGCCAGCCCAAGCGCCACACCCAGCCCCGCCGCGCGCCAGGGTTTGCGAGCCTGCGTCGCATCCTGCAGGCCCACATAGGCCAGGATCCCGAGCCCGAGGAAGAACAGCAGCGGCGCATCGGTGGCGGCCACCAGGGCGGAGAGCTGGATCCCCGGCATCAGGGCGTAGAGGGCCGCGGCGGCGAACCCCACCGCCGGCGTGTAGAGCCGGCGCCCGATCAGGAACACCACCACCGTCGCGCCCGCCTGGAACAGGCTGGCCGACAGCCGCACCCAGGCCTCGCCGTCGCCGCCGATGGCGGTGGTCGCCCAGATGGCCCAGGCGATCATCGGCGGCTTGGAATAGTATCCGAAATCCAGCGTGCGCGACCAAAGCCAGTACTGGGCCTCATCGGGGTAAAGCTGCAGCGGCGTGGCGAACAGCGCCACCAGCCGGGCCACGGTCAGGGCGGCCACACACAACAACACAGCGCGCAGGTCGCGGTCTCGGGACGGAATCAGGGGCGAGGCCTCGGGCATGCGACCACCATCCTAGAGCATGACGGCTTCGGGTGGATACCGGTTGAAGCGCCTGCGAGGCGCCTATGGCAAAGCGGCAACGGTCTTCCGGATTGTGACAGTCAGGGAGAGGCTGTAGCAAAACCGTCACCTACGACCGGATTTTCCACGCTATAGGCGGGACAACACCAGAGGATGTCCGTGATGCGGAGTCCTTCGAACGGGTCGATCCAAGAGGGGTAATCCATGAAAAAGTTCGTCGGCGGCGCCGCGCTGTCGGTTCTCGCGTTCGCAATGAGCACAGCCGCCTACGCCCAGGAAACCACATCGTCGATCCGTGGTGCGTTGACAGGCGACAACGGTGCGGTGGTATCGAACGCAACGATCACCATTCTGCATACGCCGTCTGGTACGCGGGCGGTGACACGCACTGGCGCCGATGGCGTGTTCGACGCCCGGGGCCTGCGGGTCGGTGGTCCATACACTGTCACGGTCACAGCCCCCGGCTTTGAAACAGAAACCGTCTCAGGCATCACCCTGACCCAAGCCGAAACGCTGCGACTGAACATCGACCTGTTCTCCGCCTCAGCCGTCGACGAACTGGTGATCACCGCCGCCCGCAACCCGGAGGCCGGCAATTCCGGCGTCTCCTCAACCCTTGGCCGTGACAGCATCGAGGCGGTGGTCTCGGTCAGCCGCGATATTCGCGACCTGGCGCGCCGCAATCTGCTGGCGTCTCAGAATACCGTCGCCGACGGCGGCATCTCGATCGCCGGATCGAACCCAAAGACCAATCGCATCACCATTGATGGCGCTTCGGTGCAGGACGATTTCGGTCTGAACTCGGGCGGCTTGCCCACCCTGCGCGGGCCGATCTCGCTTGACGCGGTGGAACAGTTCTCCGTTCAGGCCGTGCCTTACGATGTGGAAAACGGCGACTTCCAGGGTGGTGCGATCGATATCGTGCTGCGTTCGGGGAACAACAACTTCCACGGCTCAGCCTTCGTCAACTATCTGAACGACGGCATGGTCGGCCGTAAGCTGAAGGGCCGTCAGATCGACAGCGTCCAGAGCCAGACCAACTATGGCGGCTTCCTCTCCGGCCCGATCTGGAAAGACACCGCCTTCTTCGCCATCTCGTACGAAAAGTACAAATCCGCCGAGCAGGTTGCGTTTGGTCCGACGGGGTCCGGGTTCGCCAACTCGATTTCAGGGGTCACCCAGGCGACCATCGACCAGGTCAAGGGCATCCTGGACAACACCTATGCCACCGATTTCGACTCGGGGAACATTCCACGTGCAACGCCGATCCTCGATGAGAAGTACTCGGCCAAGATTGACTGGAACATCACCGACAAGCACCGGGCCTCGTTCACCTACCGCTACGCCCTGTCGGAATTGACCTCGCGGCCCAACCTGAACAGCGGCACGGCCGGCCTGTCCTCGAACTTCTACCTGACCGGCGAAGAGGATTACTCCTACGTTGGCGAGCTGAATTCCCAGTGGACAGATCAACTCACCACCCAGCTCCGGGTCTCCTACCGCGACTATGAGCGTCGTCAGGCGCCGCCGTCCGGTCAGGAATTCGGGGAACTGCAGATCTGCTCGGCGCCGACCTCTGACCTGGTGCTCACCACCTGCGCCAGCGGCTTCTCGAACGTGCGTATCGGCCCTGATGCGTTCCGCCAGGCCAATGAGCTGGAAACGCACAACCTGAACATCCAGGGCAAGGCGACCTATTCGCTGGGCGACCACCTGTTCAAGGTCGGTTTCGAGTCGCAGAACATCGAGATCGTGAACCTCTTCGTTCCTAACAGCGACGGTGTTTACTACTTTGACTCGATCGCCGATTTCCAGGCCGGCCGCGCCAACCGCCTCACCTACTCCAATGCGCCGTCAGGCAACCCCTTCGATGCCGCGGCGAACTTCAAGTACCAGCAGAACAGCTTCTACCTGCAGGACATTCTGGACATCACAGATACCCTGCAAGTCACGGCCGGCGTCCGGTATGACTGGTACAAGAGCGACGACAAGCCGATCCTGAACCCCTTCTTCCAGGCCCGGAACGGTTTCAACAATCAGGAAACCTACGACGGCCGGTCGATCCTTATGCCGCGGGTCGCCTTCAAGTTTGATCCCGGCAGCTGGTACCGCCTGAACGGCGGCGCCGGCGTCTTCTCGGGCGGTATCCCGGACGTCCTGATCTCCACTTCGTTCAGCACCACCGGCTTCGCCGCCGCAGGCGTCACCATCGAGCGCAACCCGGATGGCACCTTCCGCGAACTGGGCGCCAATCCGGCGTTCACCCAGGCCGCCGGCGCGGCCGCGCTGAACGTGAGCCGCACGGACCCCCGGTTTGGCTATGATCTGCCAGGCGCGGTGACCGGCCTGGTCACGCCGTCGATCATCCCGAGCACCTCGGAAGTTATCGCGCTCAATCCGTCGTTCCAGATTCCGTCGGCCTGGAAATTCTTCCTCTCCGGGTCGGCCGACCTGCCCTACGGCTTCAAGGCCCTTGTGGACTATGTGCAGACCGAGGTCCGCTCGTCGGTCAGCTACACCGACTTCAAGGTCCGCCCGCTGCTCGTCAACGGCCAGCAGCAGTTCACGCCGGACGGCCGGTTGCGTTACGACGGTCTCGTCATGACCGACGCGGCGCGTGCGACCGCCGGCGTCGCAGGCACCAATGTGCAGAATGCGGCCGATCTGGTTGTCGGAAACGAGAAACGCGGCACTGGCTACGTCTTCGCCGTCGGTCTGGCCCGCAACTTCTTCGACAACGACCTGCGGACCTCGATCGGTTACGTCCGCCAGAACCTGCGTGAAGGCACGAGCGGCGTTCGCTTCGGCACCACCTCGGGTTCGCTCTACGCCAGCCAGCTGGCCTCGGCCGAGGACTCCAACCGCGACGCTTATGGCCGCGGCTATGAGGAAGTCCGTGATCGGATCAAGTTCGAAGTGACCTATGAGAAGGAGTTCATCGAGAACGCCAAGACGCGCCTCACGATGTTCGCCGAGACCCGGTCAGGCCGGCCCTTCAACGTGACGATGGCCAGCCAGGGCGGAAACCGCAGCCCCATCTTCGGGACCAACCGCGGCGCCTATCAGCTGTACGTTCCGGACTTCGCCGGCGATGCGAACCCGAACGATCTCGATGTGGGCCTCGTGACCTTTGACAGCGTCGCCACCCTGAACCGCGTCCGTGACGCGGTCGCGCGGTTCGATCTTCCGGTCGGGATTGTGCCCAAGGGCTTCAACCGAAACCCGGACGTCAATCAGATCGACCTGCAACTGAGCCAGGAGATCCCGACGCCGATCAAGGGCCACAAGTTCAAGGTCGTGATGGATGTCCAGAACGTTCTCAACCTCCTGAACAACAAGTGGGGATCGGTTGAGGAGTATGGCGCGAGCGGTTCGGGGCAGGGAAACAACCGGATCGTCGACGTACAGTGCGCGACGGCGACGGGCGCGGCAGCGGGCAACGGGAGCCCCGTCTGCGTGCGATATCGCTACTCCAACCCGAACACGACAGCGTTGACCCGTTCGATCAACAACGCTCGCTCGCTCTGGTACGCTCAGGTGTCGCTCCGCTACGAGTTCTGACCCCTTCCGACGACTTTGATACTGACAGGGGCGGCTGCGGAA
>NZ_JBILRO010000040.1:0-19269 GCF_044372605.1 Phenylobacterium sp.
CGCACCCCCCCCCCCCCTTCTCTGTCTGGCCGCTCCCGCTTGACGTTGCGCTGCCCGGGGGCCACATGCGCGCGGCTTCCGCATCGAGGGCTCAATGACTTTCACCGTTCCCGCCGAGTGGGCGCCGCACCGGGCCATGTGGCTGGGGTTTCCCAGCCATGCGGAGCTGTGGGAGGACGACCTTGAGCCGGCCCAGGCGGAGGTGGCGGCGCTGGCCCGGGCGCTGGCCGGGCCAGGCGGCGAGCGGGTGCGGTTGATGACCGGTTCGGACGCCGGCGAGGCGGCGGCGCGCGCGAGCTTGAGCGATGTGGCCGGGATCGAGATCACGCCCGGCCGGTTCGGCGACATCTGGCTGCGCGATACCGGGCCGATCTTTTCAGGCGGCAAGGCGCATGGGTTCCGGTTCAACGGCTGGGGCGGGAAGTATGCGCTGGAGCACGACGACACGGTCGCGGCGCAGATCGCGACAGCGGCGGGCGCCGAACTCGTGGCGAACGATTTCATTCTGGAGGGCGGGGCGGTCGATCACGACGGGATCGGTACGGTGCTGACCACCGGCCAGTGCGTGCTCAACACCAACCGCAACCCGGGATGGACCGCGGAGGTCGCCGAAGCCGCGCTGGGTGGCAGTCTTGGCGCGCGCAAGATGCTGTGGCTGGGCGAGGGTCTGCGCAACGACCACACCGACGGCCACGTGGACAATCTGGCGCGGTTCGTGGCGCCGGCGACGGTGGCGATCCCTGTGGCCTGGGGGCGCGGAGATCCCAACGCCGAGGCCTATGACGACGCGGCGCGCCGGCTCTCGACAATGACGGACGCGGATGGCCGCGCGCTGAAGGTGGTGCGCATCCCGTCTCCCGGCTGGATCGACGGCGAGGACGGCCCCCTGCCTGCCAGCCACATGAATTTCCTGATCGCCAACAAGGCGGTGATCGTGCCCATCTATGCGGCGAAGCCCGGAGAGTTTGCGGTGGAGATGCTGAAGCAGCTGTTCCCTGACCGCACCGTGATCGGCCTGCCATCCACCGCCATCCTCACCGGCGGCGGATCGTTCCACTGCATCACCCAGCAGGAGCCCGCCTGATGGCCCGCACCCTGACCGTCGCCGCCCTGCAGGCCGCCTATGGCCCGGACATGGCGGCCAATATCGCCCGCACCGCCGACCTGATCCGGCAGGCGGCGGCCGGCGGGGCGCAGGTGATCCTGCCCTCGGAACTGTTCCAGGGGCCGTATTTCTGCGTGGCCCAGGAGGAGCGCTGGTTCGCCACGGCGCATCCCTGGCGGACGCACCCGTGCGTGACGGCGCTGGCGCCGCTGGCGGCGGAGCTGGGGGTGGTGTTGCCGATCTCGATCTTCGAGCGCGAGGGGCCGCACTATTTCAACAGCCTGGTGATGGTCGACGCCGACGGGTCGCTGATGGGCGTCTATCGCAAGAGCCATATCCCGGACGGGCCGGGCTATATGGAGAAGTACTATTTCCGGCCCGGCGACACCGGCTTCAAGGTCTGGGACACGCGCTTTGGCCGGGTCGGCGTGGGCATCTGCTGGGACCAGTGGTACCCGGAGTGCGCGCGGGCCATGGCCCTGATGGGCGCCGAGGTGCTGCTCTATCCCACGGCCATCGGCTCCGAGCCGCACGACGCCAGCCTGGATACGGCGCTGCCCTGGCGGCGCGCCATGCAGGGCCATGCGGTCTCCAACGTGATCCCGGTGGTGGGCGCCAACCGCACTGGCTTCGAGCCCTGGGACGGCTATCCGAACGGCGGCCAGCAGTTCTATGGCTCCAGCTTCATCGCCGACCACCGGGGCGATCTGGCAGGCGACTTCGGCCGGGCGGACGAGGGGGTGCTGAGCGCGACCTTTGATCTGGATTTCCTGAACACCCACCGCGCCGCCTGGGGTTTCTTCCGCGCCCGCCGCCCGGATCTTTACGGCGCGCTGACGGGGCCGCGCCCGGCGTGATCGAGACGGAGCGTCTGATTTTGCGGGCGTTCCGCGATGGGGATCGCGAGGCGTTCGCCGCGATCAACGGCGACCCGCGTGTGGGCGACTGGCTGGGCGGGGTGATCGACCGGGCGGCGAGCGATGCGATGCTGGACCGGATCAACAGCCACATTCAGGAGCATGGCTTCGGGTTCTGGGCGGCGGAGCGCAGGGCCGACGGAAGGCTGATCGGCGCGATCGGTCTGGTCGTGGCCGGCGCGCAAGGTCCCCTCCCGCCCGGCGCGCTCGAGCTGGCCTGGCGCCTGCATCCCGACGCCCAGGGTCAGGGGCTGGCCACCGAGGGGGCTGCGGCGGCGCGCAACTGGGCTTTCGGGAACCTGGAAACCGACGAATTGGTGGCGATGACCGCCTCGACCAACCTTGCCTCCCAGGCCGTGATGCGCCGGATTGGCATGACACCGGACCCCGCGCGAGACTTCGACCATCCGAGGCTGGCTGAGGATCATCCGCTGCGGCGGCATGTGGTGTTCGCGGCGCGGCGGGCAGACGCCTGAAGGAGACGGCGCCAGTCTTCGGGCGCAAACCAAGCCGCCCGCGACAGATTTGCTGGCGAGCCAAGGATCGGCTAGAAGGCGCGGCCTCGCGCGCAGAGCCTTTGGCGACGTCGCAGCGCGTGAAAGTTTTTCAAGGGTTTTCCAGATGGTCACCACCACCCCGACGCCGCAGGGCACGCTCACCGGCAACGTCCTGTTCTATTCCAATCCCGAGCCGCTGGCCAAAGAGTTGCACAGCAAGATGGGCGTGAAGCGGATGGACGGTCCGTTCGCCTTCGCCAAGGTCGGCCATGCCGTGCCGCTGACGGTGGGGGAATTCCCGCTGGCCATGGTGACCGGCCCGATCATCTTCGTGGGCGACGAGAAGCTGCCGATCGCCGTGATGGGCCTGAACGCCGGCGAGAACATGTTCGTCAAGGACGACGGTACCTTTGAAGCCGGCATCTATATTCCGGCCTATATCCGCCGCTATCCCTTCGTGTTCGCCAACGACGAGAACGCCAAGCAGATGGTGCTGTGCATCGATCGCGGCGCCGAGTTCGTGACCGACACGGACTACGACATGGGCTTCTTCGAGCCGAACGGCGAGCCGACCGAGTACACGAAGAACTGCATCGAGTTCTGCAACAACTTCGAGATCGAGCGCCAGCGCACCATGGGCTTTGTCCAGCTGCTGAAGGACCTCGACCTGTTCGAGACCAAGGAAGCCACCTTCACGCCGCCCGGCCCGGACGGCACGCAGGGCGAGACCCAGAAGATCGCGGAATACTTCGGCGTCTCGGAAGAGAAGCTGAACGCGCTGCCGCCTGCCAAGTTCGTCGAACTGCGCGACAACGGCGCCCTTGGCCAGATCTATGCCCACATGCACTCGCTGGTGGGCTGGGATCGTCTGATCGCGCTGGCCATGACACGCGCCAGCGAGCAACCGGCGCCTGTGCTGAACAGCTAGGGCTGGATCAGCGGCTGAAGACGCTGCGGGTCAGGCAGGAGAACACCAGCCTGCCCGCTTCATCGAGCAGATCGTGCTGGGCGATGACGATGCCCTTGTCGTCGCCCACCGGATCCTTGGCCATCACCGTCATACGGCAACGCAGCAGCTCTCCGACCGGCGGATTGCGCATCCAGCGCAGTGCGTCGACGCCCAGGCGCTTGGTCTGGGGCCAGTCGGCGGCGGCCATGGCGTCCAGTTTCGACCAGATCGCGAAGACCATGCCATCGGGCGCGCCCTGGCCTGAGGTCCAGCCTGGCGCGAAGGCGGCAATGAAGGCGTCCAGCGCGGCGGCGTCCACCCCGGCCGCGCCCAGCGATACCGCCTGACCGATCTCTATCTCGTCGAAGGATGCGGGCACCTGGGCTCCTGGGTGATGAGAGAAGCGATTCGCCGATCATCGCCTGTAGCGTCATCAAGTCGAGCCTGCTTTGCGTCATTGACCTGCGTGCGCCATATAGCGGCGTTGGAGGCCTCCGAAGTGATCATGCGGTATCTGTTGAGCGCGCTGCTGGCGCTGGTGGTGTCGAGCGCGGCGAGCGCGCAGCCTGTGAACACCGGCCACCTGACCGCCGAACTGGTCGCCTCGGCCCAGGGCGTTGCGCCGGGTCAGACGATCCAGATCGCGCTGCGGCAGGATATCCAGAAGGGCTGGCACACCTATTGGCGCAATCCCGGCGACAGCGGCGAGGCGACCCGTATCAAGTGGACGATGCCCGCCGGCTGGAGCGCCTCGGATTTCACCTGGCCGACCCCGCACCGGCTGCCGGTCGGGCCGCTGGTCAACTATGGCTACGAAGGCGAACAGCTGCTGCCGATGACGCTGACGGCGCCGGCGGACGCCCGGCCCGGCCAGACAGTTACACTGAAGGCCGCCGCCGCGTTCCTGGTCTGTGCGGACATCTGCATTCCCGAGGACGCCCTGCTGACGCTGTCGGTTCCGGTGACGGCGGCCGCCGCGCCGGCTGATCCCCGTTGGGGGCCACGGATCGCCGAGACCCTGGCCAGGGCGCCGAAGCCCGCCGGTCTGGCGGGCGCGTTCGAGCGGCAGGGCGAGGTCCTGAAACTCGCGGTGACCGGCGCGGCGCTGAAGGGTGCGGACCTCGCCGGCGCCTATTTCTATCCGTTCTCGGGCGCGGCCATCGACCACGCCAAGCCGCAGGCCATCGAGCGCGGCCCGGAGGGTCTGACCCTGACCCTCACGGCGGGTTACGGGTTCCAGGGCGCAGAGCCGCCCAAGGAGCTGGCCGGGGTGCTGGCGCTGGACGGCAAGGCCTATGAGGTCAGCGCCACGCCTGGTGCCCTGCCGCCAGTGGCCTCGGGCCTTGGTCCGCCGCCGGTGAAACCGATCACGCCAGCGGGATCTGCGGACCTCGGGCTGGCCTCGGCGGCGCTGTTCGCCATGATCGGCGGGTTGATTCTGAACCTGATGCCGTGCGTGTTCCCGGTGCTGGCCATGAAGGCGGCCTCGCTGGCCGGGCATGGCGAGGACGCCGCCGGCGCGCGCCGTCAGGGGCTGGCGTTCGGCATCGGCGTTCTGGTCACCTTCCTGTCGTTGGCGGGCCTGTTGATCGCACTCCGGGCGGCCGGCGACGCCGTGGGCTGGGGCTTCCAGCTGCAGGATCCGCCGGTGGTGGCGGGGCTGGCGTTGTTGATGCTCGCGGTGGGTCTGAATCTCTCCGGCGTGTTCGAGGTCGGCGCCTCGTTGCAGGGCGTGGGCTCGGGCCTGGCCTCGCGCGGCGGGCTGGCGGGCTCCTTCTTCACCGGCGTACTGGCGGTGGTGGTGGCCGCGCCCTGCACGGCGCCATTCATGGGCCCGGCTCTGGGATGGGCCCTGACCCAGCCGCCCGTGGCGGCGCTGCTGGTCTTCCTGGCGCTGGGCATAGGCTTCGCCGCGCCCTTTGTCGCCGTGGCGTTTGTGCCCGGTCTGCTGGCGCGGTTGCCCCGGCCGGGCGCCTGGATGGACGTGTTCCGCAAGGCGCTGGCGTTTCCGATGTACGGGGCCGTCGCCTGGCTGATCTGGGTGCTGACAGTGCAGGTGGGGCCTGACGCCGTGCCGCGTATCCTGGCCGCCGCGATCCTGCTGGCCTTCGGCGCCTGGATTTACGGGCTGAGCCAGCGGCGGACAGCTGAAGGGCGAGCCGCCATGCCGATGATGGCGACAGCCGGCGTGCTGGCGAGCCTGGCCCTGGTCGGCGGCGCCGTCTGGCCCGCCTATACGCTCGCCGGCGACTCCGCGGCGGGCGTGGAGGCCGCGAGCCTGACCCACGAGGACTATAGCCCCGCCCGATTGGCCGCGCTGCGGGTCGAGGGCCGCACCGTGCTGGTCAACTACACCGCCGCCTGGTGTGTGAGCTGCCAGGTGAACGACCGCGTCGCGCTGTCGACCCGGACGGTCTCCGAGGCCCTGACGCGCAACAATGCCGTCTACCTCAAGGCGGACTGGACCAAGCGGGACCCCGGAATTGCTGCGGAACTGGCCGGTTTCGGCCGCGCCGGCGTGCCTCTCTACCTCGTGTATGGCGCAGGCGGCGGCGAGCCGGCTATCCTGCCGGCCATCCTGACCCCGGGCCTGGTGGCCAAGGCGCTGGATACGGCGGCCCGTCCGGGCTGAATGATTTCAACCGAAGGACCTGCACCCATGATTGATCGCAGATTTTTCCTGAGCCTCGCCGTGGTTTCGGCGCTCGCCACGCCCGTGCTCGCCGAGCCGGCCCTGGGCCAGCCGGCGCCTGCGTTCGAGGCGCTGGACGCCAATGGCAAGACCCGCGCGCTGTCGGAATTTCGCGGCAAGACCGTAGTGCTGGAATGGACCAACAACGGCTGCCCCTATGTGCAGAAGCACTACAACGCCCGCGCCATGCAGTCCCTGCAGGCTCAGGCCATCCGCGACGGCGTCGCATGGCTGACCATCGTGTCGTCCGCGCCGGGCATGCAGGGCCATCTGACCCCGGCCGAGGCGCGGGCCTGGAAGACAAAGGCAGGGGCGGCCTCCACCGCTGTGCTGCTCGACCCCGACGGCGTCGTTGGCCGCGCCTATGACGCCAAGACCACGCCCCACATGTACATCGTCGATAAGGCCGGCAAGCTGGTCTACAAGGGCGGCATCGACGATCAGGCCAGCGCCAACCCCGCCAGCCTGAAGGGCGCAAGGAACTATGTGGCTGCGGCCCTGGCTGACGTGAAGGCGGGTCGCCCGGTGGCGGAGGCCGCGACGCGCCCCTATGGCTGCAGTGTGAAGTACGGTTCGCCCGGATAAGGAACTCAGGTTGTCAGACGTCGATGCGGCCTGGACCGCCCTATCCACCGCCGCCGGGGTCGCGCGCGATCGCCGCATCGATCAGCTGTTGATCGCGGAGCCGGACCGTCTTTCAACGCTGACCCTGGCCGCAGCCGGGCTGGAACTGGATGTTTCCAAGCAACCCTGGTCGCTGGCTGACCTGGCGCTGATGCTGGACCTTGCCCGGGTCAGCGGCGTCGAGGCTGCGCGAGATCGGCTGTTTGCGGGCGACGCTGTCAACACCTCCGAAGACCGCCCGGCCCTGCACATGGCGCTGCGGGCGCCCGACGGCGCCGACTGGCGGGCGGCAGGTGTCCCGGTGTCCCGCGAGATCGAGGCCACGCGCGAGGCCATGCGCGGGTTTGCGCAGGCTGTCCGGTCAGGGGCGAAGACGGGCGCCACGGGCAAGCCGTTCCGCAGCATTCTGCACATTGGGATCGGTGGCTCAGACCTGGGCCCGCGCCTGATCTGGGAGGCGCTCAAGCCACTGTCCCCGCAGATCGAGTTGAGGTTCGTGGCCAATGTCGACCCGGCTGAGCTGGCCCAGGCGCTGGTTGGGCTGGACCCCGCCGAGACCTTGCTGGTCACCGTCTCCAAAACCTTCACTACCCAGGAAACCCTGACCAATGCCGAGGCCGCGCGCGCCTGGCTGCGGGCGGCCCTTGGGCCGGCCTCGGACGCCCATCTGGTCGCGGTGTCGGCTGCGCCGGAGCGGGCGCGGGCGTTCGGCGTTCCAGCCGATCAGGTGTTCGGGTTCCGGGACTGGGTCGGCGGCCGTTACTCGATCTGGTCCGCCGTCGGGCTCTCGTGCGCTGTTGCCCTGGGCTACGCGGCGTTCGAAGCCATGCTGAGCGGCGCCCACGCCCTGGATACGCACTTCCAGACCGCGCCCCTGAGCCGCAACGCCCCGGTCCTGCTGGCGTTGGCGCACGTGTTCAACCGTAATGGACTGGGCCGGCCGATCCGCGCCGTGGTTCCCTACGCGCAGAGGCTTCGTCTTCTCGCCCCGTTTCTCCAGCAGCTCGAGATGGAATCAAACGGCAAGCGGGTTCGCCGTGACGGAACGCCGGTGCGCCACAGCACCGCCGCCAGCGTGTTCGGCGACGCCGGCACCAATGGCCAGCACGCCTTCTTCCAGCTGCTCCATCAGGGCACGGATGTGATCCCTGTGGATATCCTTGCGGTTCGGGAGGGCGCTGAAGGGGACCCGTCGGCCCAGACCAAGCTTCTTGCCAACGCCATCGCCCAGGCCGAGGCGCTGCTGGTGGGCCGAACCGAGGCGGATGTCCGCGCGGAACTGACGGCGGCCGGCAGGTCATCGGCCGAGATTGACACCCTGGCGCCCCAGCGCACCTTCCCCGGCAATCGCCCCTCAAGTTTCCTGCTGCTGGACCGGCTTGATCCTGCGCGTCTGGGCGCCCTGATCGCGCTCTATGAACACAAGACCTTCGTCGAGGGGGTGCTGTGGGGCATCAACAGTTTTGACCAGTGGGGCGTGGAGCTGGGCAAGTCGCTGGCCAGCCGGGTGCTGGGTGAGCTGGAAGGCGGACCGGGCGGCGCGCACGATCCCTCCACAGCCGCGCTGATCGAACGCCTCCGGACCTGAACACCGACGCTTGCCCGCACCCCTTGCGCCGGGCCATCTTCAGCGTATGAGCTTGGCCTCCCCGGCATCCACAGCGCCCGCCCTGGAGCACCAAATGCACATCGTCGACGTGCTGATCGCCGAGCGCGCGCCCAGGCTCGCGCGCAGCCCGGCGTGGCCCCTGCTGCGGCCCTTCCTCTACGCCGTTCTGGACTATGGCAAAGCCCGACGGATGGCCGACGCCATCGCGCCCATGTCGGGAAGTGAGGCCCTGGCATATGTGTCGCGCCTGCTTGCGCTGAGGGTCGCGGCGACCGGCATACAGCAGATTCCGACCACCGGGCGCTGCGTGGTGATCTGCAATCATCCCACCGGGATCGCCGATGGCGTGGCGGTATATGATGCCTTGAAAGCGGTACGGCCAGATATCTGCTTCTACGCCAACGCCGACGCCCAGCGGGTTTGCGCAAGCTTTGCGGACGTGTTGATCCCGGTGGAATGGGTGGAGGCCAAACGCACCCGCGAGCGGCTGCGGACAACGCTGACAATGACCCGCGAGGCCATGGAAGCCGGGCGGTGCCTGGTGATCTTTCCCGCCGGCCGCATCTCGCGGCGCCAGCCAGACGGTTCCATCCGGGACAAGGACTGGGCGGCCTCGGCGGTGTCCATCGCCCGGAAGTATGAGGCGCCGGTCGTGCCGATGCATGTGGCCGGGCCCTGGTCGACCCTGTTCCACTTCTTTCATGGCGTCTCCGAGGAACTTCGGGACATCACCCTGTTCCATGAGCTTCTGAACAAGCAATCGCAGGCCTTCACGCTGACGATCGGCGCCGACGTCGCCCCTGCCGCGCTGGACGGCGATCCGGCGACCGTCACAGCGCGGCTGAAGTCCTATATCGAGGGCGAGCTGCCCGGCAGACCTGACCAGCCTTTCGCATGATCCTGAAGGACGAGGCGGCGACCCGGGCGCTTGGAAGGGCCATTGCATCTGTCCTGCAGCACGGTGAGGCCATCTGCCTCCATGGCCCGCTGGGCGCCGGCAAATCGACCCTGGCGCGGGCGCTGGTGCGGGCGCTGACGACCGCGGATGAGGAGGTGCCGTCGCCCACGTTCACCCTCGTCCAGTTCTATGAGGGCGCGCGGCTGAACGTGGCTCACTTCGACCTCTACCGTCTCTCCGACCCCGACGAAGCTTATGAGATCGGGCTGGACGAGGCGTTGGAGGATGGGGCGGCGATCATCGAATGGCCGGAACGGCTGGAGGGTCGCCTGCCAGGCGACCGACTCGATGTAGAGATCAGTGCGGGACCAGACGCTGACAGTCGCAAGGCGCGCCTGGTTCCGCATGGCGCCTGGGAGGGTCGTAGGCTTGACGTCTGAGCGTGAGGTACTGAAGGGCGACTTCCTGCGGGCCGCGGGGTTCGCCGAGGCGCGGCGTGAGTTGCTGTCGGGCGACGCCTCGACGCGCCAGTACGAACGCCTCTACCTCGAGGGCGGCTCCAGCCTGATCTTCATGGACCAGCCGCCGGCGGTGGAGAGCGTCGTCTGCCCGCCCGAGGCCACCCCGGCCGAGCGCCTGGCTCTCGGGTATAATGCTGCGGCGCGGCTGGCGGCGGGATCTGTGGCGGCCTTTGTGACCACGGCAGCCCATCTGCGCGCACGCGGGCTCTCCGCGCCCCGGGTTGTCGCCCACTATGTGGACGCGGGTCTGGCGGTTCTGGAGGATCTGGGCGACGGCCTCTTCGCAAACCTGATCCCGCACACAGCACCTGAGGTCGAGCTCTACGAAGCCGCCATCGACGTTCAGGTGGCCCTGCAGGCCGAGCCGCCGCCGCTCGTGCTGGAAGCCGACGGCGCGCGCTGGCCCTTGCTGACCTATGACGCCCTGGCGCTGAAGATCGCCACCGACACCTTTCTGGAGTGGTGGCCGAAGCTGGTCGGCTTGCCCGCGTTTGGCGAGGCCGCCCTGGCGGACTGGGATGGCTTGTGGGCGCCCATCTGGGTGCGGGGCGAGGCGGGCGCCAGCGTGTTCACCCACCGCGACTACCACGCCCAGAACCTGCTCTGGTTGCCTGATCGCGATGGCGTGGGCCGCGTCGGCCTGCTGGACTTTCAGGATGCGCTGCGGGCGCATCCGGCGTGGGACCTCACCCACCTGCTGCAGGACGCCCGGCGCGATGTTTCGCCGGAACTGGAAGCCGCAATGCTGGAGCGCTTCATGTCGGCGCGACCTGAACTGGACCGGGGCGTCTTCCTCGCCGACTACCGGGCGCTGGCGGCGTCCAATGCCGCGCGGATACTGGGACGGGTGTTCGCGCGCCAGGCATTGCTGGGACGGCCCCAGTACCGCCAGTTCATGCCCCGCACCTGGCGGTATCTCGAGCGGAACCTGGAGGACCCGGCCATGGCCGGCCTGAAGGCCTGGTTCGACCGCCATGTGCCACCCGCGTACCGCGCATGATCGCCGGCCCCAGAACTGCGATGGTGCTGGCCGCCGGCCTGGGCACGCGGATGCTGCCACTGACCGAACAACGGCCCAAGGCGCTGGTCACGGTCGCCGGCAGGGCGCTGATCGATCATGTGCTGGACCGGCTGAGAGACGCCGGAGTCGAACGCGCCGTGGTCAATGTGCATCACTTCGCTGACCAGATGGAGGCGCACCTCGCCGGGCGGCGGGATCTGGAAATCCTGATCGCGGACGAGCGATCCGCCCTGCTCGACAGCGGCGGGGGCATCAAAAACGCGGCCGACCAGCTGGGTCGCGACCCGATCTTTTTGGCCAATATCGACTCCCTCTGGCTCGAAGGCTCCATACCGGCGCTGGACACCCTGAAGGGCGCATGGAACCCGGCGACGATGGACATTCTGATGCTGCTGGTGAAACGGGGCCAGGGCATCGGCTTTGAGGGGCCGCAAGGGTTCCTCAGGGATACGGCGGGGCGGCTGACGCATTCCACAGACCCCGCCTCACCAACGCCTTACGTCAACATGGGGATCGCCATCTTCAAGCCGCAGGTACTGGACGACGAACCAGACGGCGCATTCTCGATTGTCCCGGTTTGGCATCGCCTGCAGGCCGAAGGGCGACTTCACGGCGTGCCGATGGACGGCTTCTGGATGCACGTGGGCGATCCGGCGGCGCGCGACGCAGCAGAAGCACGGCTGGCATGACCGCCTTCCTCGACCGACCGGGGCCACGGTGGTTCAACATTCCGGCGCACCGGCCGTTCGCGGAAGATCTGGCCCAGGGCCTGTTTGATGCGCTCTCGCCCCTGGGTCCGGAGGCGCTGGCGGACGCCGTGATCCTGACGCCCACCCGACGCGGCGCGCGCGCCCTGGCCGACGCCTTCATCAAGGCCTCGGGCGGGAAGGCCGTCCTGCCGCCGCAGATGCGGCCCCTTGGCGACCTGGAAGCCGGGGAGGCGCCGTTCGAGCCGGGCGATCTGGCGCTGGACCTGCCGGCCGCCATCGATCCCCTGAAGCGGCGCTTCGAGCTCACCCGGCTGGTGAGCGAGCTGGCCGATGACCTGCCGGGCGGCTTCACCACCGCCTCGGCCGCACTGGAGCTGGCCGACGCCCTGGGGTCGTTTCTGGATGGCCTGCAGATCGAGGAGGTGCGGGTCGGCGACCGCCTGGCGGGACTGGTCGACGCCGAGCTGGCCGAACACTGGCAGGTCTCCAGCCGGTTTCTGGACAAGGCGCTGAAGCTCTGGCCCGCGCGGCTGGCCGCCCTGGGCGTGCTCGATGTCAGCGAGCGGCGGGTGCGGTTGCTGCGCCGGCTGGCCGAACGCTGGACGACCGCGCCGCCTGCGGGCGTGCTGGTGGCGGCGGGATCGACCGGGACGGCGCCGGCGACGCGCGACCTGCTGATCGCGGTGGCCGGCGCGCCTCAAGGATGCGTGGTGCTGCCGGGGCTCGATCAGGAACTGGCCGACAGCGCATGGGCCAAGGTGGACGTGCAACATCCGCAAGGGGCGCTGCGACGGCTGCTGGACCGCGCCGAGGTCAGGAAAGCCGATGTCCGGGTCTGGCCGGCCTCGCTCCGCCCGGACAGCGCCGGACGCTGGCGTCGGCGGATCGTCAACGAGGCGCTTCGCCCGGCCGAGGAAACCGCCGACTGGCTGCGCGTCATCGCCGGACTGCGCGCGGAAGGGGGCGCCGACGCCCCCGATCCTGTGGCCGCAGGTCTGGACGGCCTTTCGCTGATCACCGCCCGCACCGACGAGGAAGCCGCGACCGTCGTGGCGCTACTGCTGCGCGAGGCCCTGGAAGCGCCGGATCGCACCGCCGCGCTGGTGACGCCCGATCAGGCGCTGGCGCGGCGGGTTACGGCCAAGCTGGGCCGTTGGGGGGTGATCCCGGACTCCTCGGTCGGCGACAGCCTCGCGGGCAGTTCGTGCGGCGTCCTGGCCGGCCTGATGGCGCGGGCGGCGGCGGACCCGCTGGATCCGGTGACCCTGCTGGGCCTTCTGAAACATCCCTGTTCCACATTCGGCGATGTGGCAGGCCTCGAACGCGCCGCGCTGCGCGGTCCTCGCGCCCGCACCTGGGATGAGCTGCGGGGCCGACTGGCCGAGGCGCCGGAGGCGCTGTCGCAGGCCTTGCGGCTGATGACTCTCGTCGAGGCCTTGGCCTGGCCGGGCGAGACGGACTCACCTTCGGCCGCAGCCCGACGGATCGCGACGGCCATGGAAGCGCTGGCCGAGGGCGCCGACGGGCTCTGGGCCGGCCACGGCGGCGAGGCCATGTCGCGGCTGCTGGCGGCGCTGATCCAGGACGGCGAAGGCTTGCCGCCAGTCACGCCCCGGGGGTTCGCCGACCTGCTGCGCCGGCTGATGGAGGGCGAGACCGTACGCAGTGGCGGCGCCACCCACCCGCGCCTGCGGATCATGGGGGCCATCGAGGCCCGGCTCGTGCGCGCCGACCGGCTGGTGGTGGCCGGGCTGGAGGAAGGCGTCTGGCCCGGCGGGGCGGCGCTGGACCCGTTCCTGTCGCGCCCCATGCGCGCGGCCCTGGACCTGCCCTCGCCGGAACGCCGGATTGGCCTGGCCGCCCACGACTTTGCGCAGGCGGCGTGCGCGCCGGAGGTCGTTCTTCTCCACACCGAGCGCCGGGAAGGCGCGCCGTCGGTCAAGTCGCGCTGGCTGTGGAGGCTGGAGACCCTGGCCCTGGGCGCCGGACTGGAGATCCCCGGGCGACCGTGGGTTCTGGACTGGGCGCGCCGCCTGGATGCGCCGGGTGGCTACGAGCCCGTGAAACGCCCCGCGCCGATCCCGCCGGTCGCCGATCGGCCGCGGACCATGGCCGTGACCCGGGTGGAGGCCCTGACGCGCGATCCCTATGCGGTCTGGGCGCGGGACATCCTGCGTCTCTATCCGCTGGATCGCCCGGATGAGACCGCCGACGCCCGCGCGCGGGGTACTGCGATCCACGCCGCCTTTGAACGGTTCGCCGAGGCCTATCCGGCGGCCCTGCCTGCAGACGCCGCCGATGAGTTTGCGCGGCTCTATCTTGAGGAGCTGGAACAGGCCGGCCTGCCACATGAGGCGATGGCCCGTGAGCAGGCTCTGGCCAGGGAAGCGGCCGAATGGGTGGCCGATCTGGAGCGTGAGCGCCGGGATGGCAGGACGATCCGGGTGGAGCTGAAGGGGGAGCGCACGCTGGCGGGTCCCGCCGGCCCGTTCACGATCTCTGCCCGCGCCGACCGGATCGAGGTCACCGCAGGCGGTTTCGGCCACATCCTCGACTACAAGACCGGCAAGGCGCCGTCGAAACGGGAAGTCGACGCCGGGTTTTCGCCGCAACTCACCCTGACGGCGGCGATCCTTCAGGCCGGGGGTTTCCCGGAGCTGGGGCGCCTGAAACCCGGGGACCTGACCTATCTGGAGATCACCGGCCGCAAGCCTGCCGGCAAGATCGAGACCCGCGCAGAGGCCGGCGCGGAAAGCGCAGAGGCCGCCGCGCGGGCCTTCGAAGGCCTGGCGCGACTGGTGGAACGCTTCGACGATCCGGCTCAGCCCTATCTATCGCGTGTGGCGCCGCAGTTCGTGAAAGCCCGGATGAGCGACTACGATCACCTGGCCCGGGTGTTCGAGTGGTCCACCAGCGGCGAGGAGGGCGAGGAATGAGCGTCACCGTCCTGCCGACCCCTCTGGCCGATCCCCAGCAGGAGGCCGCCGACCCGACGCTGTCGGCCTTCGTCACCGCCAACGCCGGGTCCGGCAAGACCAAGACCCTGATCGACCGGGTGGCGCGGCTGCTGCTGGCCGGGGCCAGGCCCGAGACCATCCTCTGCGTCACCTACACCAAGGCCGCAGCCTCGGAGATGCAGCGCAGGCTCTATGAAGTGCTGGGCGGCTGGTCGGTGCTGGATGACGCCGCACTGGCGGGCGCCTTGACGAAGCTGGAAGGCCGCCGGTTCGATGTGACGGACCTGTCCAAGGCCCGATCCCTGTTCGCCCAGGCGCTGGAAACGCCCGGGGGCCTGAAGATCCAGACCATCCACGCGTTCTGCGAGAAGCTGTTGCGGCGCTTCCCGCTGGAGGCCGGCATCTCGCCGGGGTTCCGGGTGATGGATGACACCGCCTCCGCCGCCGTGGCCAGTGCGGCGCGGCGGCAGGTAGCGCAGCTGGCGTTGAAGGCCGGGCACATGGTCGCGGAGTCCTATGCCCGCTTCTCGGTGGCGCTGGATTTCCAGAGTTTCCAGAAGATGTTCGCCGACTTCGAGACGCGGCGCGGGCAGCTGACGAGGTTTCTGGAGCAGGAAGGCGGGCTGGACGGGGCCATAGGCTGGGTCTGGCGCGCCGTGGACGTGCCCCGGGATTCGGATCCGGAAGACCTGGCCCGGACGGCGATGGCGCAGATGAATCGCGATCTCTATCGCCGCACGGCCGCGAGCCTTGCCCTGGGCGCCAAGACCGACGTGGGGCGAGCGGAGAAACTCTCGGCCCTGGCGGCGGCCAACGCGCCCGATCTTGAGGCGGCGCTGGCGATATTCTTCACCGGATCAGGATCGCCGGCCAAATGGATGGATACCTCGGCGCGGATCAAGAACGACGAGGCGTTGCGATCCCTCCTGCTGGCGGAGCAGGCGCGGCTGGATAGGGCCGCCGAACGCATCCGCGCCACCCGGATCGCGTGTGACACCACGCACGCCCTCAGGCTGGCCTCCGCCTACCTCCTGGCCTACGAGATCGAGAAGACGGCGGCGAGCGCGCTCGACTTCGCCGACCTGATCGAGAAGACCTGCCACCTGCTGCGCGACCAGCCGGCGGCGGCCTGGGTGCTCTACAAGCTTGACGGCGGGATCGATCACATCCTGGTGGACGAGGCCCAGGACACCGCGCCGGATCAATGGAGTATCGTCAACGCGCTGGCCGAGGAGTTCTTCTCCGGGGCCGGCGTACGCAGCGAGACGCGCCGGCGCACGCTGTTCGTGGTGGGTGACGAGAAACAGTCGATCTATTCCTTTCAGGGCGCGCAGCCCGAACAGCTGCTTCAGCAGTTCGCGGTCCACACGGCGCGGGCCGAAAGCGCCGGCCAGCGCATGCCGCGCGTGGACCTGCGGGTCTCCTGGCGCTCGACGCCGCAGGTCCTGAAGTTTGTGGACGCCACCTTTGCGCCGCCGGCCCTGGCCGGCGCCATCCAGCCTCGCGCGGAGTACGAAGCCGTACAGCATGAGGCCGCCCATGTGCGCCGCGACCACGCAGGCTGCGTCGACGTCTGGCCGCTGGAGGTGGAGGCCAAGGGCGAGGACCGTGAAGCCTGGGACGCCCCGCTCGACGCGGAGCTGGAGGACAGCGCCAACCGCCGTCTGGCCCGCCGGATCGCCGCCGAGATCAAGGCCCTGATCGCGCGCGGCGACGCTGTCTACGACAAGGAGTCGCGAGAATGGCGCCCGGCGCATGAGGGCGACGTGCTGATCCTGGTGCGGCGGCGGCGTGCGCTGTTCGAGGAAATCCTGCGCGCCCTGAAACACGCCGGCGTTCCGGTGGCCGGCGCCGACCGGCTGGCGCTGTCGCAGCACATCATCTTCGACGACCTGAACGCCCTGGCCCGCTTTGTCCTGTTTCCGGGTGACGAGCTGACCCTGGCGGCGGTGCTGAAGAGCCCGTTCTGTGGCCTGGACGACGACAGCCTCTACGCCCTGGCGCACGGGCGAAAGGCCGAGGCGCTCTGGCCGCGCCTGCAACGCCGGGCCGCCGAGCGCCCGG
This sequence comes from Phenylobacterium sp., assembly GCF_044372605.1. Lineage (GTDB taxonomy): Bacteria > Pseudomonadota > Alphaproteobacteria > Caulobacterales > Caulobacteraceae > Phenylobacterium. Next base: position 16,565 of record NZ_JBILRO010000040.1, read on the forward strand.
ACTGGCAGGCCGCCACAGCGTTTCTGGAGCATGCCCTGACGCAGGGACGGAGCCGGGCGCCCTTCGAGTTCTTCGCCGACCTGCTGGGTCGCATCGGCGCCGGGGGCCGCACCATGCGCCAGGACCTGTTGCGCCGGCTGGGGGCGGAGGCCGAGGATGCTCTGGACGAGTTTCTGAACCAGGTGCTGGCCGCCGAGGCGCGGGGCGTTCACAGCCTCGAACACCTGGCCGCCGACCTCGCCGGGCTCGACATCACGGTCAAGCGCGAGATGGAGGCCGAGCGCCGCGAGGTGCGGGTCATGACCGCCCATGGCGCCAAGGGCCTGGAGGCGCCCATCGTCTTCCTGCCGGAGACCACGATCACCCAGACCGGGCGGGGATCTGCGCTGCTGCGCCATGCCCACGACCGCACGGAGGGCTTCCTCTGGTGCTCGTCCGGCGCACGCGACTGTGACGCCACCGCACAGGCCCGAACCCGGCGCGCCGAGCGTGAGGAGGCCGAGGCCTATCGCCTGCTCTATGTGGCGCTGACCCGGGCGCGGGACCGTCTGGTGCTGTGCGGTCGGGTGTCGGATCGGGACAGAAACAAGCTGCCGGGCTGGTGGGGGGCCATCCAGACCGCCCTGTCGGACACCGGCGTGGCCGATGAGGTGCGCACCCTCATGATCGACGATCTGACGTTCCAGCGGTTCGGGCCCGATCCCCTGACGCTCGAAGGCGCCGGGACGACGCCGGCGGCGCCCGCGCCCTTGCCAGACTGGACGTCCCTGATCCCGCCGCCTGAGGCCTTCGCCCGATATGCGTCTCCGTCGGATCTCGGGGAAGGCGCCGTGAGCGCGGCCGCATCACCCCTGGCCGAAACCGGCGGGCTGGGTCGCTTCCGACGCGGCGACCTGATCCACCGACTGCTGCAGTTACTGCCCGACCTTCCCGCCGCCGAACAGCCGGCGGGCGCCACAGCCCTGCTGGCGCGGGAGGCCGACCTCAGCCCGGGTCAGCGCGCCGAGATGGCGGACGCGGCGCTCTCCGTCCTGCAGGACCCAGCCTTCTCGCAGGTGTTCGGCGAGGGTTCCCGCGCTGAGGTGACCGTCGCCGGGACAGCCCGCGCCCTTCCGGCCGGTCTCAGAATTTCAGGGCGGATCGACCGGTTGGTTGTGCTGCCGGACCGGGTGCTGGTGGTGGATTTCAAGACCAACCGCCCCTCCCCCGACGTGATCGGTGAGGCCGACCCCGCCTATCTTCGGCAGATGGCGCTCTACTGGGCGGTGCTCTCGGATATCTTTGCCGGACGGCGAATCGAAGCCGCCATTGTCTGGACGGACGGCCCCAAGCTGATGCCGATCCCAGAAAACCTGCTGGCTCAAACCCTTGCCGAACTGTACCGCGCCGGTTGATAGAGGCTCAGGGTCCGCTTACATGGCGGTCTTGAGAGTCGCGGTTCCGCCTTGTCCAGGGCCCCGCGCAACAGGAGTTTCCCGATGAGCACCGTCAAGGTCACTGACGAATCCTTTCAAGCCGACGTCCTGGGATCCAGCCAGCCTGTGCTGGTGGATTTCTGGGCCGAGTGGTGCGGCCCCTGCAAGCAGATCGCCCCGGCGCTGGAGCAGATCTCCGAGGAACTGGCCGGCAAGGTGACCATCGCCAAGCTCGACATCGAGCAGAGCCCGACGACGCCTTCGCGCTATGGCGTGCGCGGCATCCCCACGATGATGCTGTTCAAGGACGGCCAGATGACCGCCATGAAGGTCGGCGCCATGCCCAAGCAGAAGATCCTGGAGTGGCTCGCCGAAGCCGGCGTCGCCGCCTGACCCCTTTTCCCTCCTCTTCCCTGGCTATCGAAACCCCGCTCTGTAGTTCGAGGCCGGTCGTTCCCTTCGCCCCTTGTGGGAGAAGGTGGCAGGCGAAGCCTGACGGATGAGGGATCGAAAACTGGCTCAGGATAGATCACCCTGCGCCATGGCTCGCCCCACGACCGTCCCGCAGGCCCGCGCTCTGCGTCGCAACGCCCCGTAAACAGACCGCCTGCTGTGGAAGCTGCTGCGAGATCGAAGGCTGGAAGGCTTGAAGTTCCGGCGACAGGCCCCGCTCGGACCTTATGTTCTGGACTTTGTCTGCCTGCGACATCGATCGGTGATCGAGGCGGGTGGCCCGTTTCACGAGCCGGAACGCGATGCCGTTCGCGACGCTTGGCTGATGGCAAAGGGATTTTGGATCCTGCGCTGTCCAAACACTGACATCCAGCTCAAGGACTGGCAGATCATCGCGCGCATTCTCGAGGTCGTCGGGACGCCGCCACCCCAGTCATAGGCCGGTGCGACCCCTCATCCGACCGCCTTCGGCGGCCACCTTCTCCCACAAGGGGAGAAGGTCTTCCTTACAATGCATTGATATACTTGTTTTTACTGGTGCGTGGATCCCTCCCCACCCGGGGGAGGGATACCTACCCCGGCCAGGTCTCCGGGCTCATGGCCAGGACCTCGCCGGCGAAATGCAAGCCGCCGCAGATCAGCACGTGGGGCGCCGGGCCCTCCACCTCCAGGGCGCGGGCGACGCCGTCTGACACATTGGCCGCGGTCTCCGGCTCAAGGCCTGCGCGGAGGGCCGCGTCGACCAGATCGTCCGTGCTGGCCGCGATAGGGCTGTCGAAGGTCGTGGTGATCACCCGCGGCCGCATCTCGGCGAATGGGCGGAAAAAGCCCTCGGCG
>NZ_JBILRO010000179.1:0-7219 GCF_044372605.1 Phenylobacterium sp.
AGGTCGAGTTCGGGCGCATCTACGAGAACGACTTCCCGCGCACCATCCTGGCCGATGAGATCAGCCCTGACAGCTGCCGCCTCTGGGACAGCGTGACCAACGAAAAGCTCGACAAGGACCGGTTCCGCCGCGACCTGGGCAATGTGATCGAGAGCTACACCGAAGTAGCGCGGCGCCTCGGCATCATGAAGGAAATGCCCACCGTGATTCAGGGAGGCCTCCACTAGGATGCGCGCGAAAGTCCACGTTTTCCTGAAACCGGGCGTCCTCGACGTCCAGGGCAAGGCCGTTGAACAGGCCCTGCATGGCCTGGGCTGGGCGGGTGTCGAACATGTGCGCGTCGGCCGCACCATCGAGTTTGACCTCGCCGCAACAGACGCGGCATCCGCCGAGGCGGAGGTCAAGGCCATGTGCGAGAAGCTCCTGGCCAACACCGTGATCGAAAGCTACCGCGTGGAGCTGGCGTGAGGTGTTGGGCGGCAACCCTCTCCGCCCTTAGCCTGACCGCGTGCGCCCCCGCCGCCGAGCCCGAACCCACCTACCTGGGCCTCGACTGCACCCTGCCCTTCGAACCCCAGGCCGCCGCCCTCGCCGCCCAACCGCACCTGACGCCCGCGCCCAAGGATCCCGCAGAACCCTACCGGTTCTATTCCAGCACCGATGGCCGGACGTCGTATCTCATCACGGTCAAGGGCGCACCGGGTCACCCGGCGATCATGATGCAGAAGGCCAAGGGCGGCGATATCGTCACCACCGGCTGCCCTTACGGCGACGCCAGGGGTTACGAGCAACTCCACGCCTACCTCGACAGCCTCAAAACCTGGAGACGCAACAAATGAAAGCTGCCGTCATCGTCTTCCCCGGTTCCAATTGCGACCGTGACTGCAAGGTTGCGATCGAGCGGTCCACGGGCGCCCACGTCGATATGGTCTGGCACGGCGACACGGCCCTGCCAGATGCTGTGGACCTGATCGTCCTGCCGGGCGGATTTTCCTATGGCGACTACCTTCGCTGCGGGGCCATGGCCGCGCTGTCGCCGATAATGGCCGAGGTGAAGGCCGCCGCCGAGCGGGGTGTGGCCACCGTCGGCATCTGCAACGGCTTCCAGGTGCTGTGCGAAGCGGGAATGCTACCGGGCGCGCTATTGCGCAATGAGAAGCTGAAATATGTCTGCAAGGCCGTCGATCTGGAGGTCACCAACGCCCAGACCCGCTACACCGCTGGCTATGCAGGCCGCCGTAAGGTGACCATGACCGTCGGCAACGGCGAGGGCAATTTCTTCGCCGACGAAGCCACCCTCGACCGGCTGGAGGGTGAGGGCCAGGTCGTGTTCCGCTACCTTGAGAACCCCAATGGATCTGCCCGCGATATTGCCGGCATCGTCAATGCCCGTGGCAACGTGCTGGGCCTGATGCCCCACCCCGATCGCGCTTTCGAGCCCGAACTGGGTTCAGCGGACGGGGCGCTGCTGTTCCAGAGCGCGCTGGCCAGCGCGTAACGCCCGCGCCACTTTGTCCGCATCTTCGGCTCGAGCCCGAGCATGCCGAACCAGCGCCGGGACCGCCTCGTAGATCGAGCCGCCAGTCGTTCCGTCGAATCAGGACTTTCCCCTGCGACACGGTTGACCTCGACGCGCGCTCGGTGAGCATGCGTCCATGACCGAACTTCCAATCCGCGACGTCGTCCCCGCCCATCGCTTCGACGAAGCCCGCCTGGCCGCCTGGATGGCCGCCAACGTTGACGGCTATCAGGGGCCCCTGCGCGTCCAGCAGTTCCAGGGCGGCGCGTCGAACCCGACCTTCCTGCTGACCGGCGGAGACGGTCACCTCTACGTTCTGCGCAAGAAGCCGCCGGGCCAGTTGCTCTCCAGCGCCCATCAGGTGGACCGCGAGTACCGCGTGATGAAGGCGCTTGCCGGCCACATCCCCGTGCCCGTCATGCGCGCGCTCTGCGAGGATCCGGAGGTCATCGGCGCCACCTTCTATGTGATGGACTATCTGGAAGGCCGCATCTTCCGGGACGCCACCCTGCCCGGCCTGGCGCCCGCCGAACGGGCGGCGATCTACGACGACCTGAACGCCACCCTGGCCAAGCTCCACAGCGTGGATTTCGAGGCCGTGGGCCTCGGCGACTACGGCCGCCCCGGCAACTATTTCGAGCGCCAGGTCGCCCGCTGGACCCGCCAGTACCGCGACGCCCAGACGGAAGAGATCCCGGCCATGGAAGCCCTGATCGCCGAACTGCCCGGGCGCATACCGGCGGACCAGTCGGTGACCATCGCCCACGGCGACTACCGCCTTGAGAACGTGATGTACCATCCCACCGAGCCCCGGATCATCGCGGTGCTGGACTGGGAGCTCTCCACCATCGGCCACCCCCTGGCCGACATCGCCTACAACGGCTTCATCTGGCGCAGCCACTCTCCCGGTTGGGGCAGCCTGGATGGCGTCGACTTCGCCGCCAGCGGCATTCCCACCGAAGAGGCCTATGTCGCCGCCTATTGCCAGCGCACCGGCCGCACCGAGGGCATCGCGGACTGGCCGTTCTACATGGCCTTCGGCATCTTCCGGCTGGCCTCGATCTCCCAGGGCGTCTACCGCCGCATCCTGGGCGGCAATGCTTCCACCGAGCGCGAGGCGATCAACGGCACACCGGCCCTGGCCGAGCAGTCGCTGGAGATACTGCGGGGCTGATGAGCGGGTCTTGCGACTTTTAGTCTGCGGGATTTCGGCCGCAATCCGTGGCCATAGCCGGGAAGCCGCCGCCTTCATCAATAATGTCGGCGACGAGCGCGCCAGGCTCGCCATCGACCGCGAGCGCGGTCTGCGCGCCCGCTACGGCTTCCTGACCAACCCGCCCCACACCTACGGGGCCACGGTCCGCAAGTCGTTCCAGGCCTCTAACGGACGGCGCGTCGGGCGACTGGCGCGCCACTCCGGACTTCTGGCGTTTCAGATGGGGTGGCGGCTCCCGTAGCAAGACCTGTTTTGGGAGCGCAATGGGTGGAGCTTAGGGCTAGACGCAGGTGCGCCCGCGTAGCTCAAACGTCCACCACTGTTCCGCGCTGGCCGTAACGTAGCCGATGCGGCAGTCGGTGATAGAGCCATCGGCGTGGGTAAGCCGGATACGCCCAGAGCCTTCGCATCGCGCCGCCATGCTTCCTACGAACCACTGGCCCTGACGCTTAAGCCCAACGGGCGGCTTATCGCACAAGGTCGCTGCCGCCACGGTGACCGGCGTAGTGGCCGCGGACACATCCACGACGAAAGAATTGCGAGCATCTGAGCATCCGCCCAGCAGCAGTCCGACTGCGATAACGGGCCATTTCATGCGAAGACCATCGCCCGGATGGCAGTTCGACACAACGTCAGGCACGGCGCGCGTCCCCAAATCGGACTTTTCTGGCCTCGCCGAAGGGTCGATACCGGTCTTGGCGGCTCACATTTCAACGCGACTGTTCGGCTGGAAACCTTTCGCTGTCTTTCCATGAGCGTCAGAAGGCGGCTTACCTCAGAGCGTCGGATCCTCCCCCACTCGCACCAGCATCTTCCCGAAGTTACCCCCGCGCAGCATGTCGCCAAACGCGGCCGGCACATTCTCCAGCCCCTCGCGCATATCCTCCAGATAGCGGACCTTGCCGTCCGCCACCCAGCCCGCCATCTCGCGCAGGAAGGCATCGTGGTGATCGGCCACGAAGTCGCCGACAAACAGGTCCTTCACCGTCACGCCGCGCGCCGCAAAGATCGCCTCGCCCCGCTTCATCAGCTCGGCCCGGCCATCGACACCCGCGGCGTCGCCATAGTGGGCAATGAGGCCGCAGATGGTCATCCGCGCGCCGGGATTGAACAGCGGCAGCACCGCGTCAAACACCGCCCCGCCCACATTCTCGAAATAGACGTCCACCCCGTCCGGACAGGCCGCGCGCAGATCGTCCGCAAACGTCGGCGACAGGTGCGAGACGCAGGCGTCGTAGCCCAGCTCCTCCACCACGAACCGGCACTTTTCCTCGCGTCCGGCGATGCCCACCACGCGAGCGCCGCGCAGCTTGGCCAGCTGGCCCGCGATCTGGCCCACGCCGCCCGACGCCGCCGACACCACCGCGGTGTCGCCAGCCTTGGGATCGCCCTGCAGGATCATCCCCGCATAAGCCGTCAGCCCCAGCATCCCCAGCACGCCCACTGCCCATGAGATCCGCCCCAGCGATGGATCCAGCTTGCGCGGAACCATGTAGGAGGGCCTGGCCACCCCCTCGCCCATCAGCCCATAGGCCGACCAGCCGTTGGTGTTGAAAACGAGATCCCCCGCCGCCAGCCCGTCGATGTGGCTCTCCACCACCTGGCTCACGGTTCGCGCATGGCAGGGCGCGCCCGTGGGCTCCACCCCGCGCCGCTTGTAGCCCCACTGATAGGGATCGAGAGAGACATAGATCGTCCGGGTCAACGCCTGCCCGGGACCCGGTTTCGGCATGGCCTCTTCGCGCATCTCAAACGTCTGCGCGTCAGGCCAGGCGCCCACCGGCTTGTCGGACAGGGTCCAGTATCGGTTCATGACGTGTCTCTATCCCAATGAACCCGCAGCCTATTTCGTCGCGCTCATCCAGGGCAACAAGGATCGCTTGCGCGAATGCAACTCGTGCGCGATCCTGGAGGTCTCGTGAGGGGAACTCCACATGGCTGACGAGATCACTGATCCCCTTCCCCCGCCGGTCCAGCAGGATCTGACAGCGCTTGGCCTGCGTATGGCTCATGTTCCCGCCAAGGCTGACGACAACCTCCTGATCGCTACATGGAACATTCGCGCCTTCGGCAATCTGACAAAAAAGTGGGCCAGCATCGAAGGCGATACGCCACGCCGCGACCTGCATGCCGTCGTCCTGATTGCCGAGGTTCTGTCGCGCTTCGACGTGATCGCCGTTCAGGAGGTAAAGGCAAACCTGCGCGCATTGCGCCACGTGCTCAAGAAACTGGGGCCCCGGTGGGGCTTCGTGATGACCGACGTGACCCGAGGCAGCCCGGGTAACGATGAACGTCTGGCATTCGTGTTCGACACAGACCGGGTGAAACTCTCGGGGCTGGCCTGCGAGCTGGTCGTGCCGGAAGACCTGAACGACCCGCTGGCCGATCCCGTCAACGCGTTTCAGCGCCAGTTCGTCCGTACGCCCTATGCCGTCGGCTTCCAGAGGCGCGACCAGACCTTTGTCCTCGTCACCCTGCATGTGAACTACGGCGACAGGCCTGATGACCGGATCGGCGAACTCAAGGGCATCGCCCGCTGGCTTCGAAACTGGGCCGAGCAGATGGATGACTACGGTCAGAACCTGATCTGCATGGGCGACTTCAATATCGACCGTAAGGACGACCCGCTCTGGCAAGCCTTCACGTCAACCGGCTTAACCCCCGCACCCGGATTGGAAAAAGTGCCGCGCACCCTGTCGTCTTCGATCGAACGCCCCGACCTCAAAAGCTTCTTCGATCAGATCGCCTGGTTTCAGACCATCAAGGGCAAGCCCTATCTGACGATGAATTTCCGAAAGGCGGGAGGTATCGACTTTCAGGGCGCTGTGTTTACCGACCTCGCCCGCACCCAACTGTCCTGGCGCATGAGCGATCACTATCCGCTCTGGACGGAGTTCGGAGTCTAAAGAGCTGCGCGGCGTTGTGGTGTGCTCGAAGCATGGGTACGGTCGCAACACAGAAGCCGCTAATGAGCCCCCGACATGACCGCCAGCACGGAAACCGCCGCCGACGGCCACATCAATGGCTACGGGACCCGGGGCTACCGGACCTATGTGCTCAACGTACTGCTCGTCATCTACATCCTGAACTTCATCGACCGCAGTCTCCTGTCGGTGGTCTCACCGCAGATGAAGCCCGAACTGGGCATTTCCGACACAGCCTTCGGCCTCCTGACCGGGTTCGGATTCGCCCTGCTTTACACCGTGGTCGGCATCCCGCTCGCGCAGTTCTCCGAGACCCGTAACCGGGTCACCATCATGGCCGTATGCGTCGCCCTGTGGTCGGTGATGACCGCGCTTTGCGGACTGTCAGCAGAGATCACGATCGGCTCGGTCACTATCGGGGCGTTCTGGATCCTTCTGGCCTGCCGGGTCGGAGTCGGCATTGGCGAAGCGGGCTGCACGCCGCCCGCCAACTCCCTGATCGCAGACTATTTCCCGCCCGTCAGCCGCTCCACCGCGCTTGGCTACTATGCCATGGGCGTCACCCTGGGCGGCATGCTCGCCAACCTGCTGGGCGGCCCCATCACCGACGCCTTCGGCTGGCGTATTGCCTTTGTCGTCCTGGGCTTGCCCGGTGTCGCGGTCGCCCTGCTGATGAGGATGACCGTCAAGGAACCGCCGCGCGGCTACACCGACCCTCCCGGCACCGTGCGCCGCGCCAGCGTGCCCTTCGCCGACGGTTTCCGCGAACTGGCGTCCAAACGCTCCTGGTGGACCAACGCGATCGCCGCCACCTTCGCCGCGTTCTGCGGCTACGGGATCTCGTCTTTCCAGTCGCTGTTCGTCAATCGCACCTTCGGCCTCACCGCCGGTGAGGCCGCAGTGTGGATCAATGTGCCGGCCGCGCTCGCTGGCTCAGTGGGGGCGCTTGCGACCGGCTGGCTGGCCGAACGCCTCTCGCGTCGGTACCCGAACGCCATCGCCTGGCTGCCTGGATACGGCATGATCCTGGCCGTTCCCTTCTATGTACTGGCGTTCAGCACCGACAATCTGTGGATCTGCGCCATCGGCCTCTGCCTCGGTGGCCTGTCGAAATATGGCTACCTCGCCGCGCAATATACGATTGGCCAGGGCGTGGTCTCGGCCCAGGTGCGCGCGGTGTCCACCGCCGTGATGCTCTTCGTCATCAATCTGTTCGGCTACGGTTTCGGGCCGCTGTTCATCGGGGCTCTGAGCGACGGCATTTTCAGCGCCAAGGTCGCTGACCTCGGCGCCTCCGAACTGACCCGCAAGGCCTGCGAGGGCGTCGCCCGCGCGGCGCTGTCACCGGAACTCCAGGGCGTCTGCAACATCGCTCATCCGGAGAGCCTCCAGGACGCCCTGATGCTCACCTCACTCCTCTATGCAGTCGGGGGCGGCTTCTTCCTGCTGACCTGCCGCTGGCTGCAGCGCGACATGGTGTCGAAATAGGGAGGCCTATCGCCCCCCGCCCCGAGTCCCGCTAGAACCCCCGCCATGAGCTCCGCCCCCGCCAAAAGCCTG
>NZ_JBILRO010000180.1:0-7193 GCF_044372605.1 Phenylobacterium sp.
TATTAGCCTGTGAAGTGGCCGGACACCCTCATGTCGCATGATGTCCCGAGCGTCACCTTGATGGTGACCAGGCAGACGCAGCATTCGTGCCTGCTCCAGCCCTTTTCCGCGCGCCAACATTGACAGTGCGGTGCCTTGACGGAAAAGGGAGGATGGACCGTTACGAGGCTTCACCTTTCGTCCGACGACCGGTGCAGGAGCGCAGCCGCGTGGCGCTGGCGCGTATTGTCGCCGCTGCAACCGAAGTGCTTGTGCGCAAGGGAGATGACGGCTTCTCAATGGCAGAGGTCGCCGAAGCGGCGGGCATCCCCGTCGGCAACATCTATCGACGTTTCGATGGCAAGGACAGCATCGTTCAGGCCATCAAGCTGGAGGCCATAAGGCGCCTGGAAGATGCTGTCTGCGAGCGCCTGAACGGGCAAAAATTTGCTGGCCCAAGCGAGATTGTATCTGAAATCTCTGCAATCTTGGCTGAAATATCAGAGCGGGATGAGGCGCTTCACCGCGTATTGTATAGCTATCCCATGCTCACGCCATCGCTTCGCGCCATTGGACTGGCCGGCCGCGGCCGAGTTTTCGCGCATTACAATAATGCCGTTTCCGGCTTTCTCGATTTCCTGCCCGAAAAACGGCGGCTGTCGGTGATCGGGTTTTCCTACCAGATCATAGTATCGTCTTTTGTCTCGAAGTCCCGCGGTGATGACCCCATCCTGCTGGAGATGTCGTGGTCAGCGTTGGCGCAGGAAGTCACAAAGGCGGCCACCGGATACCTCAAAGAGGCGGCCTAGCTGTCTGGTCTCGGATGGTGGTGAAGACATAGGAATACCAGATTGGCGGACCGGCGCGCACATTGGCATGGGCGTAGATGGAGATGGCGGTAAGGCAGATGAAGGCAGCGAGCATTAAGCGGATGCCGGTTCAAGCGCCCGTCGCGCTCTGAATATATGAGAACGAGCCTTGACGCCGCTCATTGAGGTGTTCGAGCATCAGGACAATGGCGATCACCGCAAAACCCACGACTGACAGCAGCCACCATTGGTCGAACCAGGCCTTGGGCGGATTGGTCTAGAACACCAGTGGAGCGACAAGCGTCGCCGGCGGCATGAGGGCGAAGATCTTTCGCTTCAAGAATGTCTTGCAGCCCTCAGACCCCGGACCGTCCTGGGGGAAGACCTCGGCATTCACCGGGATGAGCGCAGTCTGGATCCCGGATTCGAACCGCGCGGATCCGGCCCTAGAACGGGATCTCGTCGTCCAGGTTGGCCGAGAAGTCTTCCCGAGGCGCCGAACTGGTCTGGCGGGGACCCGAGGAGAAGCCGCTGGAGCCGGATGAATAGCCGCCCTCCCCCTGCTCGGCGTCGCCGCCGCGACCGTCCAGCATGGTGAGTTCACCGCGGAATTTCTGAAGGACGATCTCGGTGGAGAACTTCTCGACGCCTGACTGATCCGCCCACTTGCGGGTCTGGATCGAGCCCTCGATGTAAACCTTGGAGCCCTTGCGCAGATAGTTCTCGGCCACCTTGACCAGGTTCTCGTTGAAGATGACCACGCGGTGCCACTCGGTCTTTTCCTTGCGTTCGCCCGAGGACTTGTCGCGCCAGGTTTCGGAGGTGGCCACGCGCAGATTGGCGACCCGATCGCCGGAGCCCAGGGCGCGAATTTCGGGGTCTGCCCCGAGGTTTCCCACCAGAATGACCTTGTTGACGCTGCCCGCCATGTCGTTGTGTCCCGTCGTTTCCGTAGCTGCGGGCTCTGGCCCGGCGGGCACGCTAGACGCTCAGATCGAGCGCGGCAAGCGAATGTTCCTTGTTTGTTTCATTCCACCCACAGCTATTGCTGCGGCATGGCGCCCGGAATCGCCAACCGTCCGTCGCCGGTCCTGACCAGGGCCACATAACGCGGTCCCTCCAGCGACGTAGAGGTCAGGACGCCCTCCCGCACCAGAAAGAGGAAATTGGCCTGGAAGGCGCCGTAGATGTCGGTCTGGTTGCCGCCCAGCCGCAGGAACTTGACCCGCATGGCTTCGAGGTTGCCGGCGCAAGCCTCCAGCGTGGCCACGGTCACCACGCGGTTGTACTTCATCGATCCGTCCTTCTGCGGCACCACATGGTAGCAGACGCCGGCGTCACCCGGCGGCTTGGTGCGCTGGGCGCACCCGACCATCGCGAGCGCGGACACACCGAGGATCAGCAGTGTTTTGACGGACATAGTTTTATCCTATCAGTCCAGCCGCCGCGCGTCATCCAACAGGTGGCAAGGCGCAGTCAGCCGCCTGCAGAACCAGCGTCGAGAATGTGCGGTTGTCGTCCGAGACCTCCACCCGGCCAGGCGTCAGGCGCAAGGTGCGCGCGCCCCAGCGGCCATAGACCGCGCCCGACGTCTCGCAGCGCCCCGCGAAGAGCGCCTGGACACAGCCGTCGAGGTCGAGGTCATTGGCCACCTTGCGCCAGCGCCCGCCCCGATGGAGCCAGCAACTGCCCGGCGGCGGTTCGGCGCCGACCTCGGCGTCAGGCTCCGGATCCGGCGTGCGGAATGCGGCGCCCGCTTCCTCCTGGGGCGGCAATGGAATGAGCGTCTGGCTGGCCTGCTGGGCCGCCGCCAGGGCGCCGCTCTCGTCGATGCCGACATCGAGCGCATCAGTGGCCACGCCATTGCGCTGGGCGCAGGCGGTCAGGCTGAGTTCGCCGACAAACTGGCCGGCGACGAAGCACCGCAGCGGCTTGGCCGGATCAATGCGACCGTTGTCATTGGCGCTGGAGTCGATGATCAGGCCGGCCTCAGACGCCGGCGGCGGCGTGGTCTGGTCCACGTCGCTGCGGGTCATGAACCAGGCCGCACCCAGTCCGGCGACCAGGGCGATCAGGCCGCCCAACGCGAAAAGGGGAGCCCCGCGCGCAGGGGGCTTGGGAGTTGGGGTCGGCGACGTCTCCATGAGGTCTGGCTAGCCTCCCGTCATGGCGCATTCAAGTCGCCAATTGGCGCGGCTACCCGCCGAGACGGTCGAGCGCGGCCTGATAGTTGGCGATCTGATTGTTCAGGTAGGCCGGCACCTTGCCCGAAATCGCCGCCGCGGAGGGCGGAGGTGGAGGTGAGGCAGCCGCCTTCATGTCGATGTAGGCCTTGCGCACCACGCCCATGGCCTGGCCGATTTCGGCGATGGCGTGTTTGCGCTCGACGTCATTGTTGAGGTTGAGGTTGCTGGGCAAGCCCAGTCCGTACAGCATGCTCTTGCCGTCGGCCGGGAGAGTTTTGCCATCCACGGTCGTGGTTTTGCGCAGGACGCCCTCCGGGATGCCCAACAGCTCCAGCGCGTCCTTGCCATCCTTGCCCAGGGCGAACTCGATCATCTGATTCGGAGTCGTCGGCTCGATGCGCAGGCTGCGCTGGCCGCCCAGGGAAGTGATGGTGACTTTCGCCTGGAAGTTACTGTTTCGACGTATCTTCTGGGCCAGGGTGTCGATCGTGTCGGCGGCTTCAATGGTGACGGTCCGGGCGGACCCCTGCCCCGTCTTTATCGTAAACTGGTCGCCGGCCCGGAGGGCGGAGGCCGCCGTCAGGCGCGGTGAATCGCTGAGATCCAGCTGGCCTTGCGGCAGGCCCAGACGATCCAGGACGCTGGAGCCCTGGTTGTCCACGGCAATGCTCGTGGGCGCCGCGCGCCCGTCCTTGCCCGTAAACCGGCGCGACCACTCGACCGTCCCGGCAGCTACGTCGAGGCGCGTGAGAAAGCCGTCCTTCGTGCCGATCTTGTCGGCGAACCCCGGCAGATCCGTTCCGACGGCGCCGGCCAGCCAGATCTCGCCGCCGGCACCGACGGCCAGGGCGGTGGCGCGGTCGTCCCCTGCCCCGCCGTAGTAGGCGATGGAGCCGCCAGGTCCGAGACTGGAGGAAATCCGCGCCGCGAACGCATCGCTGCCGCCCGAATGCGCCCGGGTGATGGTCCCTGCGGCCAGGGCCGGGTTTCCTGCGGACCCGGCCACGACAACCTCGCCGCCATCCAGGGCAAGGCCGGTGATCTCACCGCCCTGCAGATCGCCGAGATCGCGCGTGGAGGTCTGTACGGGATTGGCGCCAGAGACATCATACCGACGCAGAACCGCGCGGCCGTCCTCGTTGCTGGCAGTGACCACGGAGGTCCCATCGACCACCAGACCGGCCGGGCGGTCCGTGCCGGCGGTGCCGAAAGTCGTGGTGAACAGCGTCTGCACCTTGCCGGTTCCATCCGGCTTGAAGGCCTCAAGATAGCTGTCCCAGCCGCCGATGGCCGTGGTCCCCGGAAGGGCCGACTGGGCGCGGCCAGCCACATAGACGGTCCCGTCGGCGCCGAACGCCACCTGGCTGGCCTCGTCGGCCTTACGCGCGCCGCGCCGCTGGGTCCAAAGCTCCTGTCCCTCGGCGTCGAAGACGGTGACGTAGCTGTCCGACAAGGCGCCAGGGCCGGCTGTGGAATTCAGCGCGCCATTGACGGCGCCGTTGAGCCCGCCCGTGACGGATCCGGCAATCGCGATCTTGCCGTCAGCCGACAGGGCCAGGCCCAGGCCACTGGAGGTCTCGGCGGCCCCCAGAACACGGGCGAAGATCAGCTTCCCGGCGCCGTCATACTTGAGTAGCGCGGTGTCCTGGGCGCCCCGGATTTCCTGCCCGGCGACCTTGGAGGTCACATCGGCCAGCATGTAGACAGAGCCGTCGGCGTCGACCTTGGTCTGGCGGACGGTCTTGACCTCAGGACCCAGGGTCTGGGCGAACACGCGACCATCCACCCAGTTCTGCTCGCCGGTCTGCTGCAATGGCGCGCCAAGGTTGGTGGTGTCGGTCTGGAACTTGAGAAACTGGCTGCGGGCGATGCTGTCGGCGGTGGCGGGTTTGCCGTCCGGATCGGGGTTGCCGGCGTCCTGAGCCAGATAGACCGCGCCCGCCGTCGCCGGCGCCTGGAACGAGACGGTTTCTCCGGCTGAGACCTTGAACTTCAGCGCAAACTGATCGGGATTGGTTCCGATGGTCACCGGCTTGCCGTTTACCGTGGTGGTCTTCGGCGATCCGGGCGTACGCGCCGAGGAAACCCGCACGTCAACACCGGCGGCCTGAAGCTGGCTGTTGATGTACTCCACGGTGGCGCCCATCGTGCGCGGCGTGGCGCCCATGGCCGACAGGTCGATCGGGACATTGAATGTGGTCCCCGACCGTTTCACAGTGATGTTGAACGCCACTGCGCCCTGGAAAGCTGGAACGACGGTCGAGCTGGACCCGCTCACCAACGGCGGGGTCTGGTACTCGGTTCGTGTCCGGGGGACGCCCAGCTTGGCCTTGGCGCTGCTGGCGGCGTCGCCCTGGACCAGGCGCAGCTTTTCGAAAGATGAATCGTCGACGTAGCCGGAGACCTCTTCGAGCCCTCGGTTAAAGGCCTGACTGATGCGTTGCTTCTCGCTGGCGTTCAGGCTCTTGGCGCCGGCCTGCTCGGCGACGCCCAACAGGCTGCCAAGACCCGCATAGAGGGCGAACAGTTTGCGGTAATCCGTACTGGCGCCAGGCAGGTCCAGCTTGGCCGAACCCTCGTTGATGAACTTGCGACCCGACAGGGCCGACTTGATCGCCGCGCTGGTTTCCGCGGGCGTTGTGGCGCCGTTCCACGGCGCCGTGGGCGCGACCCGCTTGAAGGTTCCCGAGGATCCGCTCGCAGCCGTCCGCACACCGGTCCGTGACTGGTACATCGAAAGCAGCAGACTGGAATCAATCGCCGTAACCATAGTCTCGCTCGCACAGACACAAGGTCCGCATGTTCACGATAGCCACAACAACACTTACCGCCGGTTAAGCCGCCCGAAAAACACCGCACAGACGCCACTACGGCACGGTCAGAGCGCCGTCAGCGTAACGGGCTAGCCGCCGCGGAACAAATCCAGGATGATACGCGGCGCCGAGTTCGCGATTGAAAGCGCCTGAGCGCCCAGCTGCTGCTGGACCTGCAACCCCTGAAGACGCGCGCTTTCCTTTGCGAGGTCAGCGTCAACCAGGTTCCCGACGCCAGACTCCAGAACATCAGACAGTTTGGACACGAAGTTGAGATGGGCATCGATCTGCTTGGCCTGGGAGCCGAGATTGCCCAGCGCCTGGTTGACGTTGGCGATGGAGGCGTCAAGGCGCGCCAGCACGGTTGTGGCGATGGTGATCGTGGTGATGCCCGCAGTAGCCGGGATGGTGATGTTGGAGCCGCCCAGAGCCAGGGTGCGCGTCGAAAGGGTGAGGCGCGAGGTCGCCTCGGCGTTGGCGAGGAACTGGATATTGCCCGCCGTGCCGCTGAAGATATTGGCGCCGTCGAAGCTGGCATTCTGCACCACCTGAGTGATCTGTCGCAGGATGGCCTTGAAGTCCGAATCCAGCGCACCCCGCGAAGCCGCATCCAGCGATGAGTCCAACGCTGCAACGACCTTGGCCTTGAGCTCAACCAGGAGGTCCGAGATGGTGGCGCCGGCGGCGAGCGAAACATCCGCGATCGAGGTCGCGCGATTCAGACTGTTGGTCACCGCCCCCAGCGCCCCGATATCGGCCCTCTGCCCCTGAGCAATGGCCCAGACGGAGGCGTTCTCCTTGGCGTTGTTGATCCGCAGACCGGTGTTGATCCGATTTTGCGTCTCGGTCAGCTTGTCGGTGGTCGCATTGAGGTTCTGGAGCGCTGTCAACGCTGATTTATTCGTATGGACGCTGATCGTCATCGCGCTCTCCTGGCGGTCCGACCCCGGCGGCGACTCGCAACCGTGTGGTAAGGACACTGTAGGAAAACGTGGTGATCAGAAGGTTAACGCGCCACGCAGAACGCCGCCGCCGGGTGCTCCGGGGCGGTTAACGGTGCATACTGGTCCTGCGCGAACGGCGGGCCGGGCTGGATCAGACCTCGGTGCGTACGATCGTCCCGGACTTGTATTCGTCGCCTGATTGCAGCTTCAGGATCTCTTCTCGAGGAAACTGCCGCAGGATTTCGCCCGTCACACGGTTGATCGTCTTGTAGACGTACGAGCCGCTGACCTTACCTTCTTCAATGACCAGACGAATGTCGACTGGATCCGGGCCTGTCGCCACCGGCTTGGCCTCTGGTTTCCCAGAAGCCGGACCTGGCTGGCCTTGCGTCGGGGCTGGATCGAGCAAGCGTGCGTTGGCTGCGATCTTGGGTTCCATTGCTCCTCTCGCCGACCTGTGGT
>NZ_JBILRO010000181.1:0-7148 GCF_044372605.1 Phenylobacterium sp.
GCCGATGAGGGCGAAACCCGCCACCAGCAGACCTGTGATGGCGCCCGAGGTGAAGGCCAGTTTCAGGCCCTTCGCCAGACTTTCTGACGCCGCCTGGGCTGTGCGCACATTGGCGCGGACCGAAATCAGCATCCCGGCGAAGCCTGCAGCCCCGGACAGCACAGCGCCGATCAGGAAACCCACGGCCGCATAGCCGCCGAGGAGCAGGAACAACGCAACCAGCACCACCGCACCCACGATCCCGATCGCGGTGTACTGACGCTTCAGATAGGCCTCGGCCCCTTCCTGGATCGCGGCTGCGATTTCCTGCATCCGGGCGTTGCCCGGTGAGGCGCGCAGCAGCAGAACGGTCTGGAGGATGCCGTAAAGCACCGCCAGGACCCCGGCCACTATGACCAACGGTAGAACAGAACTCATAATTCAAACGCCCCTTTGCGATCGCGTGAGAAAGACCATCCGACGTCCGCGACAGGCGACGTCTACAGGCACTCTGCCTCTTCGCGTTTCCCCGACAAGAACCAGGGCGCAGGAGCGCGCCCCGGGAAAGACGGCGGAAACTACTCGGGTTTGGCGGTCTCGCGCAACCGCCGCCGGATGGAAAGGATAGACGGGCTCAGGCGGGGGGCAGCGTCTTTCGTCGGCGGGGGGTCTGAGAGGCGATCACCACGGACCGGATTTGCCCGGGTCCGGCGATCGCGTTGGCCTGCCGGGTCATGGTGGCGATCAGCCGCGGCTCGTCAACCTTGGTGAGATCGGATGCCAGGGTGTAGGGGGCCCGGTGGGCTGATCGCACCAGAGCATCCCGGAACAGCGGCTCCATCTCCCTGAGCCGCACTGCGTTGGCGGCACTGGTCAGATTGATCCGCAAACTGACAAACACATGATTCACGACGGCGTTCTTGGACAAGATAGGCAAGGCCACAGTCTTGAGATCGACATACTGAGCGGCGGCGTCCTTCTCCTCCTTCTTTGCTCCGGCCGCCATAGCCGGACCGGTAAGGCTGCTCAGGAGTGCGGCCGCGACAAGTGTTTTCAGGACAGGCTTCATGGCGTCAGAATGAGCCCAAATCCTTGCGGCAAGGTTTCCGCAAGCCATACGCGTGGCGAGCTGGCGGCAGAACTGTTACGCTCACCGTGAAGTTCAAGTTTCAGGAGCACGGAGCATGTCTCCCACCCGGCGAGGTGCGGCGTTGGGCTTGTTGTCAGCCGGGGCATTGGCCGCGCCTGTGACACGCGCAGTCGCCAAGGCGCCTGCCGAGACACCGCAGACTGAACTCCCCGACGCGGACGAGCCGCCGACGGAACTCGCCACGCAGCAGAGCCGGAACGACCATATGATGGCGCCTGTCGGCATCAATGGGCAGGGGCCGTTCAGCTTCCTTCTGGATACGGGCGCCAACATCAGCTGCGTTTCGCGTCGCCTTGCCGAGGAACTGAACCTCGTCAGCACGGAACAGACCCGGGTCCATACGGTGGTGGGCGTGCGCTCGAGGCCCATCGTGAAGCTCGATCTCCTGCAGATCGGACCTCGAGACCGTAGAAATGTGCGCGCGCCCGCCCTGCCGATCAAGGTGCCCGAGATCGACGGTATCCTTGGCGTGGACTGGCTCAAGGGCCAGCGCCTGACCCTGGATTTCAAGGGCCGCAAGATGGAGATCACCAAGTCGCGCTCCGACCGCGATGAGCCCGGTCGCGCCGTCGTGGTGCCGGCGCGCCGCCGCAAGGGGCAGTTGACCATCGTCGACGCCGACCTGGGCGGGAAGCCAATCAGCGCCATTATCGACTCGGGCGCCCAGGGCTCCATGTGCAATCGTCTCTTGCGCGACATGGTCCGCCGCGAGGAACAGGCGTCCGGTTCCGTGGACCGTAGCGCGCCCGAGGTGGTCATGATGGAAACACTGGCCGGCGAATCCTTCAGCGGCGAGACCGTTTTCCTGCCGTTCCTGCGGCTTGGCGGGCTTCGACTGGGCAACGTGCCGGTCACCTTCGCCGAGGTGCATGTCTTTGACGTCTGGGGCCTCAAGGACACGCCGGCGCTGTTGCTGGGCATGGATCTGCTCAGCCAGTTCGAGAAGGTCTCCCTGGATTTCGGTCGTTCCGCCGTGCGGTTCGACTTCGTCTAGTCCGGATGATCGGCCGCGCTGGCCGGGGCGATGTGGGGCGGAAACGTCGCCGCCATCGGTTCGTAGAATGCGCGGGCGTCAGCCAGTCGTCGGCGCATATCCGCCAGCACCTCGGGATAATTGCGCGCGACGCTGTAGGTCTCGCCGGGGTCGGCCTGCATGTCGAACAACAGCGGCAAGCCATCCAGCGGAGCATCGAATGTGCGGTAGTACGAACGCGCCACCAGCTTCCAGCGCGCAGTACGGACCGCCACCACATGGTTGTTGTTGAACAGCGCGATCTGATCGTGGGGTGAGCTGGCCTCTCCGGTCAACAGTCCCGAGATATCCCGGCCGTCCAGCTCAATTGTGGACGGCTCAAGGCCCGCCAGGCCCAGCGCGGTTGGCAGGAGGTCCAGGTTGCTGGCCAGTCCGTGCTCCACCCGCCCCGCCGGGATCCGCCCCGGCTGGCGCGCAATGAACGGGACACGATAGCCGCCCTCCCAAGCGGCTCCACCCTTGCGGTCCCGGAACGGCCCGGACGAGCCTTCAAACCATGGCCCGTTGTCCGAGGTGAACATCACCAGCGTATCCTCATCCAGCCCCAGGTCCTTCAGGCGAGCGAGCAGACGCCCGATGTTGGTGTCGATTTCCTCGACCACCTCGCCATAGTCGCCCGCCGGCGACCCGGTCAGATCGTCGGGATTGGGACGAAGCGGGATGTGAGGGGCGGTCAGGTTCAGCAGAATGAAGAACGGCGCGTCGCGGTTGGCTTCCACAAACGCCAGGGTCTGTTCGAAAAACCGCTGCGTCAGCCGGGCCATGTCGACCTTGTCGTCGTGCGCCGCCACATCCTCGCCGGCACCTTCGAACAGCGCCAGCGGGCGCATGTCATGGCTGTAGGGCACGCCATAGAACCGGTCGAACCCGTACAGCGTAGGCGGCCAGTGCGGCGCCACGTGGCCCAGATGCCACTTGCCGATCAGCGCAGTGGCGTAATGTGGCTTCAAGGCCTGGGCGATGGTGACCTCGCTGCGCGGCAGGCCCGTGGTGTCGGCGGGCTGGATCACCTCGTGCGCGAGGCCGGAACGGATCGCATAGCGACCCGTCAGCAATCCCGCCCGAGACGGCGTGCAGACATTGGCCGAGGCGTAGAAGTCCGTGAACCGCACGCCCTCCGCCGCCATCCCGTCGAGGTTCGGCGTGCGGATATGGGTCCCGCCGTCGCAACCGATGTCGCCGTAGCCAAGATCGTCGGTCATGATGATGATGATGTTCGGCTTGCGCATCGAAGGCTCCTGTCGCGGCCGCATACCCGGGCTCATTGATGACTCCAGCCGCCGGATCCAGGATCCACGCGCGCACCGCCCACGAAGACAGACACGCCCTCCCCGGCCACCACCTCGCCGATCACGGTGAAGCCCGGCAACGCCACCGGCGCCGTCGCCACGATCTCGTAGTCATCGCCACCGCTGGCCAGCGCGATCCGGGCCGCCGCTTCTGCAGGCTGCGCGTTGAGCCAGGCGCGCGCGGCGCTGGAGATCGGCAGGTGATCCAGATCTATCCGCAGCCCCACCCCGCCGGCCGTCGCCAGGTGTCCTGCGTCGGCGATCAGGCCGTCCGACACGTCCGCCGCAGCCGACGCATGGGCGCGTACCACAGCCGCCAGATCCAGCCGCGCCCGCGGGTTGCGATACCGCCGGGTCAGGGATCCGTCGGGGTCCGCCAGGCCGCCGCGCGCCGCAGCCAGCCCCAGCCAGGCGTCGCCGATATGACCACTGACCATCAGCCGATCTCCCGGTCGGGCGCCGGCGCGCCGCACCATTCCGCCCTCGGGAACCCAGCCCATCGCGGTCAGGCTGGCCGTCAGCGGCCCGGGTGTTCCCACCGTATCGCCCCCCAGCAGGCTGACCCCCGCCTCGCGCAGGTCTTCGCCAAGGCCCCGGGCGAACGCCTCACGCTCAGCCGCGCCGTAGGCGGGCGGCCAGGCGATCGCCAGAAACACCGCAAAAGGCTCCGCGCCCTTGGCCGCCAGGTCCGACAGGTTCACCTGCGCCAGCCGCCGCCCGACCAGGGCCGGATCCTCGCCACTCAGGAAATGGACCCCCTCGACGATAGCGTCCTTGGTGATGACCAGTTCATGCCCGGATCGGGACGCGACCAGGGCCGCATCGTCCAGCAGGCCCAGTGCGCCCGGCGCACCGCGCGTCAGCGGCAAGAACAGCCGGCCGATCTCCCCGAACTCATCGAGCGCGCCGTCAGGCCGGCCGGACATCCCTGGCCACCCCATCCAGCGCGCCGTTCACAAAGCCCGGCTCGCTTCCCTCGAAAAAGCTCTTGGCGACGTCCACATATTCGTCGATGGCCACCTCGGTTGGCACATCCGGACGGTTGGCCAGTTCGAAGGCGCCGGCCCGCAGGATCGCGCGCACCGTGGCGTCGAGCCGCTCCAGTCGCCAGCCCTCGGCCAACCGCTTGACGATGGCCGCATCCACGCGCGTCTGTTCGGCCACCACCCCGCGCACCAACGCCGCAAAGAAACCCTCATCCGCCGCAGCCAGATCGATGCCGTCCGCATCCCGGTCAAACCGGTGTTCGGTGAACTCGCGGATCACGTGCTCCACGCCGATGGACGACACCTCCATCTGGTAGAGCGCCTGCACGGCGGCCAGACGAGCCACCGACCGGGACTGTCGCGCGCTCATCGCGCCGCGCCGTACAACTGCTGCTTCAGGGCGATCATGCTCAACGCCGCCCGCGCCGCGCCGCCGCCCTTGTCGCCCTCGCTCACGCGAGCCCGGGCCCAGGCCTGATCCTCGTCCTCGGTGGTCAGGATCCCGTTGCCAATGCAGGCGCGCCTGCTCGTCGTCAGGTCCATGATCCCGCGGGCCGACTCGTTCGACACGATCTCGAAGTGATAGGTCTCGCCCCGGATCACCGTGCCCAGCGCCACATAGCCGTCGTACAGCTTGCCCACCGGGCGATGGCCACCCTCCTCGGCGATGGCGATGGCGCCCGGGATCTCCAGCGCGCCCGGCACCGTGACCACATCATACTCGGCGCCAAAGGCCTCAAGCGCCTGCGTCGCCCCCTCCAGCAGGGCGTCGGCCAGGTCTTCATAGAAGCGGGCTTCCACGATCAGGATACGGATGGGCTCTTCGGTCATGGGGCTCGCCTCGGCGGTTTGAGCCCGCTCCTTAGGCTGTTTCTCTCCAGCGGGCGAGATAGCGCGCCAGCATATCGATCTCGAGATTGACGCGGCTACCCACCTTCAGGCCGCCCAGCGATGTCACATCCCAGGTGTGCGGGATCAGATTGACGCCGAACACGTCGTCCTCGACCTCATTCACCGTCAGCGACACGCCCTCGACGGTGATCGAACCCTTGGGCGCGATATGTCTGTGCAGCGGCTTCGGGACACGGATTCTCACCCGATGCGATCCGCCCTCGCTCTCGATGGACAGCACCTCGCCCACGCCGTCCACGTGGCCAGACACAATATGCCCGCCCAGTTCATCGCCGACCCGCGCGGCGCGCTCCAGGTTGACCGGGCGGCCCTCGGCCCAGTCAGACAGGGTGGTCATCGACAGCGTCTCACCCGAGACCTCCACCGCGAACCAGCCCGGGCCCTTGTCCACTACGGTCAGACAGCAGCCGGCGTGGCTGACCGAGGCCCCGATATCGATGGTCGCGGTATCGAAGGCGGTCTCGATTTCAAACCGCAGATCCCGATTGGTTTGCTGCACGCTGCGCACGCGCCCGACGTCTGTGACAATCCCGGTAAACATTCAGCCCCTCGCGTAGCGTTCCCAGAGGTCGACGCCCAGCGCCTGAACCTCCACCCGTCGGAAATGGGGCGCCGCGGCCAGCGCTGCAACGCCAAGTTCGCCGATGGCCGGTCTTCCCTCGCCGCCCAGCAGGATCGGCGCCCGGAACCACTCCAGCGCATCCACCAGCCCGGCCCGAAGAAAACCACCCGCCACCTGCCCGCCGCCCTCGACGAAAAGGCCCGAAAGCCCCTCTGCCGCCAGGCGTCGAACCACGGCCGCAAGGTCCGGTCGCCCTTCCGGACCGGCCGGCACGGTCAATATCCGAACGCCGACGTCCGATAACCGGGGCTCGGCTGCACCGGTCGCCACGACATAGGTCGGAATGTCCCGCGCGGTCTTCGCGAGCCGGCTGCCGGGTTCAAGCCGCTGGCGCGTATCCAGAACCACACGCGCCGGCTGGTGACCCCCATAGCCAGGCAGTCGCACCGTCAACTCAGGATCATCGGCCAGCGCCGTTTCGATCCCGACCAGCACCGCATCGTGATCGGCCCGCAGGCGATGCACCTGCTCGCGCGACGCGTCACCCGTGATCCAGCGGCTTTCACCCGCCGCCGTGGCGATGCGACCGTCCAGCGACGTGGCAAGCTTCAGGGTGATGCTCATGCCGGCCCTGTTTAGGGGCAAGCGCGCAGGCGGGGCAAGGCTTGGACCGATCCACGCCAGGTTCGCGCCATCCCGAACGGCTGCGTGAACCAGGACCTTTGGACCATCTTGCGATACACGTATCGCTTTGCTATCGGTGGCGTTATGCCAATGTCACTCAGACTGCCTGCCCAGGTTGAAGCGCGTCTCGCGGCCCTCTCAACGCTGACAGGGCGTTCAAAGACCTTCTACGCCACCGAAGCCATTGTCGAACATATCGACGACCTCGAGGACGCTCACCTGTCGTCCGAGGTTCGCGACCGTATTCGGGCCGGCGCGGAGGCCAGCATACCATTAAGCGAACTGCTGGATGAGTATGGCCTGGCGCGTTGAAATTTCCGACAGCGCCGCCAGACAGCTCCGCAAACTCGATCCGCAAATCGCAAAACGCATCCTGACCTTTCTGCGGGACCGGATCGCCGTGCTCGAAGATCCGCGCAGCATCGGCGAAGCCCTGCGGGGCAAGGAGATCGGCGATTTCTGGAAATATCGGGTCGGCGATTGGAGGATCATTGCCGACCTCAACGACGACGTCATGCTCGTGACCGTGATCCGGCTGGGCAATCGCCGCGAG
>NZ_JBILRO010000019.1:0-25046 GCF_044372605.1 Phenylobacterium sp.
AGGCGACCGCGCTCAGCGTGCCGTTGGCGATGGTCAGGTCGGCGTTGGTGAAGCCGGTCACCGCCTCGGAGAAGGTGAAGGTCACCGCCGAGGTCTCGCCCGCCGCCAGGGCCGTGTCGGCCACTGCGATGGTCGCGGTCGGCCGCGCCGTATCGATGGCGTAGTTGTTGGAGTCCGTCGTGCCCACGCCGGGCGTTCCGACGCTGTCCGTCACGCCGTTGAGATCTACCGCGATGACGTTGGTGGCGGCGGTCAGGTCGGCGGTGGGCGTGAGCGTCGCTGTCCAGGTGATCCCGCCGTCGGCCGAGCCGACCGCGCTCAGCGTCCCGTTCACCACCGCTATGTCTGTGTTGTCGAAGGCCAGCACGGCTTCCGAGAAGGTGAAGGTGACCAGGGATGTTTCCCCGGCCGTCAGCGCCGTGTCCGACACGACGATATTCACTGTAGGAGCCGCCATAGGCCTGTCTTTCCTCTACTCTGCGTACTCCAGATCCGAGCGACCGATGGACCGCACTCGTCGGGCCTCGAACGAACAACTGCCGAGTGACAGGCCCGGGTATGGATTGCAGACGTCGCGCTATAATCCGTCCGGCGTAGTTGCTAGGCCGTTAAAGGATGAGGACGTTGGCGCCTCGGAGACAGCATGCTGCAGGCCCTGACTGTGATTCGGATGTGGGACGCTGCGTCCGCCGCCGCGCGATCACTGGGTCGGGGAGGGGCCTCTGTGGCTCGGCGAAGTTAACCTGTCAGCTCCGTTCTGGCCGATTGGTCGGCGAAGAGACGGATAACAGGGACTGCGTGGCGGCCTCGGAGGGACTCGAACCCCCGACCTTGGCTTTAGGAAAGCCCTGCTCTATCCGGCTGAGCTACGAGGCCACGCGGGGCGGTTGGTAGCGCATTGTGGCGCTGCCGCCCAAATGAAAACGCCCGGCGGTGAGGCCGGGCGTCATCAACGGTGAATCTGTCTGACTACGCAGCCGCTGCGGCGGCGGCGGGGGCAGGCGATTTGACCAGGGACTTGTTCAGCATGGCGACGGCTGCATCGCGATCAATGCGCTCGATGGCGGCGACTTCACGGGCCATGCGGTCAAGGGCGCTCTCGTACAGCTGACGCTCGGAGTAGGACTGTTCCGGCTGGTTCTCGGCGCGATGCAGGTCGCGAACGACCTCGGCGATGGAGATCAGGTCGCCGGAATTGATCTTGGCCTCATATTCCTGGGCGCGGCGTGACCACATGGTGCGCTTCACGCGGGCGCGGCCCTTCAGGGTGGTCAGCGCCTTGGAGACCACGCCGGTTTCGGCCAGCGAGCGCAGGCCGGCCGTCTTGGCCTTGGCGGTCGGAACGCGGAGGGTCATTTTCTCGTGGTCGAAGGTGATGACATAGACTTCCAGCGTGATGCCGGCGACTTCCTGCACCTCAACGCCCTGCACCTGACCCACACCATGGGCCGGATAGACGACGTGATCGCCAACCGAGAATTCATGACCGCTCTTGCTCATCCGAGATACCTCATAAAATGCGTCCGCGTGCCCGCGGCGCTAAGCTGCCCGGCCTCTGGCTCAGCGACAAAACCCTCCCTTCCGCAGAAGAACTGCGGCGGCGGCGTCACTGTGTCCGGAAGCTGACCTGTTAAGACACCCTTCGCCCGTTCCGGCCATATCCCCCGGACGGCTGTTCTTGGTTTGACTGCCCGACGCGAGCGACGTCATCACGTCAGGACAAAGGCGTCCCTAGCACAAAAACAAGCGGAAAGAAAGGCTTGGCCCAGGTGAAGGGCTTCCGGCAGCGCAGCGATCAGGAGCCGCGCCCGGGCTTCTCGGAGAAGTACTTCTCAAATTTGCCCACTTCGCGCTCGAAGGCTTCGGCGTCGGCGGGCGGTTCGCCCTTAACCGTTATGTTCGGCCAGATTTTTGCGTAGTCGGTGTTGATCCGCAGCCACTTGCCATCGGGATCGTCCTCGGTGTCGGGCTTGATGGCGTCGACCGGGCATTCCGGTTCACAGACGCCGCAGTCGATGCATTCCTCGGGGCTGATCGCCAGGAAGTTCTCGCCCTCATAGAAACAGTCGACCGGGCAAACCTCCACGCAGTCCATGAACTTACATTTTATGCAGGCGTCGGTGACAATGTAGGTCATGGGTAAAGGTCGGACTCCGCCCTCGCAAGAGGCGCCGGTTTTTCGCGGCGTCGCCAGCTCTTGTCAATGCCGCGCCGTCTGCGGGCAGTCACAGGATTTCTGGTGGCGAGGATAGGTTCGCGCTTCCCGGTGGTGCTCGACCCGGGCGCGCCGCCGACAGGTTTGCTTACGAAATATTGGGCTTCGTGTCGCCGAAGTCTTCGACGAATATCCCACTCATCCGATCGATCATCACCTCGTACAGGCGACCCGCCGGCACGTCCCCCTGGATCAGGCGTTCGAACGGTCAGGTCGGGGGTTTCTGTAACCAGCACTTTGTTCGGCCAATATCTGGCCGACGGTCACGGCGCGCCGGAAACGTGTCTTTCCCGTCACACCCTTGGTGTCCAAACAGCCGTTTGAATTATGTCAAACGCGGCGGCCAGGTTCGGCGCGATAGGGGCCCCGGTCCGGACCTTTCCCCGAGACCGGAGGACCAAGATCATGAAGACCCTCACAAGCACCATCGCCCTGGCCGCCGCCCTGGCCATCACGGGCGTCGCCAGCGCCCAGGACTTCCAGCCCAAGGCCAAGGGCCTGGTGATGTTGAACGTGAGAGGCAGCGCCGTCGCGCCGTCGGGGAGCGACCCGATCCTGACTGCGGCTGGTGCCGCAACTGGCCTGCGGGCAGACGTCAGGACCGACTACAAGCCGACCCTCGGCCTGTCCTACTTCCTGAGCGACCATGTCGCCGTCGAGGTGATCGCAACCACCACCGAGCACATGGTCCGGGCGCGGGGCCCCGCGACCGACGTCACCGTCTACAAGACCTGGGTCCTGCCCCCTGTGGTCTCGCTGCAGTACCACTTCGCGCCTGATGCCCAGGTCAGCCCCTATGTCGGCGTCGGCGTGAACTACATGCTGTTTCACAACGGCAAGAATCTGAATGGCTTCACCGTCAAGCTGAAGGACGGCTTCGGCTATGCCCTGCAGACCGGCGTGGACGTTGCGGTCGGCGGTCCCTGGAGCGCCAACCTTGATGTGAAGAAGGTGTTCTTCGACACCAATGCCAGCATCAATGGCGGAACGCTGAAGTCCAAGGTGAACCTGGACCCCTGGGTGGTGTCGGCGGGCGTCGGCTACAAGTTCTAGCGTCTACGCTCCAGCGGGTTTGTCCAACCGGACGCCATATGACCATCCGTCCAGCGAGCAGGATCGGACGACGCCGATCGGGGGGTGAGCGAGAGGCCTTTGCTCGTCTCCCCCTCTCTGCGGTAGACACCCGCCCATGAGCCGTTTCTGGAGCCGCCTGACCCACGACCTTCACCCCTATGTGCCGGGCGAGCAGCCGCGCATGGCCGGGCTCGTCAAGCTCAACACCAATTAGAGCCCGTTCGGGCCTTCGCCCAGGGTGCTGGAAGCGCTGCGGGCAGGGGCGACGGACGATCTTCGCCTCTATCCGGACCCGCAATCGAGTGCGCTCCGGGCCGCCCTGGCCGCCTACCACGGGGTGACGCCCGATCAGGTGTTTGTCGGCAATGGCTCGGACGAGGTGTTGGCCCACGTCTTCGCTGGCCTGCTGAAGCAGGATGGGCCGCTGCTGTTCCCCGACATCACCTACAGCTTCTATCCAGTCTATTGCCGGCTGTTCGGCATCACCCACGAGACTGTGCCGCTGGATGCGGGGCTGCGGGTTCGCGTGGATGACTATCGCCGCCCGGCGGGCGCCGTGATCCTGCCCAATCCGAATGCGCCCACCGGCATCGCGCTGACGCGGGCCGAGATCGTGGCCTTGCTGGAGATGCACCCGAACGCGCCAGTGGTGATCGACGAGGCCTATGTGGATTTTGGCGCCGAAACGGCGATCCCGCTGGTGGCGGACTATCCGAACCTGCTGGTGGTGCAGACGATGTCGAAGTCACGGGCGCTGGCGGGCCTCAGGGTCGGTTACGCCATCGGCGATGCGGCCCTGATCGAGGGGCTGAACCGGGTGAAGGACAGTTTCAACTCCTACCCACTGGGCCGACTGGCCCAGGCCGGGGCGATCGCCTCGCTGGAGGATGAGGCCTGGTTCCAGCAGAGCCGGAAGCGGGTGATCGAGGGTCGAACGCGGCTGGAGCAGGGGCTGGCAGGGTTTGGCTTCGAGATCCTGCCCTCATCCGCCAACTTTGTATTCGCCCGTCACCCCGACCATGCCGGCACAGCCCTGGCGTCAGAATTGCGCCAACGCGCCGTGATCGTCCGCCACTTCGCGGCCCCGCGCATCGCCGACTTTGTGCGGATCACCGTGGGAACAGACGATCAGATCGAGGCGTTGCTGTCCGCATTGTCGGAGATTGTGAGCGCTTGAGCCCTGGCGTCCGACAGGCCACACTCCCTGTGACTAAGCCGCTCACCCAAGGAAGCCGCCATGACCGCACCTGTCCGCGCCGCCGAGACCCCTTTCGCCGTCGAGGTGGAGGAGGGGCGAGACTATTGGTGGTGCGCCTGTGGACTTAGCAAGAGCCAGCCCTTCTGCGATGGCTCACACAAGAC
Organism: Phenylobacterium sp.; assembly: GCF_044372605.1. Classification (GTDB taxonomy): domain Bacteria; phylum Pseudomonadota; class Alphaproteobacteria; order Caulobacterales; family Caulobacteraceae; genus Phenylobacterium. The sequence continues at coordinate 4,652 of NZ_JBILRO010000019.1, forward strand.
CACTGACATCACACCGGTAAAGTACGCCGCCACCAAGAGCCGCACCGTGTTCTTCTGCGGTTGCAAGGTGACCGCCAAGCAGCCCCTCTGCGACGGAAGTCACAACAACTAGGGCGACCCCGCTATTTTGCAGCGGGCGCCTCCGGGTACATCGCATCCGCTAGGGCGCGGATGCCGGCCTGATCCGCCGGCAGGATGAAGCCGGCCTTCATGGCGCGCGCCAGTGCGGCGTTGAACCGGCTCAGGTACTGCGGCTTGCCACCCGGATAGAGCCGCTGCAGCGTCGCTGCGTCAAACACCTCGGTTGATCCCGCCAGGAAGCCGAGCGGCCCGCCGGAGTTGCCGACGCCTGAGTGTTTCGCGGTCGGCACGTCCACCCAAGGCGATCGGATACCGCCTATCGCGTTGCCCTCCGCATCCAGCACAAGCGCGGGCGCCCCGCCGCCGGCGGGCGTGGCCACCTCCAGGCGTGGGGCCTTCGGCGGGGCGCGACCGGCGCGAACCCAGGCGTTCAGGTGCGACAGCGCCGACATGGCCACAAAGTGATGCTGGGGCGCGGCGTTCATCGGCTTCACGAGCTTACCGAGGATGGTCGCCGAGGTAGGCTTCCAGGCGGCGACCAGGCTGGCCATGGGGGCCTCGCCAGAGTCGATGGCGCTGACCATCAGGGCATAGTTGTCCACGTGGGCGGTCCCGGCCATTTCCCAGGTGCGCAGCCGGTCGGTATCAGGCTGGCGGGCCAGCAGGAAGCCGCCGCCCTGGCTGCCCATCAGGTCGGTCTCGGCGATGAGCGTGAGCACAGGGACCCGCAGGTCGTCGCGTAGCCGAAGGCCCGCCGGCGCGCGCGCTCCGCCCGGCGCGCCGCCGACCCCCGATCCTGGCGACAGCATGGCTGCGCTGCCTGAGCGGGAGTGGATCAGAAAGCCGTCATAGAGGCGGACCAGCGGGTCCACGGCATTGACATAGGTGGTCAGGTACGAGGCCGACTGGCTCTCGCCCATGGCGAGCACGGCCCGTTGCTTCAGTCCGCCCAGCACCTGGCCGCTTTCCACCACCCGGCCGGCCTGTGTGAAGATGTCGAAGGCGAAGGCGTCGCCGGGATGGCTGAGTTTGCCATAGCGCACGGGGTTGGCCGATTTCAGCGCCCCGCCCGAACCGAACCTCGAGCCGCCCTCGACCCCCACCCGCTGGGCCGAAACGCCGACATAGGCATAGCCGCTACGCAGCAGCTCGCGGTGGGTATAGGACCAGTCCGGCGCGGCATCCAGGCCGCCAGTCACGTTCAGCCATTCCACCGCAACCGTGCCATTGAAGCGGGTCGGGAGCGCCGGACGCACCACCACGATCCGGGTCATGTAGGGGGAGGTCGCATCCGGCAGGGCCTGCCAGCGGCCATCGATCGTGGCCTCGCCGGCCAGCTTGTAAGATTGAGCGGTCCCGGCCAGGAAGAACTCCTCGACCACATAGCCCTTGGCCTTGAGATCGAAGGCACCCAGCCGAAGCGCCGGCGCGCCGGCCACTGCGGTCACCACCGGCATTTCGGCCGCGACCGCCGTTCCCGCCAGTCCGGTCGCCAGTGCGCCCGCCATCACGGCTCGCCGTGTCGCCCGCATGGTCTGCATCGTTTCGCCCCTGTTTCTTGTTGGGAAAGGCATAGCGCGCCCGGCGAAGGTCTGCATCCGTGAAGTCGAGCCCGGATGGCGTTTGCGGCCTGCGCCCGCGCACCTTAAGTTCGCAGCATGACCACCAGACCCCCCATCACCGTCCTGCTCGCCAGCCCGCGCGGCTTTTGCGCCGGCGTGGACCGGGCGATCCAGATTGTGGAGCGCGCCATCACCAAGTACGGGGCGCCGGTCTATGTGCGCCACGAGATCGTCCACAACCGCCATGTGGTGGAGCGGCTGAAGGCGCTGGGGGCGGTGTTTGTCGAGGAACTGGACGAATGCCCCACAGACCGGCCGGTGGTGTTCTCGGCCCACGGGGTGCCAAAGTCGGTGCCGGCCGAGGCTAAGGACCGCAAGATGCTCTTCCTCGACGCTACCTGCCCTTTGGTCTCCAAGGTGCATGTGGAGGCCGAGCGCCACCATGATGCGGGGCGCGAGATCGTGCTGATCGGTCACGCGGGGCATCCGGAAGTGGTGGGCACCATGGGCCAGCTGCCCGATGGCGCCATCGCCCTGATCGAGACCGTCGCCGACGCCCAGGCCTATCAGCCGCGCGATCCCTCAAACGTGGCCTTTGTGACCCAGACCACGCTGTCGGTGGACGACACTGCCGAGATTGTGGCGGCGCTCCGCGCCCGGTTCCCGGAGATCACCGCGCCGCACAAGGAGGACATCTGTTACGCCACCACCAACCGGCAGGAGGCGGTGAAAGCCATCGCCGGCCGCGCCGATGTGCTGCTGGTGCTGGGCAGCGCCAATTCCTCCAACTCCGTCAGGTTGGCCGAAGTGGGTCTGCGGTCCGGAGCCAGGGCGCACCTGATCGATGACGCCGAAAGTCTTGATTTTGCCTGGCTGGAGGGCGCGCGCGTGGTGGGCGTGACGGCGGGCGCGTCTGCGCCGGAGGTCTTGGTGCAGGGCGTGATTGACCGATTGGCGGAGTGTTTCGAAGTCACGGTGGAAGAGGTCGACGCGGCGCGTGAGACCGTGACGTTCAAGCTGCCGAAAGTACTGGCGCTTGCCAACGACCCCTGACTTTCAGTCGACATCGCCCGCCATGTGAACCCAAGTCGCCAGAAGGCTGCGCCATCGAAAGGCGAGCCCTCTCACCCGCCGTACGCGGGGAGAGAATTGGTCGTGGATGCAGTCGCTGAGCAACTGGTCTCCAATTGTCGCCCGGTCCAGCTCCAGCTTTCAGGGCTCACTTCGCGCGGAAGCTGTTGTCGAGCCTTGCTACGATGGCTGCGATAGCCCTGTCGGCCTCTTCGAGGAGGCCGGGAAACATCTGCCAGACGTGAATCATGTCCTGCCAGACCTGCAGCTCGACCTCTACGCTGGCGTCGCGCGCCCGATCAGCAAGGGCGATGGCGTCGCTCAGCAACACCTCTTCCGAGCCGACCTGGATCAGCAGCGGCGGCAGCCCCGTCAGATCCGCCAGCGCCGGCGAGGCCAGTGGCTGTCGCGCATCTGCGCCTGCCATGTACTCTGCCGCCATGTCCTTGAGCACAGTCACCGTTAGCAGGGGGTCGCGGCCATGGCGCGTGACGTAGCTTTCGCCCTCGCAGGCCAGGTTCGCCCAGGGGCTCAGCGCAATGACGCCGACTGGCATGTCCAGCCCGCGATCGCGGGCTGCCAGCAGGGCCGCAACGGCCAGACCGCCGCCCGCTGACTCGCCTCCGACAATGATGGAACGGGCAGAAATACCGTCCGCCAGGAGAGCCGCGTAAGCGTCGACGGCGTCTTCAACGGCGGCGGGAAATGCATGGGCCGGCGCCAGTCGGTAGTCGACGCTGATCACTTCCCATCCGCTGGCGCGGGCCAGTGCGGTGGTCAAGCTCCGGCTGCCCGCCGGGTCGCCCATCACATAGCCGCCGCCGTGCAGGTGCAGGAACACGCCGGCCGCTTGTGAGCCATCGGCCTGCACGCGTTCCACTGGAACGCCGCCGAGCAGGTCAGCGGCGATCCTGATGTCCGAAGGTAGCGGCGGCTGGGCGGCCGAAAAGGCCAGGGACTGCGCCCGTCGATGGGCGATCGAGGCATCTGGCCCGCCGAGGAGTTCGATGAGCATCGCGCGGATGCCCGCGATCGGAGAAGGCGCCTCGGTCATGGTCGGCCTAGTTCGGAGCCGAGGTGAAGCGGAAGCCCTCGTATCCAGCTTGCGCGATGGCGTCGCAACGGTCGCTGTAAGCGCCGAAGCCGCCGAGATAGACGCCGAAGCGGCGCGGCTTTCCCGGTATATTGGTCCCGAAGTACCAGGACTCCGCGTGCGGATAGAGGGTCTGGCCGACGATCTCGTTTGCGTGGCTGACCCAGTCGGCCTCCGCTGCCTCGGTGGTTTCGATGACGCCGATTCCCTCCCGGCGCATGTGGTCAAGGCAATCGGCGATCCAGTCCACATGCTGCTCCACCGCCGTCGGCATGTTGGCCAGCACCGCCGGGCTGAGCGGGCCGGTGATCGTGAACAGGTTGGGAAAGCCCGCTACCCCCAGGCCGAGGTAGGTGCTGGGTCCCTCACGCCAGCGCGACTGCAACGTGACGCCGCCGCGGCCGCGCACGTCGAGCGCCAGCAGCGCGCCGGTGATGGCGTCGAAGCCGGTGGCCACCACCAGGTCGTCGAGTTCGTACTCAGCGTCCGCGGTGCGCACGGTCTGTCCGGTGACCTCGATGATCGGGGCGTTGCGGATGTCGACCAGATCCACGTTCGGGCGATTGAAGGTCTCGTAGTAGTCGTCATCGAGAGGTGGTCGTTTCACGCCGATCGGGTGGGTCGTGGGGATCAGCGCGCTTGCGGTCTCCGGATCGTTCACGATCTTCAGGATCTGCTGACGCACGAAGGCCTGGGCCGTGGCGTTGGCCTCCAGGTTGCTGAACAGGTCAGTAAAGGCGGTGAAGAACCGCATGCCGCCCAGGTCCCAGTACCGCTGGTAGATAGCCTGTCGCTCGACCTCGGGCGTCTCCAGCGCCGATTGGGTCGGGGCGTTGAAAGGCACCGCCCCGGCCGAAGTCGCGCAGCGCTCGCGGATCTCGCCATAGTGAGCCTTCACCCAGGCGTCGAAGTCTGGGTCGCTCGCCCGGTTCCAAGCCGGAAGGACCCAGTTGGCGGTGCGCTGAAAGACCGTGAGGTGCGCCGCCTCGCGGGCGATGCGCGGGATCGCCTGGACCGCTGAAGCGCCGGTGCCGATCACGCCCACGCGACGGCCGGTGAAGTCCACACGGTCATGCGGCCAGTCGGCCGTGTGCAGCAGCCGACCCTGGAAGGACCTGAGGCCCGGGATGTCCGGCCAGTTGACGGCCGACAGGCAGCCCATGGCCGAGATTACGAACCGGGCGGTGACCGTCTGGCCGCCGTGCGCGCGAACCCGCCAGATTTCGTCCGCCTCGTCGAAGACCAAGGTCTCCACGGCTGCACCAAAACGGAAGTGCCGGCGAAGGTCGAAGCGGTCGGCTACGTGGCCCAGGTAGTTCAGAATCTCGGGTTGCTCTGCATAGCGACGGCTCCAGGTCCAGTCCTGTTGCAAGTCCTGGGAGAACCCGTAGCTGTAGTAGTAGCTTTCGCAGTCGCAGCGGGCGCCAGGATAGCGGTTCCAGTACCAGACGCCGCCCACATCCTCGCCGCGCTCGAAGCCAGCGACATGGAAGCCAAGGCTGGTCAACTTCTGGACGGCGTAGAGACCCGCGAAGCCCGCGCCGATGACGACGGCGTCATAGTCGGGAACCCTGGACATCGGTCGCCTCCTGCACCCAGTGCATAACAAACGTTACGGTTCGATCGGTTGGTCCGCAAGCCAATTGGATGCCATATGTAACGAACGTTATGTGTTTAGGAGGGTTTGATGGCTAGCTTCGTGGGCAAGGTTGCGTTGGTGACGGGTGCGGCCAGTGGGATCGGCCGGGCCTGCGCAGAGGCCCTGGCGCGGGCGGGCGCATCGGTGGTGGCTGCCGACATCGACGAAGCCGGGCTGGCCGAGACGTGTGCGGGTATCCAGGGCGCGGGCGGCGAGGTCGAGGGCCGGAGGCTGGATGTCGCGGAGGAGGCGGACTGGATCCGAGTGATGGACTCAATACAGGCCGCCGGCCGCGGCTTTCATATCCTGGTCAACAATGCCGCCCTCTGCATCCATTCGCCACTCAGCGCGATGACCCTTGCCACCTGGCGGCGGCAGAATGCGGTCAATCTGGACAGCGTGTTTCTTGGGACGCGAGCGGCTCTGGATCCGATGACACGGTCCGGAGGCGGATCTGTAGTCAATATCTCTTCGGTGGCCGGACTGAAGGGGATCGCGGGTCTGTCCGGCTACTGCGCCAGCAAGGGCGGCGTGCGGCTCTTCACCAAGGCGGTGGCGCTGGAATGTGCTGCGGCGCGCAACGGGATTCGGGTCAATTCTATCCACCCCGGAAGCATCGAGACGCCGATCTGGGTCAAAATGCAGCACGGCGGCGACATGCCCGCGGGGGCCAACTCGATCGATGAGATCATGACCGAGACCCGCACGATTGCGGCCGCCGCAACACCTCTCGGATTCTCAGGTTCGCCTGAGGATATCGCCGAGGGGGTGCTCTACCTCTGCTCTGAGGCGGCCCGTTTCGTCACCGGATCTGAACTGGTGATCGACGGCGGCGTGTTTGCGGGTTGAGCCATAGCTGCCCAGACGCGCAGCGGTCCGTTGTCCCTGCGGCCGGCGGGGGAGGGCGTATATATCTCCGGGGCAGTATGCTAACGCGCGCGGATCATATTGGCGAAGGACACCAAAGGGATGGCCCGGCAGGCAGATCACGTTGAACGGCGAAGACTTTTCGCCGCCGCCGCGCTCAACGTCATTTCGCGCGATGGGCTCGAGGGGCTGACCCTTCGGGAGGTGGCGCGCGAGGCTGGGTTCACAACCGGCGCGCTGACCCACTACTTCCAATCCAAGGACGATGTACTGATTGCGGCGTCGGAGCATGCCGCTGAGCTGGCCCGCCCGCCAATGGAGCAAGTCGCGTTGGAAACCTCGGCGCGCGAGGCCCTTCGGCATCTGGTCTACAGTGTCCTGCCGACCACGACGGTTGAGAAGGCGCGCTGGCGCTTCTGGGTCGCTTTCTGGGAACGCGCCGCACACAGTCCGAAGGTCAACCTCGTGATGCAAGAGCGTTACCGAGAATGGTCCGGCCGGATCGCAGATCTGATCCGCCGCGCGCAGGTGCAGGGTGAGGCCAGCGCGGATCTGGACGCGGACCTCGCCTCTCGCGAACTGGTGGCGTTAGTCGACGGAATCGGGGTGCAGGTGCTGATCGCCGGAAAGCTGGCGGCCCCCGCGCAACGGCGGTTCATCGATTCGTTGATCGACGCCCGCCTGAGCCCGCCCGCAGCCCGGGACGATCATCCGCTTCCCGCCCGCGCCCCGCTTCGGCCGAGGCGCGCTACGGCCTGAAGCCCAACCATCCGTTCTGCGTGCGAACCAGGATGTTCTATCGTGCGATAGACAGAACGGTCGTTATATTATTTCATTGCGATGCCGAAAGAACATGCGTTATGTTTTAGCTAACGCGGTCGGAGGTGAGCCGCCCGTGGGACAGTTGTCCTGCTGGTGAGCTGAACGACGGGCCGGGCCGCTGCAAACGATGCGGCGCCGGCGACGTCCCACCCAGCGCCGCCTGAGGGAGGCTACGGAATGAGCGAACCTGGCTGGGCGCTTTCGCGATTCTACCACACGGTCATCAACTGTCGGGATCTAGACGAGTCGGTCGCTTTCTACCGCAAGCTCGGGTTCGACGTTCTGAACGACCGCCGCCATGTGAAGTGGCCGCCATTCGTAGCGGGCTTGTTTGGTCTTAAACGCGCGCAGGGGCGCGGCGTCCTCATGGTGTTGCCGTCGGATCCAGACGGTCCGATGCTGGACCTTCTGGAGTGGCTTGAGCCAAAAGCCGAGTTTCCAGATCCGGCGAAGATCGACGAGACAGTGCCGCGAATCCTCGCGTTCCGGACCCAAAACGTCCACGCGGCCTACGACGATCTCAGCCGACAAGGCGTGCGGTTCGCGCAGCCGGTGCACACGCCGGAACAGGCCCTCGGCGTCGTCGGCACAGTGTGCTGCTACGACCCCAACGGTAACATCATCGAGATGATCGAACTCGAACCCGGCGTCCGCCACTCGCGGGCAAACGAGGCTCTAGCGGATCAAGGTAAGCCCTGAGGGGCTTAGTCCCGGTGGCCTCCCGGTCGCCGGATTTGGAACAGGGGAGGAATTGAGAATGATTAGCCAACGCACGCTGAAACTGTTCACCGGCGTCGCCGCAGTCTGCCTTTCGGCAAGCGCCGCCCCGGCCGCTGGACAGGATCGGGAGGCGACGATCAGTGAGGTGGTCGTCACCGCCCAGTATCGCGAGGAAAACGTCCAGAAGGTCGCTATTGCCATCAGTGCGGTCGGCGGCGACGCCCTCCAGGCCCAGGGCGTGATCGGCTTCAAGGATCTGGGCATGCGGGTTCCGTCCCTGCGCTTCGGCTCGGGCGTGACCGGTGGGGAGAACGTCATCACAATGCGTGGTCTGGGCAGCCAGAACACCACGCCGGGTGGGGACTCGCCCGTCGCCTACAACATCGACGGCGTTTATGTGCAGCGGACCACGTCGATCGACTCTGAGTTCTATGACATCGCCCGCGTCGAGGTTCTGCGCGGGCCGCAAGGCACCCTTTACGGTCGCAATTCCGTGGGTGGATCGATCAACGTCATCACCAAGAAGCCGACCGGCGAGTTTCACGCCGGAGCAGACGCTATGCTCGGCAACTACGACGCGCGCACGTTCCGCGCCTTCCTCAATGCGCCCTTGGCGGAGAACGGGGATTTCCGCGCCATGGCCCGGCTCACCGCGGTGTCGGCCGAGCACGACGCCTACACGAAGAACCTGTCCAAGAAGGCCACGGCGACCGACCAGCTCGACGCCCAGGATTATCAGATGCTGCGGGCGCAACTGGCCCTGGACTTCAATGCCGACGCCAGCCTGCTGCTGGCCGCAAGCCTCAGCCAGAACAAGGGCGTGGCCGCCACAGCGACGGCCTGGTGGCAGACCCCGGCGCGCTTTACCCGCGCCCCGCTGGGCATCGCGATCGGTTCAGCCTGCGACTTCAGCACCCAGGCGAAGTTCAATCCCCGGCGGGTCTGTCATGACGCGCGGGACGCCGGCAAGAACGAGACGGAACTCTATTCGGCGACTTTCGACTGGAAGCTCCCGTTTGCCAACTTCACCTCGGTGACCGCCTACGGGACCAGCGACGTGAATCAGGTAAGCGACGGCGACGGCTCTGACCTGCCGATGGCGATCGGCGCGCCATGGACCCTGAACGCCAAACAATTCTCGGAGGAGGTGCGCTTCGCGTCCAAGGGGGACGGGGCGTTGCGCTGGGTGGTCGGCGGCATCTACTTCTACGGCAAGAACTTCCAGGATTTCGCCTACCGCGACCTGGGTTTTAACGACTTCGGCCCGACGGTGCCCTTCAATGCTTTCAACTTCTTCAGCCAGGGCACAAGCAAGACCAAGTCGTATGCGCCCTTCGCTCAGTTCGACTACGACCTGTCCAAGACCTCGGCCGGGATTCCGCTGACCCTGACGCTGGGCGTCCGCTATACGCACGACAAGAAGTATGGCTACAACTACCTCGACTACCAACTGCCCCTGGCCTGCGGTGGCAGCTGTGGGGTGTTCCAGGGGCCCTTCAGCAAGAGCTGGGATCAGGTGACCGGCAAGCTGGGCGCCGCCTGGCAGGTCAGCGAGGACTCGCTGCTCTACGGCTCGATTTCCCGAGGCTACCTGGCCGGCGGTAACATCGTGGGCCTGGCCAACATTTATAATCCCGAGACGCTCACCTCGTTCGATGTGGGCTGGAAATCCCAGTTCCTTGATGGTCGGGCCCAGCTCAATCTGGCGGCCTACCATCAGGTCATCAAGGGCCTTCAGGTGTTCATCCAGAGCTCGACCCAGTCCGGCATCAACAACGTCAACGGCAGCACCGACGTGAACGGCCTGGAGGCGGAGTTCACGCTGGTTCCGGTTGACCACCTGCGCCTGAATGCATCGCTAACGGTGACCGACGCCAAGTATGGTCGCTACATCACCACGAACGGCCGCTTCGGCGGCCCTGGGCCAGGCTGCGATGCCACGACCAGGCTCTGCAACTTCAAGGGCAACCGATTGAACCAAACGCCGCCCTACTCCGTGAACGTGGGCGCCGAATACACCTTTGACGTTGGCTTCGGCACTTTGACGCCGCGTGTCGACACCTACTTTTCGGGCAAGGTCGACTTCCTGCCGGACAACTTCGTCACCTCGCGGCAGAAGGCCTATCATACGACCAATCTGCGACTGACATGGAACAGCCCGGACAGCCGCTACAAGGTCGATGCCTTTGTGTCGAACATCGAGGATGACGACATCATCTCCAATGATGGGCTGCAGTCCGTTTCGCTGGGGCAACAGGTGTTGCAGCCTGACAATTTCGTCTACTACCCGCCCCGTACCTATGGCCTGCGCGTCGGCGTGAACTTCTGATCCGGCGCGGGACGGGGCTCTAGGCGCCCGTCCCGTCACCGCATGTCCCTGAAGCAGTCAACGAGTTCCCACGATGTCGATGGAGTGGCCGGTCAGGGCCGAATGGCTGTCGCAGGTGTCGGAAGCGCCCCTCGAACCGGACCTGCCGATCATCGACGCTCACCACCACCTGTGGAAGCTGCCGCACGACGCCTACCTGTTACCAGATCTCCTGGCGGACGCCGGACCTGACGGCGCAGGCCACAACATCGTGGCCACCGTCTACGCCGAGTGCGGCGCGATGTATCGGACCGAGGGCCCGCCGGAACTGCGATCGGTCGGCGAAGTGGAGTTCGCCAATGGCGTCGCGGCTCAGGCTGCGAGCGGCGTCTTCGGACCCGTGCGGGCGTGCGAAGCCATCTTCGGCTCGGTCGACCTGATGCTGGGACGCGAGGCGGGGCGGGTGCTGGATGTCCACATCGCTCGCGCGCCGGACCGATACCGCGGGGTGCGGCCAATCGTGGCCGCCGATCCGAAGGGTGTGCTTGATCCCTATCCCAGCGCCCCGGACGGCATGATGGCCAGCGCCGCGTTTCTGAGCGGCGCGCGCGAACTGGCGCGGCGCGGCCTAAGCCTGGACATCTGGGTCTTCCATCACCAGCTCGCCGAGGTGGCCGCGCTCGCGGCGGCGGTCCCCGAGCTGACGATCATTCTGGACCACATCGGCACGCCGCTGGGCCTGGGCTACTATGCCGACCGCCGGGCTGAGGTGTTCGCAGACTGGCAGTCTGGCCTGGCTCAGGTCGCTGCCTGTCCCAATGTTGTGGTCAAGCTGGGCGGGCTCAATATGCACTTCAACGGGTTCGGCTGGAACGAACGTTCCCGGCCGCCGACCTCCGACGAGCTGGCCGCCGCCAACGGGCCCTACTACCGCGCCGCCATCGACCTGTTCGGACCTGATCGCTGCCTGTTCGAGAGCAACTTCCCGATGGACAAGCGCGCCTGCGGATACGGCGTCCTTTGGAACGCCCACAAGAAGATGGTCCGGGACTTCAGCGCCGGCGAGAAAGCGCTGATGTTCCACGACGTGGCGGCGCGAATCTACCGCATCGGCCGCTAGCGGGGTGCGTCAGTCCCGTAGACCTCCTGGAGACGTGAGGTCGTCAGCCCCGGTGCAAGTTCAATCAGCTCGATGACGTTGCCGTTGGGGTCGTAGACGCCGCCGACGGCCAGAATGCCCGCGGCGGCGTTGCCGGTGTAGGCTTCCGCGGTCGTGGTCCGGTAGCCCTTGGCCTGCATGGCCTTGAGCGCACCCGCGACATTGCGCGTCCGGAAAGCGGTCACTCTTGGCACGGTGGTTGGGGACACAGGATTAAAGGACGCCTGCGGCTCCAGCCACTGAATGATGTCCAGCATCGGCCCCGCCGGGGGCGGATCGTTGGGCAGGGCCATCAGCGTGCCGCCGCGTCCCTTGACGTCCGGGATCAGGCCGAAGACCACGCCGCCTCCCGGCGGCCAGGTCATGTTGCGGCGGTCTCGAATGATTTCAAAGCCAAGCGCCTGGTAGAAGACGACGGTCTCGTCGATATCCCGGGCGTTGATGATGGTGTGGTAGAACTGCTCCAGAGCCCAGTCCTCGGCCATGCCGTGTCTCCCTATTGCGACGTCTCCGCGCGGTCCCAGACTAGCATATCTTGTGTTATGCCAAAGGCTCAACGGGCGCCCCGCCGAGACCTGGCTGCAAACGGAGCGCGCGGTCCTTGACACGCTCGCCAAGATGAAATTACGTAACAAACGTTATGTACGTTGGCCATGGGGAAGCGGCGCGATGAAGTTCGATATCTTCTGCGAGATCCAGAAGGCGTTTCCGTGGCGCGGGACCGATGAAGCCAGCCTGTTCCGGGAAATTCTGGATCAGGCGCGCGCTGCGGATACGGCCGGCTTCACGACGTGGTGGCAGGTGGAACACCACGGCTCGCCGGAGTTCAGTTATTCCTCGGCGCCGGAGGTTGTACTCACGGCGATCGCCATGGCGACCAAACGGCTGCGAGTCGGCCATGCGGGTGTGCTGGCACCGTTCAAGATCAACTCGCCGCTTCGGGTGGCCGAGCGTGGGGCGACGATCGACGTCCTGTCCGGGGGGCGTTTCGACCTCGGCCTGGCCAAGAGCGGCGGTAAGGAGTGGGAGACCTTCGGCGTTGACCCGGACACAGCGCGCGACGAGGTCCGCGAGGCCATGCATGTCATTCCACGGGTCTGGACCGAAAAGGAGTTCTCCTGGGACACACCGACTTACAAGGTGCCGCCGCGCGAGATCGTGCCAAAGCCCCTTCAGCAACCGCATCCGCCGCTGTGGCAGACGTGCGGTTCGCCCGAGAGCTTCTTCATGGCCGGCGAGATGGGTGTGGGCGCACTCGGCACCACCCTGCTCAGCCCCGTCGCCTTCCTTGGCGAGATGCTGCGGGAGCACGAGCGCGGCTTGGCCGCCTGCAAGGCACCGGCGGGCAGGACGGTGAACGCCCAGAAGGGCTGCTTCACCTTCATCCACCTCGCCGAGACCCGCGCACAGGCGATTGCCAACGGCGCGGCCTGGTCGGCGCTCTGGTACGTCAACGCCGCTCCGGTGGTGTTCAAGGTGCCGCGGCGGGTCTGGTACGACATGATCAAGGGGGGGCTGCACCCCAACTCAGCCCGCGACACCGCTGCTCAGGCGCAACTGGATCCCAATGAGACGGTGATCCACGACGACGATCCGCCCGTGCTGAAGGTCCTCAAGCGGATGGCGCAGGGCGAGACCATATCGTTCACCGAGGCCCACGAGGTGCTGGAGCCCCTGGACTGCGTTGTGATCGGCGACCCCGATCATTGCGCCGACAAGATCCGGGGCTACGAGGCTATCGGCGCCGACCGCATGATGTGCATGATGCAGTACGGCTCGATACCCCCGGACGCGGTGCTGAAGAGTATCGAGCTGGCGGGCCGCCACCTGGTCCCGGCCTTCGCGCGGGCGGCCTAGTAATTCGGAGATGTGGCCTGACGATCCGTTCCTTGCTCATTGCCAACCGCGGTGAGATCGCCATCCGGATCGCCCGCGCCGCGGCGGACCTGGGCCTCCATACCGTCGCCGTGTTTTCGGAGGACGACGCCTCGGCACTCCACCGAGGGCGGGCCGGCGATGCTCTGGCGCTGAAGGGCGTCGGGCCGCGGGCCTATCTCGACGGTCAGGCCATCGCCGACGCCGCGGTGGCGGCGGGATGCGACGCCGTACACCCGGGTTATGGCTTTCTGTCTGAAAGCGCGGCCTTCCAGAGGATCTGCGTCGCGGCTGGACTCACCTTCGTCGGCCCCGATGCCGAGGCTCTGGACCTGTTCGGCGACAAGGCTCGCGCCCGCGCCTTTGCCGTAGCCCACGACGTGCCGGTCATCGACGGTCTGGCCGGCGGCGCGACGCTGGACGACATCCGGGCTTTCCAGGCCGGACTTCCCAAGGGCGCGGCGGTGATGATCAAGGCCGTGGCCGGCGGCGGCGGGCGCGGCATGCGCCGTCTCAGTGCAGGCGAGTACGCCACAGAGGCCTTTGTCGCCTGCGCCCAGGAGGCTCAGGCCGCCTTCGGTGACGGCCGGCTCTATGCCGAGCGCTTCGTCGCCGCGGCCCGGCACATCGAGGTGCAGGTGGCGGGCGACGGCGTGCGGTCGGTGGCGATCCACGACCGCGAATGCTCGCTGCAGCGTCGGCGGCAGAAGATGATCGAGTTCGCCCCGGCGATCGGACTGTCGTCCACCCTGCGGACGCGGCTGCAGGCCTGGTCGGTGCGCATGGCCGAGGCGGCGAGCCTGCGAGGCCTGGCGACCTTCGAGTTCCTGCTCGACGTCGCCGACGGCGAGACCGCGGTGTTCATCGAGGCCAACGCCCGTCTGCAGGTGGAGCACACCGTCACCGAAGCCGTGACCGGTCTCGATCTGGTGCAGATCCAGATCCGGCTGGCCGGGGGCGAATCGCTCGCCGATGTCGGCTTGGCCAACGGTCCGCCTCCGGCGCGCGGAAACGCCGTCCAGTTGCGGGTCAATCTTGAGCGGATCGCTGCTGACGGCGCGGTCTCTGGCGGTGGTGGGGTCATCGCCCGCTACGAACCGCCCAGCGGTCCGGGCGTGCGTGTGGACGGTGCTGGCTTTGCCGGCTACCGGCCCAGCCCGGCATTCGACTCCATGATCGCCAAGGTCATCGTGCACAGCCCCGCAGCCAACCTCGGCGCCGTTCTGGCGCGCGCGGGTCGGGCGGCGGCCGAGTTCCGGCTGGAAGGCGTCGACAGCAACCTCGCCCTGCTGCGGGCGATCCTGGAGGCGCCCGAAGTGGCGGCTGGGATGGCCGATACAGGCTTTGTCGAGGACCGGCTCCCCGCGCTGCTCGCGCGCGCCAGTGAGCTCGCGCCACCGGTCGAGGCCATCGCCGCCGAGGTCGCCCAGGCTCTGGTCCAGGCTCCCGAGGGTAGCCTCACGGTGGCGTCGCTCCTGCGGGGCACCATCGTCGGCTTCGAGGTCGCCGTCGGCGACCACGTCCGCGCCGGCCAGCCCGTCGCCGTGCTCGAGGCCATGAAGATGCAGCACCTCGCCGCTGCGCCAACGGGCGGCGTGGTCACAGGCCTGGTGGGCGAGACCGGCTTGATCGTCGACGAGGGCCACCCCCTGGTGTTCATCCAGGAAGGCGCCCAGGACGACGTCGCCGCCGCGGACGACACCATCGATCTGGGGCTGATCCGCGCCGACCTCGCCGAGGTACGCGCCCGCCAGGCCTTGACCCTCGACGAGAACCGCCCCGACGCGGTCGCCCGCCGGCGCAAGACCGGCCAGCGCACCGCACGGGAGAACTTGGGCGACCTGTTCGATGACGGGAGCTTCCGGGAATTCGCCGGCCTGGCCATCGCCGCCCAGCGCCGCCGCCGCACCATCGAGGACCTTCAGGTCGCAACCCCAGCCGACGGCATCGTCACCGGCATTGGCGACGTCAATGGCGCCCTGTTCGGGCCGGAGACTTCGCGCTGCGCGGCGCTGGCTTACGACTACACCGTGCTCGCCGGCACCCAGGGCCATTTCGGGCACAAAAAGACCGACCAGATCCTGGAATTCGCCGAGCACTGGAAGCTGCCGGTGGTCTGGTACACCGAGGGCGGTGGCGGACGGCCAGGGGACGTCGACGTGGGTGGCCTTTCGGCCTCGTCGCTCGACACCACAAGCTTCACCACCTTCGCCCGTATGTCCGGGGTCGCCCCGCGGATCGCCATCAACTCCGGGCGCTGCTTTGCCGGCAACGCGGTGTTCTTCGGCTGCGCGG
This sequence comes from Phenylobacterium sp., assembly GCF_044372605.1. Lineage (GTDB taxonomy): Bacteria > Pseudomonadota > Alphaproteobacteria > Caulobacterales > Caulobacteraceae > Phenylobacterium. The sequence goes on from NZ_JBILRO010000019.1 coordinate 20,144, forward strand.
ACATCACCATCGCCACCCGCGACAGCAACATCGGCCTGGGTGGTCCGGCGATGATCGAGGGCGGCGGCCTGGGCGTGTTCACCCCCGACCAGATCGGCCCTTCCGATGTCCAGTGGACCAACGGGACGCTAGATCTGCTGGTCGAGGACGAGGCGGAGGCGACCGCGGCGGCGCGTCACCTGCTGGGCATGTTCCAGGGCCGGGTAAAGGACTGGACCTGCGCCGACCAGCGTATCCTGCGCCACGCCATCCCCGAGAACCGGGTGCGCGCCTATGACATCCGGGCGGTCATTCGTGGCCTGGCGGATGAGGCCAGCTTCCTGGAACTGCGCGCTGGCTACGGCCCCGGCATGATCACCGGATTCCTGCGCATCGAGGGCCGTCCCTTCGGCGTCATCGCCAACGACCCCCGCCACCTCGGCGGCGCCATCGACGCCGAGGGTGCGGAGAAGGGCGCCCGGTTCATGCAGCTTTGCGACGCCTTCGGCGTACCGATCCTGTCCCTTTGCGACACCCCCGGGTTCATGGTCGGGCCGGATAGCGAGAAGACGGCCGCCGTGCGGCGGGGCTCGCGGCTGTTCGTCACCTCGGCGGCGCTCGCCGTGCCGCTGTTCGCCGTGGTGCTTCGCAAGGGCTATGGCCTCGGTGCCCAGGCCATGACCGGCGGCGACTTCTCGGCCCCGGCTTTCACCGTCGCCTGGCCGACCGCCGAGTTCGGCCCCATGGGCCTGGAGGGCGCGGTCCGCCTGGGCTACCGCAAGGAGTTGGAGGCGGAGTTGGATCCCCAGGCCCGCGAGGCGCTATTCCAGAAACTAGTGGGGCGAATGTACCAGACCGGCAAGGCGATCTCGGTCGCTCAAGTCTGCGAGATCACCGCGGTGATCGACCCGGCGGACACTCGCGACTGGCTGACTCGGGGCCTTAATGCCACCGGCGTCTCGATCCGCCGCTCGGGACGTAGCTTCATAGACGTCTGGTAGGGCGAGCCGATCCTGCGTCGGTGCGTGCAGGCCAACGGTAAGATGTCTCTAGATGCGGTGCCGGGATGCGCGAGCTCGGTCTCAATGCACTTCATCGACCACGCGGGACGCGCGAAAACAATCGTGCTGAGAACTTCCACATGGTGATCCGACGGCGGGAGCTAAAGCAACAGAAGTTCAAATCCCAAGGCTCGGCACAGAAATTTCTGGCCACCCACCCCGTGATCTACAGCACCTGCGGTGCTGGCAGGCAAACTACAATGGCCCCCAGTTCGGCACGGTCAGGCGCTGAGGTGGAGATTTTCGTGAAGCCGATCTCGTTCAAACGCCATCGGTTCCCGGCGGATGTGATCCGCCAGGCCGTATGGCTATACTTCCGGTTCACACTCAGTATTCGGGATGTCGAGGAACTGCTCGCCCAACGCGGAATCGAAGTCAGCCGCGAGACGGTTCGATGCTGGGTGATCAAGTTCGGCCCGATGATCGCGGCGAACTTGCGTCGACGTCGTCAGCCGCCGACCGGCCGCTGGCATCTGGATGAGATGTACGTCCACATCGGCGGGCGGAAGATGTGGCTGTGGCGGGCCGTCGATGACGAGGGCGAGGTTCTCGACGTCCTGGTCCAGAAGCGGCGGAGCAAGGCCGCTGCGCTGAAATTGTTGCGGCGGCTTTTGCGAAACCAGGGCGTTCACCCCGAGACGATTACGACGGACAAGCTGGCGTCCTACGGCGCGGCCGTCCGCGAACTCGGGCTGAAAGGCGTCCATCGACCGGGTGGGATGCAGGCCAACAATCGCGCTGAGAACAGTCATCTTCCGATCCGACGACGAGAGCGGAAACAGCAGAAGTTCAAATCGCAGGGCTCAGCCCAACGGTTCCTCTCCGCCCACGGCGCCATCTACAATACCTTCAACCTCCAGGAACATTTGATCCGCCGATCTACGCTTCGAACGTTCCGGGCAGCGGCCCATCGTGCCTGGGCGGAAGCGGCGACGGCCGCCTGATCAAGGGTAGGGGAGGGCGGCTTGCGGCCGGGCGTAGTTAACCTGCCAGTCCCACCAAGAGAACTTCGTTTGATGCTTAGAGTCATAGCTCCGCCCCCGTGAAAAACCTCGTCGGGTGCGGAGTTTTCGGATCTGGAGGGGCGCGCGCCTTCGCTTCTCAACGTCTGCGCGCAGCCAACCCTCCATGAACCGCCAGAACCGCAAATCAGCGATCCCTAGACACATATCAAGTGTTCATCCGGGTCGAGTCAAGCTGGGGGAAGGAGTTTTAGAACCTGCGTTAGATCCTCCCAGATCTCCCAACGTGGCCGCTTTCGGCTTCTCTCAGGATGTTCAAAGAGAGCGGCGATTGACTCCTCATAAATATTGGGCGTAGGAGATCGGTGCTGCTGGTCATGGATGGATGCAGTCTTCACTGCATCCATGTTTACGACCAGCCGATGTGAAGACTGCATCTATCCCTTGAACGCGAGAGGGAAGATGCACGAACTCAATCCGGAACAGACGCCGCTTGAGGCGGCCCAGAACACGACGCCGGAGACGGCGGACGTGGAAATTTGCGCGATCATCGCGGCAGCATCGGAGCAATCCGACGATGTTACGGAGATCCTTGCAACGTTGGAGAAGCGCATCAACGTCGCGCACTACCACCTGCTGGTGGTCGAGCGGCAGATCCGCTCACATCGGGAGCTTAAGCGTGCTGGGCCTGCCGAGGCCTTGGCCTTGGACGTGATGCGCGAAAGGTTCGCGTATGGGACCACGCTGATGCGAACGGCGGACGGCCAGCTGATTTTCTATGCGGGAACCCACTGGACCCCGATCAGCGACGTCGCGCTTCGCGCGATCTTGCGCCCCCTCGCTTTGAAGTCGCCCGACCGCTACGGCCCGTCAGCACAGTCTGTGTCGGCGGCGCTCAGCATGATCCGGGATTTGGCGCCGGCGGCCGATGAGATGATGCGCGCGAAGCCTCAGCCCGTGGTCAATGTCCAGAATGCAGAACTCTGGATCGAGCCCGGCGGGGGTCTCTCACGCCGCGTGCATCGTTTGCACGACGGCCTGCAGCATGTTCTGCCTGTCGCCTACGATCCCGAGGCGACCTGCCCCGAGTTTGACAAGATGATCCACGAGGTCTTCGGCGCCGCCAAGGACCCCAAGGACATGGTTCGCCATCTGAGCGAACTTCTGGGCTATGCGCTCCAGCCGGTCCGCGACATTCCGGTGATCGCCTTCCTCTGGGGCGGCGGCGCCAACGGCAAGTCTACGATCCTGTCGATCCTCCAGGCTGTTATCGGCCAAGATCAGGTGTACGCCGGGTCTCTGAGCGCCCTCACCAACGACAAGTTCACGCTCCCCAACCTCCTGGGGAAGCTGCTGATTGTGGAGGATGACGCAAAGGACGGTGAGCGGCTTAATGATGGGCAGCTCAAGAAGATCGCCGAGAACAAGCTCATCAACACCCGCCGCGTCCGGTCCACACACGGCCTGACGTTTCGCTCGATGGCGATGCCACTGATCGCCATAAACGGTGCGCCCACTTTGGATGACACCTCTCACGGGATCAGCCGTCGCTTGCAGGTGATCCCGTTCGAGCGACGGTTCACGAAGGCCGAGATCAACCCTCAGCTCGCCACGCAGATTATCGAGACCGAGCTCCCCGGGGTCCTCAATTGGATGCTGAACGGGCTGTGTGCGCTTCGCGCCCGCGGCGCGTTCGACCCTCCCGCCGAGTGCGAGGTCGCGAAGGCGCGCTTCCTCTGTGCCTCAAACCCGCTTCACGCCTTCATCGACGAACGCTGCGATCTCGTCGCCGACGGACGCACCTCCATCGCGGATGTCTGGATGGGCTTCATCTCCTGGTGCAAGGCTCAGGGCCAGAGGATCCCGTTCAGCAAGCGCAGCCTGCGCGACCGGCTCAATGCGCTGGGCTTCGTGGTTCGAAAGTCCAACGTCATGGTGGTTGATGGCCTCGCGTTGCGGGCTGGTGAGTAGAGGACCCTAAGAAACCGCGAGAGTTCCTCCCAAACCGCCCAGATCCAGGTCTTCGGGACTGGACTGGGCCTTGGAAGGAAGCGTTGGTGGGTGCGTCCACGCCCGGCTGCGCTCCGGGCTCGCGCTGGTAGGGGCCGCGATCTTGCGGCCCCGCCAGAACGAGGACATCCCATGACCAAGCTGAACACCACCCAGCGCGACCTGCTGACCCGGGCTGCCGCGACGGAGGACGGAACGATCGACGCCGCAGACGTCGCGAAGCCCACCGCCACCGCGCTCATCCGGCGCGGTATGCTGATCTCCATTCCCCAGGCTGAAGGCGCGAGCCGGCTCCTGATCACTGGCGCAGGCCGCGAAGCGATCGGCACGCCAGAGAACGCAGCACCGTCTCCGACCTCCTTGACGGACGTTGCATCTGTCCCACCGGCGCCGAGGGGCAAGATCGGCTCCGTGATCGAGATGCTGCGCGGTCCCGCAGGCGCCACGATCGAGGCCTTGATGCAGGCCACCGGTTGGCAGGCTCACTCGGTGCGCGGCGCCCTGTCCGGTGCGATCAAGAAGGATCGGGGCTTGACCGTCACCTCAGACATCACCCCGGCGGGCCGGGTCTACCGCATCGTTGCAGGAGCCGGCGCGTGAGCGCCGGTGACCTTCCGGAGGGGTTGGAGGTCATGACAGCGCCCGAGCTTCGCCAGCTCTGGGGCGAGCGACTTGGCGGCTCGCCCCCGGCCTTCCGGACCCGGGAGCTACTGGGGTTGGCGCTGGCCTATCAACTGCAGGCCCGCCGTCAGGGCGATCTCTCGGGCGCGGCACGGCGCCGGATCGCTGAACTTGGTCGGCGGTTTAGCGAGGACCGATCGTTCACGCCGACGCCTGGCGCAACGCTGAAGCCCGGATCCTCACTGATCAAAGAGTGGCGCGGGGTGCGCC